>CAWISY010000144.1:0-10735 GCA_963838455.1 Bryobacterales bacterium
CAGACCTTTATTTTAAGCTATTAACTACTTTATAATCAGCACTAAATGAGCCATGCGTGGGTTTTGGTCCGGTTCTGGTCCGGTCCGCCTGCTGACTTTAAGTACAAGCCTCTTTTAAGCGTGACCCTTGTGAGTGCATCCTGATCCGCATCTTGCCGCATAGCCGTCCCAGTCGGTGCTTTCCGGGGGTCTTGCCTCTAGCCGGTCTTAAGGTCGGCCCTGGCTCGCCGGGTTCACAACGGTGGCGTCGCCCACTTGCTGCACGAGTGTTGTGTGTGTGGCCGATCAGGAGCACGTCCGCCTCGCCGAGCGCGCCGTTCAGCGCGGTTGAGCGCCGGACACGAAGAGGTGACAGAAGGTTTCCGCCAATTCCACGGGCTTGAGTTCACCGCTGCGCCGATACCAGATCACCGTACGGTCGAGCAGCCCCTCCAGCATCATTCCGAGATACTTTGCTTCGATATCCGTCCGAAGGCGCCCGGCTTTCTGTCCGGCCGCGATGAGTGAGCGAATACGTCTCTGGTAGGTTTTGCGCATGGCCACGATTTCCGCCAGCCGCTCGCCGCTAAGGGCACGAGCCTCTGCCAGAGATGTGGCGTGTTGGGTTTGGTCGCGCAGCAAACTGACCAGGTGAGCCTGAATACAGACCTGAAGTTGCGTCAGCGGGTCCTCAGCGCCCTCCATCGCTGCGTTTACATCGCTGCTCAGTTGTTCGATGGACGACTTGCAGATAGCGTAAAGCAAATCCGCCTTACCCTCCACGTGGTAATACAGCGTTGCTTTCTCCATTCCGAGCAAAGCGGCGAGATCGCGAGTACTGGTCGACTCATAGCCGTCCTTGGAGAACAACCCGGCGGCCGCGCGAATGAACTTTCCAAGCGTGCCTCGATTCGCGTCGCGCGATTGGTGCCTGCGAAAGGAAGAAGGAAGCGGCGGAGTGGGCGGGATTTCCCGGAGCTTGGGATTGATGACGCCCTCCCAAAAGAGGTGGTCGCAAATAGAACTCAGGTCCTTAGAGGAAAGCGCGCCCGAAGCGTGAAACCAGCGAGGCACCCAGTTCAGGATATTTAGCAGCGCCAGGCGGATCGATTTGGCGGAGATGTCGGCTCGCAGGCTCCCGTTCTGTTGGGCGGAAACCAACTCCCGCTGCAGAAAGCCGGTGTACTCTTTGTATCTGTCCGTAACGCCGGCAACGCGGGCACGTGATAGAGCTCGAAATTCGGTGACCATCGCGAGTGTGTGGCGAGGATTGTCGAGCATCACCTGTAGATGCCGGTCGATCAAAGCGGTGATCCGGATGCGTCCAGTGCTGGTCTCATCGAGCGCAGCGGGTACTTCCCTCAGGAACCGGTCCATGATAGGACGGCAAACGCGCTCTAGCAGTTCCTCCTTGTTGCTGATGTGGTGATACAGCGAGGCTTGCTGGATTTGAAGCCGGTTGGCTAGTTCTCGAGTAGTGGCCGCGTAGAAGCCTTTTTCGCAGAACAGCTCCGCCGCCGCATCGAGTATGCGTTCCGACGTAGCGCCCGAGGCGCTCTCTTTATTGCGGACGCGGTTCGGACCTCCTCGGGCAACCTTGGCGCGCTTGTTACCCACCAGCATCAATGCGATATTGCGAGTAGAGTGCGGTTGTCCCTGCAACGCGCATTCGAGCCCGTGAATCGCCAGGTGGGCGTGTTGCCGTACTAGGCTGTCCGCGCGACCGGCATCGCCGGCCTGGATCGCCTTCAAGATATCTTCGTGCTCTTGAAAAGCACGACGAGCACCACCACCTTCCGCCGGAATTACCACGGCGGCCGGTGATGCAAACGCCGCGGATTGGACGCGTTGGAGGCACCAGGATAACATCGGGCTTCGCGCTAGAGCGACCACGGCATTGTGGAACGCGGCGTTCAAGTCGCCGAAACGCGACATCTCTTCTGCGGTCGGGACGTCGGGGGCGCTGGATCCGATCGCCTCCGCCATTTCGGCGTTCAGTTTTCGCGCCGCCTCGAGTTCGGAGGGATCCTGAATGCGCGTGGCCGCGAGGCTGGCGGCCTGCCCTTCCAAGGCCGAGCGCGCGAGGATGGCGTCCCGGATGTCATCCAGCGTGAAATGGCGAACGGCGTATCCTCCCACGGGTGACACCGTGAGCAGTCCCTCTGAAGACAAGTGTTCTAGAACCGATCGCAGAATGGGCCTGGATACACCAAGACGGCGACTTAGTTCGATTTCTTCGAGGCGCTTGCCTGATGGATAATTTCCTCGGAGGAGCATCTCCCGCAGCGTGAGGAGTGCGCGCCCACGTAACGTGGACGCCCCATTTGAATCGCTCGTCCCGCGGATGGATTGCACTAGCTCCCTATCCTACGCCGTTTTCTGCTTCCGCCGCAGACGTGCGCTTTATTGCTGCTTCATGTGCACCGCGTCGCGTTCGTTCTCCAAGCAGTAGTAGTCAATCAGATCGCTGTCCAGAATCAGCGGCTCATTCATCGTGACGGTCCACGGCTTCGTGTAGGACTTGGGATCGTCTATCGTGACTTCGATTTGGAGAGTCCCGAAGTTGGGACGGCGGATTCGTTCGGTCATTCTGCCGGCGTCGCTCAGTGGATCGCCATTGGCATCCAGCCACAGGCCATCCTTAAAGCCTGTGGTTTCCACAACCAAGGTGTCGCCATCCCACTTTGCGGTGGAGTACCCGTTCCAGGTGGGGTTCGGATCGGCGGGTAGCGGACGTCCGTCCATGTAGATCTGGCGGTACTGCATATTGCGCTCGGTGAGAATGATCATCTCGCCGGGCACCATGAAGATTTTCTTGTAATAGTCGTCAGTCCAGATACGCGGAGCTCCCCGCGGCATGCAGTGAACGTTGGGGTCTAGATCCTGTTGCCTGGTGCGTTGCTTAACCATGTCCGCGACCCCCGGCTGATACGGCAAACCGCCCTTCAGCGTGGAGGCGATGTTGATAAATTCGCGCGAGATCTGCAAGTCATCGCAGTGGCCGAGACAGTTGGAGCGGGTTTCCCAACCCCACATTCCGGTGAAGTCAGGCTTGCCGTCCGCGGTTCGCGGCGCGGGAGCTTCGCGATTTGGATTGCCATCGGCGGTTTTAGGAACTCCCTGTGTCGGGTAGCCTAGCCACTGCGCCGGAGCGAGGGCAGCAAACAGGAACATAGGAGCGAACGTGCGAGTGAGAGAGTTATGCATTAGGATGCCTTTCGGTGGTGTCGATTTCAGTTTCCTTTTTGGGGCGCGGGGAAGTAGGTCGCGACTCGATCATTGAGCGTGAACTCCATGCCAAGATTCGGATACTGCGCCAGCACTTTAGCCTTCATTTCAGCGGCGGAATGCGAGGCGGCCACGTTCTTGTCCCAATCGGCTATGTACTGCTTCATGAAAGCGATTGAGGACACGTCGTCCGTTGCTCCGGGACCCTGGTGACCCGGAATGACGATCGAGGGGTGAAGGGCAGAGATTTGATCGATGGTCTTCTCCCAGTTTTCGCGAGCGGCGTCGCGGGGGACACCGAAATACACGTGATCGAAAACAACATCGCCGGTGACCACGGCCTTGAGCGATGGAATATAGACGAAGCTGTTGCCGGGGCCGTCAGCGCCCTGTACCGGGCCGGTTACGGGAAACCGCTCTCCTTCCAAAGTGAGGTACGGCTCGGTGAGTTCGTCGGGTAACACCGGATCCGGTCCGGGGATATTGTTGCCATAGGTTGGGAACCAGAACTTCTGCCGCGCCGGCCAACCCGTCTTTGCCCCAGCCACCGTGGAGGGCAGCGCCACGATCTTCGCTGCCGGAAACGCCTGATGGAGGACCGCCAAACCGAACAGATGGTCGGGATGCGGATGCGTGACGTAGATCACCGTGAGATTCTTCTTCGATTCGAGAATCTCCGCCGCCAGCTTGTGCGCTTCGCTCAAGCTGAACTGAGGATCGATGACCAGGATGTCTTTCTCGCCCGAGATCATGGTCGAATTGACGTCATAACCGACTTGGCCGTGTCCTGTATGGACCCGAATCGTAAGTTTTGGTGCCTGCGCGGAAAGCGCCGTAGCGAAAGCCAATGCAAGGAGTGGAAATCTCATACCAGTCGATAGGTATATAACGGATTGCGGGTGGTCGTCAAGTATCCACCATTTTTACCAATCGACAGGTGTTGACACGGGATGAAAACTCTCATAAACTTTCCTCTGGGACGCCATGCGGTTAGGCGCCCGAATCGCAAGTTTGGACTGGTGAATCGATGAGCACCGCTGTTCTCTCGCGAAGGTCGGCGTTGTATGGAATTGGCGGCGCCCTGGCTGTCGCCTCTGGAGCTTATGCTCAATCGCCCTCGCCCGGTTTGCCACTCAAGAATACAGGGCTTGAGCACTACGGATACACAGTGCCCGATGCGGAGGCGGCCGCCCGCTTCTACGGCCGGATCTTCGACACGCAGTTGTTCAAAGAAAAGGATCCGCCGCCGCGCTTCTATGTGCGCCTGGGGATCAGCTACCTGGCGTTCGGCCAGCACCCGGAAGTGCCGCCTTTCATTGATCATTTCTGCGTGCTCACGGACGGCTACGCTCGCGGCGAAGCGCGCAAGGCCATGGAAGATGCCGGCATCACTTTTGGCAGCGGCGCGCTGGGAATGGCAGGAGATCCCGATGGGCTGCGTTTGCAACTTCTAGCGGTTCCGGGAGGTCTCGCCGGGACGATCGTTCCCGGGCCGCGCATCTCCCAGGATGAGCCGCTCTTCCAGGCAATCGGAACAGACCACCTGGTGTTGCACGTGTCGAACCTGGAGGCTTCCGCCGCGCATTACAAGAAAATCCTCGGGCCGGAGCTGCCGCGAACCAAGAATCCAGATCGCGTCTGGTTCCAGGTGGCGCATACGCGGCTGGCTCTGCAGCAGGTGGCCACCGGCGAAAAGCCGAGTATCCATCACATCGCAATCCGGGTAGCCGGCTTTGACTCCAAGGCTGCAGCGGCCAAGCTGCGGCAAGCCAACGTCGACGTTGTCGCGTCCACCGCGCAGGCCGTGACGTTCAAAGATCCGAACGGAATAGAGATGGAGATCCGGGGGCATGCGTAGACTTGAGCGGATCGCCAGTGCGCTGGCTTTGACGGCGCTGGCCGCTTCGAGCGCAGATCTGCGCGTCTCGCAAGCGGTGCAGAACGACAACAAAACTCTGTTGCGTTCCTTGATTGCGCAAAAGGCCGATGTCAACGCTGGTTCCGAGGACGGAACCACAGCGCTGCACTGGGCTGTTGAATACGATGATCTGGAAGACGTGGATCTTCTCCTCCAAGCCGGCGCGCACGTGGACGCCGCGGACCGCTATGGTATGACGCCGTTATTCTACGCCGTGACCAACGCAGACGCACCGATTACGGAGCGGCTTCTGGCCGCAGGCGCGAACCCCAATGGATCGGGTCAGGCCGACGATACCTTATTGATGATCGCGGCGCGCGGGAAGTCAATCGACGTTTTGCAGGCGTTGCTCGAAAAGGGCGCCTCGGTCAACGCGACCGACGAAGTAGCCCAGGAAACCACGCTGATGTGGGCTGTGCGTTCCAACAACGTGAAGGCGGTCAAGATTCTGCTGGACCACGGCGCTGCTGTGGATGCCCGTACTCGCGATGGAGAGATGCCGCCGCGGCGTCCGCCGGGAGCGGGTGGCGGGTCCCATGGCGTTGGCATCGTGCGCGGAGGCTGGCCGGAGCGGGGCTATCAGCCGGAAGCGGGCGGTGGCATGACAGCGTTATTGTACGCCGCGCGCGAGGGGTACCTCGAAATCGCGAAAATTCTGCTCGACGCGAAAGCCGACATAAACCAAACCGACGTGAACGGGATCTCTCCGCTGATCTCGGCGATCTCGAATAACCATCTGGCCGTGGCGCGGTTGCTGCTCGAAAGCGGCGCGAATCCCAAAACGGCGGATCAATGGGGGCGTACACCACTGTGGGCCGCAGTCGAGATTCGCGACCGGGACATAGGGAAGAACGGAGAGCGGATGGATCTCGAGGGGGCTCTCGAACTGATCCGCGCGCTGCTGGATCGCGGAGTGGATGTGGATGCACGAACGACAGAAGTGCCGCCGGTCCGGCGTTTCGTCCTGCCTCTGGGAGATCTCTCCTGGGTCGACTTCACCGGACAGACCGCATTCCTGCGAGCCGCGCTTTCGGCTGACGTGACGGTAATGAAACTTTTGCTTGAAAAGGGCGCAGACCCGAAGATTCCGACCAACTCGAACACCACAGCGCTGATGGCCGCCGCGGGTGTCAACTGGGTGGTCAACCAGACCTACACGGAGTCCAAAGAGGCCGAACTCGAAGCGGTGAAGCTCTGTCTGGACCTCGGAGCGGATGTGAACGCCGTGAATACGATGGGGCTCACTTCGGTAATGGGAGCGGCAAACCGCGGCTCCGACGAGATTGTGCAGTTCCTGGTTTCCAAAGGCGCCCGGCTGGACGTGAAAGATAAAGAGGGCCGGACGCCCTACACCTGGGCCGCAGGAGTGTTTCTGGCAACGAACGCTCCCGAACAGAAGCCGTCCACTATGGCGTTGATCAAGCAGCTGAGTGAGGAGCGTCCGTGAGACTGCTCGCGCTCGCGGTGTTCACCAGCGCGGCTTTCGCGCAGAGTGCGGATCAGGCACTGGTGGCGAAGTATTGCTCAGGATGTCATAACGACAAAACCAGGAGTGGCAACTTCTCTCTGCAGCAACTGGATCCCGGCGCTGCCGGCGATCAGCCACAAGCCTGGGAAAAAGTGGCACGCAAGGTTCGTGCCGGAATGATGCCCCCGAGCGGCATGCCGCGTCCGGAGCGTACGGAGCTCGACGCGTTCGCCGGCCGGATTGAGGCATCGCTCGACCGTGCCGCGGCCCAGCACCCCGACCCGGGACGGCCCGGCCTTCACCGTCTCAATCGCACCGAGTATTCCAACGTAATCCGGGACCTGTTGGACCTGGATGTAGATGTTTCTACGCTTCTACCGGCTGACGATTCAAGCGAAGGCTTCGATAACGTCGCGGAAGCGCTGGCTATTTCTCCGGCGCTGGTGGAGCGCTATACGTCGGCAGCCCTCAAAGTCAGCAAGCTCGCCGTCGGCAACATGCTCGCGAGCGCCTCGACGGTCACCTATCGCGCGCCGAGCGATTATTCGCAATCCGCACATATCGAGGGCCTCCCGCTCGGCACAACGGGAGGCATACTCATCAAGCACAACTTCCCCCTGGATGCCGAGTATGCTATTAAAATTCGCGCTCGCGGTGGAGTCGGCGGCATCGGGGCGCCTGGCACTCCGGAACAGGATGTTGAAGTGACCATTGATGGCGCACAGGTCAAGATCTCGCGCGCGGCCACCATTGATCTGAAGCTTCCAATTCAGGCCGGACCTCGCGCGATCGGCGTGGCCCTAGTGCGGCACAGCCCTAGCGGCGCGGATGAAATCTGGGACAATCCCATCCCCGGATCTTCTGTGCAAAGCATCGCAATCACGGGCCCACTCAGTCCCGGCGGTCCGGGCGACACGCCCAGCCGGAGGCGAATCTTCCTATGCCACCCCGCTGCGGCTGCCGAAGAAGCGGCCTGCGCGAAGAACATTATTTCAGCCTTGGCAACGCGCGCGTTCCGGCAGGACCTGAATCAGAAGGATCTGGACATGCTGCTGGGCTTTTACGAGAAAGGACGCTCTGACGGGTCCTTTGACGACGGTATCGAGCAGGCACTCGAACGCATCCTGGTCGATCCGCGCTTCATGTTCCGTTTCGAGCGGGAGCCGGCCAGCGCGCCCGTGGACAAACCTTACCGAATAGGCGATTTCGAACTGGCCTCCCGGCTGTCGTTCTTCTTGTGGAGCAGCATTCCGGATGACGAACTTCTCGCGGCCGCGCGGTCAGGAAAGCTGCATGAGCCCGGCGAGCTTGAAAAGCAGACGCGCCGCATGCTGGCGGACCCGCGATCGAAGTCGCTCGTGACTAGCTTTGGGGATCAGTGGCTGTACCTTCGTGAATTGAAATCGGCTCGACCGGAGACACGCGATTTCAATGACAATCTGCGCCAGGGTTTCCGCACCGAAACGAAGATGCTTCTGGAGAGCATCCTGCGCGAGGATCGCAGCGTAGTGGACCTGCTCAACGCCGATTACACATTCGTCGACGAGACGCTCGCGAAGTTCTATGGGATTCCCAATGTGCGCGGCAGCCGGTTCCGCCGGGTCACTCTTACCGATAACTCGCGTTTCGGACTCCTGGGACAGGGGAGTTTTCTGCTGGTGACTTCGGTGGCGACGCGCACCTCGCCAGTGGCGCGCGGAAAGTGGATTTTGGAAAACATTCTCGGCGTCCCGGCGCCTCTGCCGCCGCCCGCGGTTCCGTCATTGCCGGAAAGCAACGACGGCGCACAGCCGGCTTCGGTTCGCGCCAAGATGGAGATTCACCGCTCCAATCCGGTTTGCGCGTCCTGCCACAAGATCATGGATCCGATCGGCTTTTCGCTCGAAGGCTTCGACTTTGTCGGCCGGTCGCGGACCACCGACGGAGGCGCCAAAATCGACACGACAGGTCAACTGGTGGACGGCACCAAGCTCGACGGCGTAGCCAGTTTGCGTGAGGCCTTGGTGTCCCGCTCCGACGTGTTCGTGCGTACGATGACACAGAAGCTCATGATTTACGCGGTGGGCCGCCCGCTGCAATACACCGATATGCCGGCCGTACGCGCGATCGCCGCTGAGGCCTCGCATAATAACTACCGTTTTTCCGAACTGATCACCGGAATCGTCAAGAGTCCGCAGTTCCAGATGAGGATGAAGGCCGCCCAAGAGGAGCACCCATGAATTTCCTGACCAAGAAGCATTTGCCCCGGCGAACAATGTTGCGTGGACTGGGAGCGTCTATCGCGCTTCCCCTACTCGATTCCATGCTGCCCGCGCAGACTCCCATTGCTAAGTCGGCCGCGAACTCGCGCAGCCGCCTAAGCTGCATCTACGTTCCGCACGGGGCGACGATGGACAAATGGACGCCGGCAGCCCAGGGAAGCAAATTCGAATTCACCGAGATTCTAACTCCTCTCGAAAAATTCCGGGACGAGGTCTGCGTGGTTTCCAGCCTCGGCCACGCCAATGCCGCGGGTGTGGGGTCGGACGCCGGAGCTGACCATGCGCGCTCGGCCGCAGTTTACCTGAGCGGCGCGCATCCGGAGAAAGATGCGATCAAAGTCGGCGCCACCATCGATCAAATCGCCGCGGCGCACATCGGGCAGGATACGCCTCTGCCGTCCATTGAGTTGTCGATTGAAGAGGTCGCCATCAGTTGCGGGTCGGGGTATGCCTGCGCGTATTCGAACACGATTTCCTGGAAGACGCCGACTACGCCCCTTCCTATGGAGAACAATCCACAAGTGGTGTTCGAGAAATTGTTCGGTGACGGCAGTACCAACGCCGATCGTCTGGCGCGCAGGCAACAAAGCCGCAGCCTTCTCGATTCGGTGATGCAGGAGGTCGCGTCGCTGGAAAGAGACCTGCCCGCCGGCGATCGCGTGAAGCTCACCGGCTATCTCGACGACGTGCGTGAGATCGAGCGCCGCATCGAAAAAGCGCAGAACCAGGTCCCGGCGGGAATGAAACTTCCCGAAGCTCCGGTAGGCGTTCCGGAATCTTTCGACGAGCACTTCAAGATCATGTACGATCTGCAGGTGCTGGCGTTCCGCGCGGAAATCACGCGCATCGCCACGCTCATGTACGCCCGCGATACCAGCGGCGCCGTGTATCCGCAGAGCGGCGTCCGCGAAGGCTTTCACGTCGCATCGCACCATTCCAACAACCGCGCGAACATGGATCGATTTGCGATCATTAACCGGTACCACGTGGAGATGCTGGCATACTTCCTCGACAAACTGAAATCGACGCCGGATGGCGATGGAACCCTGCTGGACCATTCGATGGTTCTGTATGGAAGCAGCATGTCCAACGGCAACCAGCACGATCACGATCCGTTGCCGGTGATCCTTGCGGGCGGCGCATCGGGTAAGCTCCAAGGTGGACGCCATATGCAGTACGCGCCGCATACTCCGATGTCGAACCTGCTGCTTTCGATGCTCGATAAACTGGGCATCGACCAAACCGCGCACGGAGACAGCACCGGCAAGCTGGAGATCTAGCCGCGTTCATTTTGAGGCAGTCTTCTGGTACCAACCCACGGCGAGGCCGGCGCCTTCCGCACCCGTAGGGTCGGGAACCACGGTGATTCCCTGAAGCCGCATGAGACCTCCGGGGAGTTCCGGCAACCGGTCATTGGTCAGCAGGAATCCTCCCGGCTTCAACATCGCGCCGGCGTTTTCGAGCGCGAGCTTCTGCTGGAATTCGTCGTAGTAGATGAAGATGTTGGTGCCTACGATCAGATCGAACTGATCTTGTGGGGGGAGGTCCAAGTGTTCCAGCACGATGTCGAGATCCATGGGCTTGAGGGCACGGACCACTTCGGGCCGGATGCGGATCGCTCGCGTCTCCGGCGCTGAAAAAGCTGCTGGCGGCGGGATTGGGTCGACCGCCCTTCCAACCTGGTCTCCCAAGGATTGCCAGAAGGCGGTCATCTCCTTGTTCCACGGTCGCTCCCCGCCGTGGGGCAACTGGATCACATAGGCTTCGTTTGTCGCCGCGCGCGTCGCGGCGCGCTGGATGTGCTCAATCACCCGGGAACTGATGTCCAGGACCGACAGGGACAACGCATCGCCTTTAGCCAGCTTCAGACGCAAAAGCGAG
>CAWISY010000145.1:0-20294 GCA_963838455.1 Bryobacterales bacterium
CTTTTCTTTTTCTGTGGCTCAGGGCCGCCCCCAAGCGTAGTTTCGGCGGCTCCTTCCGGGTTCTCCTCAAAGCTTCCATTGATCGGCGCTGCCATAAGACTCATAGGCTCCTCTGTCCGATGAAGGGGACTGGAGTTCCAGTACCACTTCATCTCACGTCCCGATTCTAAGCGGTTCTAGTACTCGCGACAATGCATAGGTCCCCTAGAGATCGTGCCCTAGAGTTGACCTACTTCTCTGCTAAGGTCGCCTTAGTTCCGTTCGAGGAAAAGAGTATAAAAGGCCACGGAAAACTATATCCGGCCCAAAAAACTAGGTTTGTATGGAATTCGGCTGAGAGTAACACAGCTCAAAATAGAATGGCCAAAATCCAGACCGGCGAGAATCCAGGCGATAGACTTGCGAGAATGATTAACTTGCCCCCGATGCAAAGCGACGCGATCATCGCCGGAGCCGGCCCGGCCGGTCTATCCGCTGCAGCGGTACTGGCTCGCTCAGGCGCGAGCGTTACTGTACTGGAGCAGAATCACGAGATCGGCTCGCCCATCCGCACCAGCGGCGGCAGCTTCATCGAGGAAATGGAGGCTCTGGAGATTCCGGCGCGGCTCTACCATCCCATTTCACGCGTCCGATTTCTCTCGCCGCAGAATTCGGCGGTCTTCGACTATGCGACGGCCCGATTCTGCGTGCTGGATGTTCGCGGAACTTTCCAGTATCTGGCGGAGCGCGCCATCGCGGCCGGAGCGAACGTGCGTTTGTCGACTCGCGCGCAGGCGCCGGTAATCGAGAACGGCGTCGTCTGCGGCGTGCAAACCACGCGCGGCGAACTGCGGGCGAGGGTGGTGGTGGATGCCACCGGTTACCGCTCGACACTTTTGAAGCAAGCCGGGCTCGATCCCGGTTTCCGACGTTTCGGGGTGGGCTCCGAGTACGATCTCCTGGCGCCTCACTGCGACCAGTCGGAAGCGGTTCTCCTGGTGGGCAGCACGGTGGCGCCGTCCGGCTACGCCTGGGTTTTTCCGTGGGGCCGCGGACGGGTGCGCGTCGGCGTGGGCGTGATTCATCCCGACTCGCGCGCCAACCCCGAGGAGTTTCTGGATGGCTTGATCGCGTCCGCGTCGCGATTCGGCGTGAATCTCAACGGTGCGCAGCCGGTGGAGCATCACAGCGGCCTGATTCCCTCCGAGCAATTCGTCGAACGCTTCGCCGGGGACGGGATTCTGGGTATCGGCGACGCCGCCGGCAACGCGTCTTCGCTGCTGGGCGAAGGCATCCGCTGGGCGATCCACGCCGGGCAGATGGCGGGCGAAGTGGCAGTGCGGGCCATCGCGAAGGGCGACGTCTCGCGGCGCGCGCTGGAGCCGTTCGAGCGGCAGTGGCGCAAGCGCTTCGGCGCGGACCTGCACCTGGCCCACCGCATCAACCTGCGCATCTCGCGCTGGGACGACGCTAAATGGGACCAGCGGACGGATCTGCTGAAATTGCTGAGCCCGGACCAATTTGCCGAGGCGATGAAGACCAATCTGCGCGGCCGGTGGCTGTGGAAGTTCGCCGGCCGGCACGCCCGGGAGCTGGCCGCCGGCCTGCTGTGATCAATGCGCTATGATCGTTTAGAGCCGCTAAACAGAGCCGCAAGGGGTGCCCTCTGGGCCGGGAGCGGTCCGCATGGACTTCCGCCAACTTGAAGCCTTTCTCGCCGTGATGGAGAATGCCACCGTCACCGAGACAGCCCAGCGGCTGAATCTCACTCCGGGAGCTGTCAGCCAGCAACTCCAGAGCCTGGCGCAGGAACTGCGAACCGACCTGTTCGTCCGCAGCGGACGGCGTATCGTCCCCACTCCGCAAGCGCACCGCTTTGCCGAGCATGTCCGCGAGGTGATGAAAAAGATCCGCGAAATGCGGCAGGACTTCGCCGATTCCGCGGCGGAGGACCGCCGGCCGTTCCACTTCGCCTGCGGCGCGACCACGCTGATTTACCGGCTGGGTGGCGCGTTGCGCAGCCTGCGCAAGCGCTTCCCCAACGCCGATGTGCACGTCACCGTGGCCGCGACCGAGCGCATCGTCGACGGCCTGCTGCACCATCGCTTCGACCTCGGACTGGTATCGCTTCCGGTGACGCAGACCAATCTCAACCTCATTCCCTTGTTTGAAGAGGAGCTGCTGGTGATTCGACCGGCTCAGCGCGCGACGGTGGCCAGCGGCATCTCCACGGTGAAATCGGCAGAACTGGGGAGCGCGCGGTTTCTGCTGTTTCCCAAAGACAGCAACATGCGGGTCAAGATCGACCGCTATTTCAAGGAACTGGGGATCGCGCCGCAAGTGACCATGGAGGCCGACGACGTAGAGGTGATCAAGTGCATGGTGGAGGCCGGATTCGGCTACTCCATTCTGCCGCAGTATGCGCTCACCGGCCGCGGGAGGCGCTTCGAGAAGCTACGGGTGACCGGACACCCCTTAGTCCGGCGGCAAGCTCTGGCGATGCCGCAGAGCGGGTATCCCCGCGCGCTGACGGTGGCCGTCGCCAGGCTGATTGAAGGAGCGCTGAAAAGAGGCAACGGCCGTCGTTGAGCCCGGTGGCATTCTTGAACCAAGCCGCCATCGTTGAGCCCAGCTAAAGGATTCGTTCAGAATAAACAAATTTGACTCCCTGCGTTGCGGTTTCTATAGTCGAGGTGGTATGAGGGCAGCTCTGTGGCTGTGCGTCTTTTCGCTATGCGGCGCGGCGCAGGACCTGCGCAACGTCACCGAACCGGTGATTCCGCCGGCGTGCGCGACCCTCAACTCCCAACTTTCCGTCGAAGAAGGCAAACTCCGTGAAGATGAGGAGCGGATGCTCGATACCGCACGGATTCAGAAGGCCCTCGATACCTGCACCCCCAGTCATTCCGTGGAGCTGAAGGCCACGGGCGGGCACAACGCGTTCCTCTCCGGACCGCTGGATCTGCGCAAAGGCGTCTCACTGGTGGTGGACGCGGGCGTGACGTTGTTCGCTTCCCGCGACCCGCGGGCGTTCGACATTACGCCCGATATTACGCCCGGAGTTTGCGGCACGGTTTCGAAGGGAGGAGCGCGCGGCTGCCGGCCTCTGATCAGCGGGAACCAGGTGGAGGGCGCCGGCGTCCTGGGCCGCGGAGCCGGCAATCAAATGGGCACGATCGACGGGCGCGGCGGAGAGAAGCTGCTGGGCGCCAATGTCACCTGGTGGGATTTGGCGGAGCAGGCTCGCGCGGGAGGGATCCAAAATAATTTCCGCCTGCTGGTTCTAAATCGCTGCGATAACTTTACCTTGTACGGGGTGCGGCTCAAGAATTCGCCGAACTTTCACGTATCGTATTCGAACGGGAACGGGTTCACGGTGTGGGGCGTGATCATCGACGCGCCGAAGAACGCGCGCAACAGCGACGGCATCGATCCGGCCAATTCCACCAACGTCACCATTACGCGCAGCTTCATCCGCGCAGGCGACGATAACGTGGCCATCAAGGCGGGCGCGGGCTTACCCACCACGCACATGACCATCGCGCACAACCATTTCTATTACGGCCACGGCATGTCCATCGGGAGCGAAACCAACGGCGGAGCCAGCGCGATCCGGGTCTTCGATCTTTCGATCGACGGCGCCGACAACGGCATCCGCATCAAATCCAACTCGGCGCGGGGTGGGCTGGTCCAGGACATCGTTTATGAGGATGTGTGCATCCGCGGGACCAAGAATCCGCTGCTGTTCGACACGCATTATTCGGGCAACGGCTACGTCGAGACCGGTACGCGAATTCCCGATTTCCGCGACATCGTGCTGCGCAACGTGTCCATCTACGGAAAGGGAAAGGTGACTCTGGATGGGTATGACGCAGCGCATCGCCTCGGCCTGACCTTCGACAACGTCTTTTTCGAAGACGCAACAGCGAATCCGGTTTCCGCCCAGCACCTCAATCTGACGCTTCATGCCCACCCGGCCAACTTCATCCCCAGCGGAGAAGATGTGACAGTAGGCGGCGACGGCGGACCGTCGAAGCCTCTGGCTTGCGAGGAGAAATTTGTTCCCTTCCCAGCCAACTAGCGCAACCGCGACGCGCCCGGATCGGCCCGCGGAGTTGTGGCCTCCTTGGTCTCCCGCCCCGCGCCGCAGGATCATCGCGAACCTGCGCTGGTACATCTGCGGGCTGCTGTTTTTTGCCACCACTATTAATTACATCGATCGCCAGGTGCTCAGCTTGCTCAAGCCGGTGCTGGAAAAGGATCTAGGCTGGAGCGAAGCCACCTACGGCTGGATCGTGTTTGCGTTCCAACTGGCCTACGCGGCGACCATGCCGCTGGCCGGGCGGGCTGTCGACTACTTGGGAACACGCCTGGGTTATCTGGTGTGCATCTCCCTGTGGAGCGTGGCCGCCGCGGCGCATTCGCTCGCCACCGGGGCTCTGGGTTTCGGCATGGCTCGATTCGCGCTGGGCTTTGGAGAATCGGCGAATTTTCCGGCCGCGCTCAAGACCGTTTCGGATTGGTTCCCGCGGCGGGAGCGGGCCTTCGCCACCGGCATCTTTAACAGCGGCGCGAATGTGGGCGCGCTGGTGGCCGCTCCGGCGGTTGCGTTCTTGGTGGGTCACTTCGGCTGGAGGTCTGCCTTCATCGCCACCGGTCTGTGCGGGTTTGTTTGGGGCGCCGTGTGGTTCTGGTTCTACCGCGAGCCGGCCGCGCATCCGAATCTGAGCGCCAAAGAGCTCGCCTGGATTCGTTCCGATGACGACGCGTCAGCGCCCAACGAACACATTCCTTATCTGGTGCTGCTGGGCAGCCGCGCCGCGTGGGCGTACCTGATCGGCAAGTTCCTGACCGACCCGGTGTGGTGGTTCTACCTCTTCTGGCTCCCCGGATTCCTGAGCCGTATTTACCGGCTCGATCTTTCCGGCATGAGCGCGCCGCTGGTGATCATCTATACTGCGTCGATGGTGGGCTCCATCGGCGGCGGCTGGATCTCCTCCACCCTGATCGAGCACGGCTGGAGCGTCAACCGTGCCCGCAAAACGGCCATGCTGATTTGCGCGGTGGCGGTGACGGCTGCGATCTTCACCTACAAGGCGGACAATCTTTGGGTCGCGGTGGCGCTGGTCAGCATCGCTGCGGCGGCACACCAGGGCTGGTCGGCCAACCTCTACAACGTACCGGTGGATGTTTTCCCGCGGAAGGCCGTTGCGTCCGTGATCGGATTTGGAGGGATGGGCGGAGCGGTCGGCGGCATGCTCGCCTCGCCGGCGATCGGTTATTGGTTGGATTGGTCGCATGGCGCGTACGGAGCCCTGTTTGTCGTGGCCGGAACGTTGTACCTGGTGGCGCTGGCCATCATTCATGTATTAGTTCCCGACATCAAAAGCGAGCACGCATAGTCCTCATGGCCTTTATTACGGAAGATTTTTTATTGAACAACCGCACCGCGCGGCATCTCTATCACACCTTTGCCGAGCCGGAGCCGATCCTCGACTACCACTGCCATCTGCCGCCGGCCGAGATCGCGCAGAACCGGCAGTTCGCCAATCTGACCGAGATTTGGCTGGAGGGCGACCACTACAAATGGCGCGCGATGCGAGCCAACGGCGTGGATGAGAAATACTGCACCGGCAACGCCGACCCGTTCGAGAAATTCCTCGCCTGGGCTCGCACGGTTCCGCTCGCGCTGCGCAATCCGCTGTACCACTGGACGCATCTGGAACTGAAGCGGTACTTCGGGATCGACGAGTTGCTGAATGAATCGACCGCGCGCGAGATTTGGGATCGCGCCAACGCGCAGCTTCGCACCCCGGATTTGTCGACGCAGGGGATCCTGCGCAAGTTCAACGTCAAGCTTCTGTGCACTACCGACGATCCAGCGGACGACCTGGGCTGTCATCGCGTCTTGCAAACCTCAAATTGCGCGACGCGCGTGCTTCCGGCGTACCGGCCGGACCAGGCGTTGCAGGTGCATCGGCCGGAGCGCTTCAATGAATGGGTCACGCGCCTGGAAGCCGCGAGCAACATCGAAATCCGCGACTTTATTTCCTTCCAGGATGCGTTGAAGCAGCGGCACGAAGTGTTCCATTCCTTCGGCGCGCGGCTCTCCGATCACGGCCTGGACCGCTGCCCGGCTAAATTCTGTTCGGATCACGTGGCCGCTCGGATCTTCGAGCAGGTTCGCGAAGGCGTTCCCGCGACTCCGGAACAACACGAGCAGTTCGGCTCCTACATGATGCTGCTGTTCGGCCAGATGGATGCCGAGAAGGGTTGGACCAAGCAGCTGCATTTGGGCGCATATCGCAATGCGAGCTTACGCCGGCTGCGCGAGGCCGGCGAAAACACGGGATACGATTCGATGAACGACGCCCCGCAGATCGACTCTCTGGGCGCGTACCTGGACCGGCTGGATGCGGAAAATGCGCTACCGCGCATGATCCTCTACAACGTCAACCCGTCTGACAATTACGCCTTCGCCACCATGGCCGGCAACTTCCCCGGAGTGCAATTCGGAGGCGCGTGGTGGTTCCTGGACCAAAAAGAGGGCATGGAGTGGCAATTGAACGCGCTCTCAAACGCCGGGCTGCTTTCGCGGTTCGTCGGCATGTTGACCGATTCCCGCTCCTTCATGTCCTACCCGCGGCATGAATATTTCCGCCGCGTGTTGTGCAATATGCTGGGAAAAGATATCGAGAACGGCGAGATTCCCGACGATGAATCCCTGGTGGGGCCGATGATTCGCAACCTGTGTTATGCGAACGCGAGCCGTTACCTGGGATTCGACGACTAAGCGCATGCTACAGCTCGAAAAATTCTCCATCGGCGTGGGTGACCGCTTCGCGCACCAGGCCAAGGCGCAGTTGCAGGCGTGCTTTCTGGCGGCAGAGTCTGGCGTAGACGTGATTCCAGTGTGGAACAAATCCAACCGCGAGCATACGATCATAGGATCAGAACCGGTGTCGGTGCGTGCCGCAGCGGATGCAGCCGTGTGCGCTCTGGGCTGGACGCGGCCGTACCACGTTGATGCGGACCACATCACTGTGGCGACGGTCGATCGCTATATCGCCCCCAGCGATTTCTTCACCATTGATGTCGCAACGTCTATTGGAGATGCGCCGGACCCCGCAGGGGTTATCGGATTCCTGGAGAAATACCCGGAATTGGGCGATTCGGCCGTGGAGGCCGCCATGAAGTATTTCTCGGCCGTCGAAGAAGCCGGGCGCATCTACCGCCGCATCGCTGCGGCGAAGGGCGAGGGCAACTTCATCACCGAAGTCTCGATGGATGAGACCGACGCGCCGCAGACGCCGCCGGAGTTGCTCATCATCCTCGCGCTGATTGCCGAAGCCAAGATCCCGATCCAGACCATCGCACCAAAATTTACGGGCCGGTTCAACAAAGGCGTAGATTATGTCGGCGATATCGAGCAGTTCCAGCGCGAGTTCGAAAGCGACCTGGGCGCCATCGCCTGCGCGGTGGAAAAGTTCGGGCTGCCCCGGAACCTGAAGCTCAGCGTGCATTCGGGAAGCGACAAATTCTCGATTTATCCCGTGATTCGCGAGGCGCTCCAGAAGACCGGAGCGGGCGTGCATCTGAAGACCGCAGGGACCACGTGGCTGGAGGAATTGATCGGCCTGGCCGAAGCCGGCGGCGAGGGCCTGGCGCTGGCCAAGGAGATTTACGCGAAAGCCTACGCGATGCGCGAGACTTTGTGCGAGCCGTACACGGCCGTGATCGATATAAATCCCGCGGAACTGCCCGAGCCCTCCGAAGTGGCCGCGTGGTCATCCGAAGACTATACCTCCGCGCTGCGGCACGACCCATCCTGTTCAGCCTTCAACCCGAGCTTCCGCCAGTTGCTCCACGTCGGGTTCAAGATCGCGGCGAAAATGGGAGATCGATACCTGCGGATGGTGGAGCAGTGCGAACCCGTGATCGCCAAAAACGTCACGGAAAACCTGTTCGCGCGCCACATCCGGCCGGTATTTCTGTAGAACAAAAACTCGATCTCCCGTCCTTCCACCATCCCGCGCTTTTTGTCCGCGCTGATTTTCAAACTCAGCCCCTATCGTGGAGACAGTTCGGAACGCTCATCGGTTCCGGACCACGCCAACGCGGAGAGTACTCGAGTCCCCCGCGGCGCCTCCTTACGGGTGCGGCGGATCACGGGTGGGCCTAGCTGTCGGGGATCGGCAGTGCCTCTTCCACCACGGGGCCAAGGGGGGTGGACGAAAGCGCTTTCGAGAATGAATAAGCGCACAGCGAATGCGTTGTGCGCGTTAGAGAGGACAAAGCGCACAGCGAATGCGTTGTGCGCGTTAGAGAGGACAAAGCGCACAGCGAATGCGTTGTGCGCGATTGCGAAAGGTCACAGCACCAGCACGGGATGATACAGGTGCGGCAGCCGAGCCTCGCCTATAGCGATCAAGTCGCCGTGCGAGCTCACGGCCTTCACGTAGCGGGCGCCGTGCCGGACCTGAAAGGGCGATACGCGGAAATCGCGTCCATTGCGAATCTGGCCGGCGGTGATCTGATCGACCGTTTCCGAGGGGAAATCGGGCAGCAATTGCGCGGCGGGAATCAGAGCCTCGTTGAGCCGTTCTTCGGAGGCAAGCGCCGCCAGCTCATCCAAAGTTCGCGCGGATTCGATCTTGAAGTCGCCGGAAGCCAGGCGCCGCAGCGATTTAAGAAACGCGCCACAGCCCAGAGCCAGGCCTACCTCATGCGCGATGCCGCGCAGATACGTCCCGGCCGAGCAGTGCACGCGCACTTCCGCCTCGCAGCCTCTTACCCGCAGTAAGTCGAGTGCGAAAACTTCCACCGGGACCGGCGCTAACTCCACGGTCTGGTGCTTGCGCGCCAGCTCATAGGCTGGACGTCCGGCGATTTTCTTGGCCGAAACCGGAGGCGGAACCTGCTCGAAGGGGCCGCGGAAGCGGTCGAGCACAGGCTCCAGATCCGCCCGCTCCAGCGTCACCGCGACCTCATCGGAGGTGCGGACGCCGTCGCCGTCGTAGCTATCGGTGGAATGACCGAAATGAATGGTCCCTTCGTAGATCTTGTCGTTGCGCGTGTAGAATTGCGCCAGGCGCGTGGCGCGTCCGATCACCAACGGCAGCACGCCGGTTGCAGCGGGATCCAGGGTCCCCAAATGCCCGATCTTGCGCGTCGCCGCGATGCGCCGCATTTTGTTCACAACGTCGTGCGAGGTCCACTGGGCCGGCTTATCGACTACGATTACTCCATCCACTCAAACGATGGTAACAAGCGCCGCGCTCAGCGACCCTGGCCGTTGGGAAGAATCACCGGAACGTCTTTCCTGGCGCGAACCGGGGAGTTGCCTTCGTACACGACGATCTTCGTGGCAAGGATCTTGCCGTCTTTCTGCTCGATGCCGATGACCTGAACACCGCGCGATAACTTCAAATCCTCGGGCGCGCTGCCCTCGAACGTAGTGGCGCGATCGAAGTCCACCGTCTTGTACTCCTTCTTATAGGCGGATTGGGGATCGGCATTGGGATTCGTAAAGACGTGAAATTCGTTGCCCAGAACGCCGGTGATCACACCGTTGAAATTCACCAACCCAGCGGGCGCTTGTTGCGCAGCAGCCACCGCGACGATGAGCGTCGCTACGATCAGCATTCCCGGGCGAACGATTTTGGGCACAATTCATTTTATCCCCGGCGGCGGAGCATGGCACAATAAGAAGCTTGGCTACTCTACTTTCCCTCAAAGAGGCGATTCAGGAGTATGTGCACGACGGCGCGACGCTCGCGCTGGAAGGCTTCACGCACCTGATCCCGTTCGCCGCCGGACACGAGATTATCCGGCAGAAACGCCGCAATCTTACGGTGACGCGCATGACGCCCGACCTGATTTATGACCAAATGATCGGCGCGGGATGCGTCTCGAAATTGCAGTTTTCCTGGGGCGGCAATCCGGGCGTCGGATCGCTGCATCGCCTGCGCGACGCGGTGGAAAACAACTGGCCGCAGCCGTTGGAAATCGTCGAGCACGCGCATGCCGGCATGGCCGCGGCCTACGCAGCCGGAGCGTCGGGATTGCCTTTCGGGGTTCTGCGAGGCTACCTTGGCTCGGATTTGCCCAAGTACAATCCGCAGATCAAGTTCATCGAATGCCCCTTCACCGGCGAGAAGCTGGCCGCGATCCCGGCGATCCGGCCCGACGTCACCATAATTCACGCACAGAAGGCGGATCACCGGGGAAACGTGCTGATGTGGGGCGTCGTCGGTGTGCAGAAGGAGGCCGTGCTTGCCGCCAAGCGCGCCATCGTGACAGTGGAAGAGATCGTGCACAAACTGGACGCTCCGCCGAACGCTGTGGTGCTGCCTTCCTGGGTGGTCAGCGCGGTGTGCGAGGTCAAGGGCGGAGCGTTTCCCTCCTATGCGCAGGGTTACTATCCGCGCAACAACGCGTTTTATAAAGCCTGGGATGCGATTGCACGGGAGCGCGACAGCTTCCAGGATTGGCTCGAGCGGTACGTGCTCGGGGTGAGGGATTTCGACGAATTCAAGGCGGCTTTGGAGAGCGGCGCGCATGTCTGAGATGCATTACACAGCGGATGAGATGATGACCATCGCCGCAGCGCGCATGCTGCGGAACGGCACCGTGTGCTTTGTCGGCATCGGACTTCCCAGCGCAGCGGCCAACGTCGCGCGGCTGACGCATTCGCCGGACGTGGTGCTGATCTACGAATCCGGGCCGATCGGCACCAAGCCCACGGTGCTGCCGCTTTCGATCGGCGACGGCGAGTTGGCGGAAACCGCGGAAGCGGTGGTCTCGATCCCGGAGATGTTCGCCTACTGGCTGCAAGGCGGGCGCATCGACTTCGGCTTCCTGGGCGCGGCGCAAATCGACCGCTTCGCCAACATCAACACCACCGTGATCGGCGATTATCACAAACCGAAGACGCGCCTGCCGGGCGCGGGCGGAGCTCCGGAGATCGCGGCGTCCTCGAAAGAGGTGATGATTACGCTGCGCCAGAATAAGCGGGCTTTTGTGAACAAGCTGGATTTCGTGACTTCCGGTGGACACTTCGACGGCGGGGACGCACGCAGGCGCATGGGCCTGCCGGGGAAGGGACCGGTCGCGGTGATCACCGATCTCTGCATCATGACTCCCGACGCCGAGACCAAGGAGCTGACGCTCACCAGTCTGCACCCGGGCGTGACTTTGGAGAAGGTGATGGAGAACACCGGCTGGCCGCTCAAGGTCTCTCCGCGCGTGGCCACCACGCCCGCTCCCACGGAGCTCGAATTGAACGTGCTGCGCGATTTGAATGAGCGTACCGCGCGCGCCCACGCCGGCCAGGCGTAAAGCCGTGCTGTCTTTCATCTATGACGCGCTGCCGGCGCGCGTGATCTTCGGCGCGGGCTGCCTTGCGAAGCTCCCCGAAGAGATGGACCGGCTGGGCGCTCACCGGGCGCTGGTGCTATCGACTCCGCAACAGCGCGGGACGGCGGAGAAGATTGCGGCGGAACTCGGGCCGCGCGCGGCGGGATTGTTCGCTCGCGCCGTGATGCATGTGCCGATCGAGGTCGCACATGAGGCTCGCGAAGAAGCGCGCAGGCTGGACGCGGATTGCTGCGTGGCCGTCGGCGGAGGCTCGACCACGGGACTGGCGAAGGCCATCGCGCTGACATCGCCGCTGCCCATTCTCGCCGTTCCCACCAGCTACGCCGGCTCGGAGATGACGCCGATCTGGGGCCTCACGCAAAGCGGACGCAAAACCACCGGGCGCGATACGCGGGTGCTGCCGAAAGTGGTGCTGTATGACCCGACGCTCACGGTAAGCCTGCCGGCTGCGTTTTCCGTGACCAGCGGCATCAACGCCATCGCCCATTGCGTGGAGGCGCTGTATTCGAAAGACGCGAATCCAGTGATCTCGCTGATGGCCGAGGAGGGCATTCGCGCGATGGCGGCGAGCTTGCCCCAGATCGTGGAGAAGAAGATCGTCGAGAAACCGGACGATCTGGAAGCCCGGTCGCAGGCGCTGTATGCGGCTTGGTTGGGAGGCGTCGCGCTGGGCTCGGTGGGGATGGCGCTGCATCACAAGCTGTGCCACACCCTCGGCGGATCGTTCAACCTGCCCCACGCGGAAACGCACACGGTGATCCTGCCCCACGCCACGGCGTACAATGCTCCCGCGGCTCCGCTGGCAATGAATCGAATCGCCCGGGCGCTGGGCGCGGGGAATGCTCCTGAGAATGCCGCAACCGGACTTTACGATCTTGCAGCGCGGTTAAAAGCACCGCTTTCGCTCGAAGCGCTCGGCATGCGCGAAGCCGATCTCGACAAAGCCGCCGATCTTGCCGTCGAGAATCCCTATTACAATCCCCGGCCCGTCACCCGCGATGGAATTCGTGTATTATTGCAGCACGCGTTCGAGGGGCGCAGGCCGGCGGCGTGAACAACGAAGCGAGGGGTCAACAGCCGGCACGGAACGGCGAGGCGCGGCGAACTCTGCGACGCTCTCAGTGAGCGGGGACGTCCGACCCGAGGCTGAGCCGTACCGCCTCAGCAATTTCACGCTCAAGGTCCGTGGAGGGGCTCGCGATTTGCGTCGTGTCTACGCGCCCGGGCTGGGCGGCCTGCGCCAACGCGGCGCGCAGCTGCCTCAGGAAAGCCGAGTCGTTCGCGAGCCTTCCCGTGCGGACCAACTCGGCCAGGCCCTGGAGAAAATCCGCCGCTATATTCGAGGCGCTAGAATCTGCGCCGAAGCGGGGGCCGAGCGTCACGGTGTGTTTGTTCGACCATCCGGCGGCGTCGAGCTTGGCGACCTGCTCAAGGACGGCCTCCGGCCACTCCTGGGAGACCTGATACGGCGGATAGTTTCCCGCCGACGCCGTGGTGAATCCCGGTTTGAGGCCCGAGACGACCGTAAGTCGGGCGCCCATGGAATCCGGAGGCTGTTGGCCGTCGAGAAAGCAGGCCACAGCGCACCCCGGCTCCGGTAAATGGGGAGGTGCAAGCAAATAGGGAAGCGCAAGCTGGCGTGCCTTCGCGAAAGGGTTGTCTATTCTTGTACAGTGCCAGCCAATTGGAAGAGCATCGAGGCTTGACCGCGGGTCGCCGCAGGATGCCACAATGCTCCAATCCTTAACCGGGTCTTTTGCCGTCTTTCCGTTGGCAAGAGAGTAGGCGTAGCGATACCGGTCTGGCTCGGCTTTGCCCAGTGAAACCGACACCTGGGGATCGAATTGATTTTTGAAGGGCACGCGAATGATCTCCGTCGCAACATCCGGCTGCCCACGAAGAGATCCGGGGATCACCATCACGATGGTGCTCGTTCCCTGGTCGAGGAAGACGAACTTTCCCTGGAGGTCATTGGGCGGCCTGTTGTCGGACGGCCATAGCGGGACTGGCGGCGCCGCCGTCTGCCCCGCCAGCACCCCTTGCAGCAGGGCCATGATCGCCAACGCCGGACAACGGACAATCCGGCCATGGTTTTGGGACGTCAAGCGATGCTCCTTAGTGCGGGTAGGTGCTGGGGTCGACGAAGTTGATATGGATGTCGGTGGAGTTGTAATAGGAGACCCCGCCGCCCACCGCACCGAACATGCTCACTGCCAGATTGACAAACGCGGCGGGGTTGGAGATAACATAGCTTGACGGACACTGACCGGCGTTGACCGCGAGATCGACGGCGCTCCCGATATCATGCGCAATATGCGGGCTGGTCCAGTTGTCCTGGGTGTCGAATTTACCGCCGAACGGCAGTGCCATGTCGTTCACGCAGACCTGCTGCCCCGGATTGTAGGCGCTCAGGTATGCAAGCGCGGTGTAATAGATTCCGTAGGCTGGATTGGTCTGCATCCAGTGATCGCCGGTGTTATCGCCGTGATTCGTCGTGCCCCCGCCGACTTGATACAGCGTACCGGGCACGCTAACCCAGTAAATGTCGTTGTATCCGACCGCGTATTCTTGGGTCACCTCCGTGGCCTCGTCTTCCGAAGGCCCGCAGGCGACCGAATAGAACTCCGCGTGCCCGATGAGCGTGGGATATACGGAGAAGCTGAAGTTCCCGTACCCGTCTGCGCTTCCTGAGCTCGGCACATACTGTGTGTACGGAGCGACCGAATTGTAGTGAAGGTGGTCGTTTGTCCCGTTGAAGTACCCGGTGTTGTAGTAATCGATCCACCACACAGCGCCTGGGATCGGAATGTTCGTGCCTACGTAGTCGCACGTATACGACTGAAGGTTGCCGCTGGCCGGAGCGTACATCGGGCTGTAGCTCTGGGCGAATAGCGTGCAGCCGAAAAGCACGCCTATGGAAATGCTGACGGTCACCGGACGAATGCTGGCTCGCATGGGTTCACTCCTCCTCTTAAGGAATCAACGACTTACTGAAATGCAATCGAGACCGCCGACTGAATCAACTGCTCCAGGGCCGTTGACGGTGCGGCGGCAGGGGCCTGAAGCGGACTCGTGCCTCCTTGCATTGTGAACTGCTGCAGCGAGGCCGCGAGCTGCGTCACGTACGGGCTGTTTGGGCTCAACAACCGCGCGTGCTGTAGAGAAAAGACGCCGTAGTAGTAGTTGGACGCGATCACGAGCTTCGACGTGTCCGGCCTGAAGAGCGGGACCAGGACCTTGTATCGGGTGCTGCCAACCCCGGACGCAAGAAAGCCCGCGAGTTGCTGGGCAGCGTCTCCGCTGAGCGCGTCGATGTCGGACTGCGTGACCGGATTGTTGACCATGCCCTGGACCTCGGCGTCCCCGAACCCCGGCAGGTACGCGGATTGAAGCGTGAGCTGCAGGTTCTGGATCTTGGCGGTGCTCATGGACGCATCCGCCCAGATTAAGTTCCGCATGGTCGCCATCGAAACCGTCGCGCTCCGGTCCGGCAGGGACGTCGCCTGAAATGTGGACGGCCACCCCGACGCGGTCAAGCCGCTGTCGTGGTCAGGCAGCAGAACGCTGACGAGATTGGTCCGCTGCCTTGCAGAGGGCGGGTCGTTTAAGGTGTACGAGTACAACAGCGTCCCCTGAGGCAGGCCCTGCACCGAAAACGAAACGGAAGGCTTCGCCCAACCTGCAACATCCCGGCGCACTTCGCCGGCCACGTTGCCGTCCCCGTCCCGTGTCAGGATCACGGCCTGGACGTTCGGCACATCGTAGAAAACCGTCCCGTTTGTGGCGGCCGCCGCCGACTCCCCGGGCCAGACCGGAGCCGGCGTAAGAATCGGGATTGCCTGCGGGGACTGGGCACTGAGGAGACAGCCTGAAGCGGCGAGCAAGAGGAATTTCAAAGGCACCTTCATGATATAACCTCCCCCATTACAGTTCAATAAACCCTGGTTTCGTAGCTTAAACGTGCGATCATTGGCGGCTTAAATTTGCGACTTCGGCCGATACTATCTCCAAATCTATAAAACTGTCAAGAGAAAAATAAAGGATTCCAAGGCAAGGCAGAACTGAACGCGTAAGTGGCCATTACGCCAGGGGTTTGCTCCGGATTTGACGTTGCGTGGCGGGCTGCCCGCAAGAGCCAAAAGGCGCCCTGAATCGCCCTGAAAACCAGACTGGTTTTTTGAGGGAAAAGGACGGAAAGGCATGCGAATAAAGGCGCTCGGCGCGACCGGATCGAGTGAGCGATTCCTGGCAGAGGCGCGGCGTGGCGGAGGGGCCGCCGCGCCTCGGCGTGATCCGCGGGATCGGCACGCCGCTCCCCGCCGCGGCGTACCTTCCGTCCCGTGCGGCCGTTACGTTTGTGCTATTGGCGCCGGGGATCTTTTTTGTATCGATCGCGCCGTGATGCATGCGCCGATCGAGGTCGCGAATGAGGCTCGCCAGGAGACCCGCCGGCCTCACACAAGGTGGGCGCAAAACCACCGGGCGATAGGCGCGTGCTACCGAAGGTGGTGGCGTACGACCCGTCGCTCACGGTGAGCCTTCCGGCTGCGTCCTCGGTGACCAGCTGCATCACAAGCTGTGCCACACGCTCGGCGGATCGTTCAACCTGCCCCACGCGGAAACGCACACGGTGATCCTGCCCCACGCCACGGCTTACAATGCTCTCGCGGCTCCGCTGGCAATGAATCGAATCGCCCGGGCGCTGGGCGCGGGGAATGCTCCTGAGAATGCCGCAACCGGACTTTACGATCTTGCAGCGCGGTTAAAAGCACCGCTTTCGCTCGCTGCGCTCGGCATGCGCGAAGCCGATCTCGACAAAGCCGCCGATCTTGCCGTCGAGAATCCCTATTACAATCCCCGGCCCGTCACCCGCGACGGAATTCGTGTATTATTGCAGAACGCGTTTGAGGGGCGCAGGCCGGATGAATGAAGAAGCTAACCGGAGATCTCAAGAAACTGCAAGGCAGCTGGACCGTGACCACGCTTGAAGTGGAAGGCGCCAGGATGACATTCGGCGGATCGAAAATCATTCTGGAAGGCGACAGATTCACGACCGTCGCGATGGGCGGCGACTACAGCGGCGTCATGATTCTGGACAGCACTGCAGACCCGAAGACCTTCGATGTCCTGTTCGACGAGGGCCCGCACAAGGGAAAGAAGTCGCTGGGGATTTACAAGCTCGACGGCGAAACGTCGTTGAACATGACATGGACCATCTGCATGGGCTTCGCCGGAGTCAAGAACCGGCCTAAGGATTTCGCCACCAGCCCCGGGACTGGCTTCGCGCTGGAAACTCTCGTACGGGAGGGCGTCGCGAAACAAGCCGAGCCGGAAGCTGACGCCGGCTCGCCCACGGAGCTCGAAGGCGAGTGGGCCATGGTTTCAGGATCGATGGACGGTCACCCGATGCAAGCGGGGATGGTCAAGACCGGACGCCGAGTCACGCGCGGAAATCAACTCACGGTGCTGTTCGGCGGCCAGGTGTTTATCAAAGCTCGCGTCAGCTTGGACGATACGAAATCGCCCAAGCACATAGACTACGTGGTGGGCTCCGGCGACGTCTCTACGAAAGCCCAGCAGGGAATCTACGAGCTCAAAGGAAACACGCTCACCATCTGTATGGCGCCGGCCGGCCAGCCGCGGCCCGCAGAGTTTTCGAGCAGCAAAGGCGATGGACGGTCACTCACGATATGGAAACTCATCCGGTAAGCAGGCGTTACACGTGGTACGTGGTGGCCGCGCTCACCGCCATCTACATGCTCTCTTACATGGACCGCGTGATCCTGAGCTTGCTGGTGGCGCCGATGAAGCGCGATTTCGGCATGAGCGATACGCAGGTAGGCCTGATGCAAGGCATGGCTTTCGCCATGTTCTACACGCTGGTCGGGTTGCCGATGGGCCGCATCGCCGATACGCGCAACCGGCGCAACCTGATTGCGGCCGGGGTGGTCCTGTGGAGTTGCTTCACCGCTCTCTGCAGCCTGGCCGGCAGCTTCGGAACGCTGTTTTTCGCGCGCATGGGCGTCGGCGTGGGCGAAGCGAGCCTCTCGCCGTCAGCCTATTCGATCATCTCCGATTATTTTCCGCGGGAGAAACTGGGCGTTGCCATCAGCGTCTTTTACATGGGCGTGTTTCTCGGCACAGGCGCATCCCTGTTGCTGACCGGCAGCCTGATCGACGCGTTGGCGCACACGCCGCAGGTGACGCTACCGTTGCTGGGCACGATTGCGTCCTGGCGGATCACCTTCCTGATGTTCGGAATTCCAGGCCTGCTGTTTGCTCTACTCGCCTTTACCATTCGCGAGCCTGCGCGCCGGGATCTGGCTCTTAAGAGCGACGCCGAAAATCGCCTCGGATTTCGCGAGTCGTTCGTGGAAATCCGCAAGCGCGCGCAATCCTTGCTGGGGATTTCAATCGGATCAATCTTCCAGGCCATCCCCGCCTACGCTCTGATCTCATGGACGCCGACCTATCTGCAGCGCGTGCATGGCTGGACTGCGGGACAATCCGGCCGCGGCTTGGCAGCGCTATTGCTGACCTGCGGATGCGTAGGCATGTTCGCCGGAGGCCGCATGAGCGATTACTGGCAGAGGCGCGGTGTGGCGGAGGGACCGCTGCGCGTCGGCGTGATCTGCGGGATGGGCACGCTGCTGCTGGCCGCGGCTTACCTTCCGTCCCAGGTGGCCGTTACGTTCGTTCTCCTTGCCCCGGGGATCTTTTTTGTATCTTTGGCCATGGGAACCTCGGCCGCCGCGCTGCAGCGCATTTTCCCGAACCAGGTCCGCGGGCAAGTTTCGGCGTTCTACCTGTTCCTGCTGAACCTCGGCGGATTGGGCCCTGCCTAAGCCGATACTCTTTTATCCCGGCGAGGCTGGGCTCCGCCGCTGGCTCGCCGACCACCCGGGCTCTTGGCTGTTGCGAGAGGGAGCGCTTGCCTCAGCCCGACGTTATCAGTCTCAATGAAGCTGCGACAATCGGCGGAATTTGCGCAGAACGCCGCACGGAAGGCCGAAAAGCACGGCCTCCTCCAGTATATAGGCGGGATCTGTTTGTGTTGAAAGGTGGCTGGTACGAACTTTGTAAGGCACGAAGCCAAAGCCACTGCCCGACAAGCTGGAATGCGAGGATCTTGCCGAGACTATTTTGAAAAGTACGGCAGTCAGCACTTCTCCACCAAGGAGCTTGTTGCGGTGATGCGGTTTGCCTGGACGGCGAGTGTTGCTGCGCAGCAGTGATTGCCACTTGTTAACCATGCTGGCGACCGCATGGCAGTTGGTCCACAAGTCCACGACTTTTCCATTCGCATACACCAACGCACGAGAGCAGGCGAGCCGCAAGTTCCCACCAGAAACTCGGACACCGCCAACTCCGTCGCAGGCCCTCCCTCAAACATCGCGTAAAACCTTGTTAAAATCAAATATGAAGCGTTCCTGTAGGAAATAGGACCCGGGAATAGGGGCGGGCCAAAACATATTATTATTTGAAATGGAGCTTCGGGTGGCAGCAAAAAAAGTGAAAACTGGAACCCCAGCAGTTCGCATACTTAAATGCCCTGGCCACAGGGGTTTATCGACATGGAGGGGGTCAAGGAAGTCGGATAGTGGGGGATTTGGTGCTAAATCCGCTGTTCACCCGGTTGAGTGCCGCAGACGGTTGACTGGTGTGGGGCGGGCTCACCGCCTTTGGAATAGCAATCGTCTGCGTGACTGGCTGCAAAGCAAGAACGATCTCGATCCACAAGAAGGGGTCGAGCATCAAGAGCGGCAAGAATCCTTTGGGGGCCGGTCGGAAGTTGTTTGTACTTGTTAGTTGGCCTCGTCACCAACTCAGGGCTTTTGCACGACAACGTGGCCACCTGTGGGCCCTGGCTGACTTTTGCAGCGGCAAAAGGAACAATAGAACAATTTTTACTTCCCAAAACCTTGCCGAGAAAGGTGGTCATGGCGCCTTCCGGGCAAATGTGCGACCGGTTGTTGCTTCAATGGCCTTCTGCGCACTGTGCGGCATTGGGAGCCTCACCAGGAACGCGAGACAGCCCGCGAATGTCCTCGAAAGACCAAGCCCCCGCCGCCCCGGCTTGGGCGATTCTGAGGGCAAGGCGGTCGGCTTGGGAGGGCCTTGGGCGGTTTGGGGCCGGTGGGGGAAGGACGACTGGGCATGGAAAGTAGGTATGACTGCCGGCGCGATTCCGCGAGGTGCGTCACGCCTCCTCGGACGGGTCCATGGGGAGGACACTCCGCGCTGTCCCACTCCTACCGCCTCGCTCCGTCCTGGACCCCTCTGCTCGCCGTCCACCCTCACCCTCAACCTCGCTTCCCCCCACGTGCCACCGTTCCCGCAGCATGGTTCCGATCGCTTGCAGTGAAATCAGTCGGCCTGCCGGTGTCGTCGAAGGACGTACAGTCCGGCAGCCCCGGTACTCGGCCAGGGCCAGGTGGGTCTCGCTAACAATGGGTGCTGGTGATGCAGTTAGGGATGCCTGCCGGGCTTGGAGAGGGGAATGGTCTGGAAAATGGCTGCTCGGATGGGTGTGGCTTGTTGTTTTTTTGAGCCGATCGACGGGCTACGGTCCCTTTGGCACGGGTTTTGTTCATCGCCCAGAATTGTGTCACCAGCAATCTGCGAAACTGGGGGCGTTGCGAAGTCCTCTCGACACTCCCCAGCGAACTATAAAACACTCGGCCGCCGTGATAGGTGCGGGTCCAGGCAATCGGTCCGTCCCCTTCTCGGGATTTTCCAGTCAACAGCACGGTTGCCTTCGAGTCCACGGGCGAGACGTTGTAAAGCGTGGCGGCTTAACCAGGGCGCAAGATTGCAGTCCGTCAAGAATTGGATGCCCGGCCGCATTCGCGTCGGACGAACCTCCTGTGCCAAGGCCGGGGCCCGGCGGTGGCCATGGAGCAACACGAACTGAACGAAAAAAAAAAAAAAAAAAA
>CAWISY010000146.1:0-17074 GCA_963838455.1 Bryobacterales bacterium
GCAAACGCTCTATCCAGACTGAGCTACGGGCGCGAAAGACTTCATGTACAGTTTAACACCGCCAGCGCAAGCGTCGGATGGACTACAATGCCTAAGGCGAGGTTGTTCTTCGATGGTCACATCTGCGGAGGATGCGCGCCTCCTGTTCACGCGCTGGGTGGAGGATTCCGCGCCCTTGCGTATCCGGCTGCGCAGCGCCGCTCTCATATTCGAAGGCGTGGGCGTGGCGCAGAGCTACGATTCCAGCGTGCTGAACCTGGGCGGGGAAACCTGGCAAGTGGTGGTGCCGCTGGCCGGCGCCAGCTTCACCTTTTCCGATCCCCGCGAGGCGCCCGCCGGCAGCATCCGCGAGGCCGAGGCGGCGCGCTATGAGTTTGGACTGGCCGTGGAGCTGGCCAGCGGCGACCGGCTGGCGCTGATCGAGATCAAGGTGCCGGACGCCGCCACGGCGACGGAGACGGAGGAGTAGGGGCGATTCGGGGATCGTGCTGGCCGGGCGCATTAGCCAGGTAGGATAAAGGGGTCGGCTTTTACTGAACGTAGAGCTGGCGAATTCGTTTTAAGATATTATTTGGGAAGGTCGATACAGCAATTGAAGAAGGTGTTCGCCTGAGAAAAGTGTTCGCCGCAAGCTCTTCCGGGCAGACGCTTTCCACGACGAGTTGCTCGACATGAAGGTAACAAACAATAACCTCACTTCTCTGACCCCGGCCGAAGCGTTGGGGACCCAGCAGACGGGGCGAACGGGGCAAGCGTCCAGTTCGCCGCAAACGCCGGCCACAGGCGGCGCAGCATCGGGCGACGATATTCACTTATCTGAACTGGTGCGGAGCCTGCGATCGCTGGCGGCGGATTCTCCGGAACGGCAGGCGCGCATTGAGCAGATCGCGCGGTCCTACGCCAGCGGCACCTACCAGGTGAACCCGCAGGCTACGGCCTCGAAGATGATCGATGATGCGCTCCAGCCTTCTTAGAGTCCGCTACACGACGGCCGCGCTACGGGCGGCCTTGCTGAGTCCTTCCGCCGAGAGCCTTCAGGCGCAGATGCCTGCGTTGCATCTGGCTGCGCAGACGCTTGAGCTGATGCGCTCCGAAACTCCCGATCCGGCATCGAAGCCGGTACTCGCACGGGAACTTGCCCTGGTCGAGGGCGAACTACGCGCCTGCACCCGGCTCATCGCGCAGGGACTGGCGCTCACCCAAGGCGTGGCGCGGTTGCTGGCCCCGGCCAGCTCCAGCTATCGGCAAGACGGCGAACCCGTTCCGCTCCCGGCGGACGCCACAGTTCTGGTGCGAGGCTGACCATGGTGAGAGGCTGACATGGGCGGAATCATGAGCACTCTGGGCGCCTCCGCCAGCGCGCTTTCGGTGTTTGAACAGGAGTTCAACACCATCCAGAACAACATCACCAACGCCAACACGCCGGGTTACGCCGAGCAAGACCTGTCGCTGGCGGCCGAGCCGTTCAGTCCCAGCGGCGGCACTGCCGGCGGGGTCATGAGCGACGGCTTGATCAGCTCGCGCTCGGAGTATCTGGAGCAGAACGTGCGCAACCAGCAGACCCTGCTGGGCGCCTCGCAGCAGGCCGCGACCGACCTGGGCCAGGTCCAACCGCTGTTCGATCCCAATGCGACCGACGGCGTGGCCGGCTCGCTGTCGAATTTCTTCAACAGCTTTTCGGCGTTGAGCGTGAACCCCAACGATCCCACCGCGCAGCAGCAGGTGATCAGCGCCGCCGGCCAAGTGGCGCAGAGCTTCAACCAGGCGGCCAACGGCATCAACCAGATTTCGAGCGGCATCGCCACGCAGACCACCAGCGCAGTCAGCCAGATCAACCAACTGGTTTCGCAGATCGCGGGCATCAACCAGCAATATCAGTCGGACAATTCCGCCACCCACGACCCCGGCCTGGACGCGCAGATGCACGCGGATCTGGAGAACCTGTCGCAACTGGTGAATTTCTCGGTGATCAAGGCCGGCGACGGAACCTACGGCGTGTATCTGAACGGCGAGACGCCGCTGGTGCTGGGCAGCCAGACGTATCAGATTTCGGCGTCGTTTTCCTCCGGGCAAACCCAGATTCTGGATTCTCAGTCCAACGACATCACCTCCCAGATCACCGGCGGCTCCCTCGGCGGCATGATAGCGGACAACAACACCACGCTGCCCGGCTATATGGCGCAGTTGAACACGCTGGCGCAAACCTTCGCCGACCAGGTGAACGGGCAACTGGCGCAGGGCCTGGACTCCAGCGGCTCGGCGCCCAGCAACGAGCTGTTTTCCTACGATCAATCCAGCGATGCGGCCTCTACCATTGCGGTCAACGGCGCCATGACTGCGGATCAGATTGCGGCTGCCTCGGCCGATGCGCCAGGCGGAAACGGGAACGCACTGGCCGTCGCCAACCTCGCCACTCAGCCCCTGGTCAACGGGGTGACTTTCACACAAGCTTTCGCCAATCTCACCGCACAGGTCGGCAGCGATACGGCCGCGGCGCAGCAGAACCAGACCCAGGATCAGGACCTGGTAACGCAGGCGCAGCAGCAACGTCAGCAGGTAAGCGGCGTGGACCTGAACACCGAGGCCGCCAAGCTGATGCAATTCCAGCAGTCCTACCAGGCGGTGGGCCAGATGGTCACAGTGTTGAACAGCCTGACCCAGACGCTGATGGACATGGTTCCCCTAAGTAGCTCCACATGATCTCCACTCTGAACCCCAACTCGCAGCAATTTCTGAATAATCTGGGCGTGATCAATCAACAGATGCAGCAGGCGGAAACCGAGCTGTCTACCGGCCTGGCCGTCAATCAGGCTTCCGACGCTCCGGATCAGATTTCGCCCATCCTGGAGACCCGCGCCCAACTGAGCACCACCCAGCAGATCAATACCGATCTAGGGCAGACCACCACCGAAGTGAACAGCGGGCAGCAAGCCTTGCAAACCGCCGCGCAACTGTTCGACCAGGTGCAGAGCCTGGGCGCCGAGGGCGACACCGGCGCCGCGACGGCCTCTTCCAACGCCGACCTGGCGCAGCAGCTTAACGGCGTGCTGCAACAGATGGTCGGCTTGGCGAACACGCAAGTCGCCGGACGCTACATCTTTGCGGGCGATTCGGACCAGACTCAGCCGTATACCATCGACACCACGCAGAATCCTCCCGTGGTGAGCGCCTACCAGGGATCGACGTCGACGCGCACGGCGCAGAGCCCGGACGGGACGACTTTCCCGGTGGCTCTGACGGCGCAGACCATTTTCAACTCCGGCGACCCGTCCACCGACGTCTTCTCCTCGATTGAGAACCTGGCGACCGCACTTTCGAGCAACAACCAGGCTGGCATCCAGACCGCGGTTCAGGGCCTCTCGGGCGTGGGCGACTACTTGAACCAGCAACTGGCCTTCTACGGCTCCACGCAGCAGACCGTCGAGAACGCCAGCAACTACGGATCGACGCTGGCGACGCAGCTCCAAAGCCAGCTCAGCAACCTGGAAGACGCCGATAGCGCGCAAGCCATCGAGCAGCTCACCCAATCGCAGACACAGGATCAGGCCGCGCTGCAATCCGAGGCGTTGCTGCCGCGGACCTCGTTGTTCAATTTCCTCGGCTGAGCGCAGCTCAGTTGTTAGGAGCGAGCGCAGCCCAGTTATTAGGAGTGAGCGAAGCTCAGTTCTGAGGATTGACCAGCTCGCCTGGCACCGGGAAGATGGCGCGTCCGCCGCCGGTGACGAACACGGCCGCGGAAAACAGGCCCCGCTGCCGCGGCGTTCCAAAGCGCATGTCGACCAGGTGGACCACCGTGCCGCCTTCCACCGGCGTGACGCTCCAGAAGGGAAGCTGGTCGAAGCGGATCAGCGGCTGCATCTGCGGGACTCGGTGCGCGGCCTCAATCGCCGGCGAATCCGGGGCAGGATAATCGACCTCGGCTCGCGTGGGATCGAATTCCTCACTCAGCAGGATGGGGATGGTCAGCACCTGGGTGCCGCCAGTCTCGACCACGCCGCGCCAGCGCAGCGGATTGCTGCCGTTGGGCATGGCGGCGATCAGAGTCGCCGGGCTGTCGCCCGCTTGGCTCTCATAGTTCCGGGCGCTCATTACCGCGATGGCGCGCTGGTGCGCCGCCCAGCGGAAGCCTTCATAACCGCACAACGCGATCAGGGCGAAGACGGCCCAGGCGCGTTTCGGGCCAGCAGACTTTGCGCCTCGAATCTCCGAGGTCACCATGCTGGAAAGCGCCGGCGCGGCAATCGCCAGCGCGAAGATCAGCAGGATCCACGGGTCTGTGAGCTCGACCATGTCAAGATGCGGCATGCGCTTTGAAAACGGCAGGAGCAGGCGAATTCCGTAGACATTGGTGAAATCCAGCAGCAAGTGACTCAGAATGCCGATCCAGCACGCCAGCCACGTCTTCCAGGTGAGGGACGCCCCGCGGATCCACCGCGCCACCAGCAGCGCGAGCACGGCCATCGCCGGCGAAGCGGCGAACGAGTGCATGATGCCGCGATGATAGTCGAGATACGCGCCGCTGCCGCCGAACAACGCCAGCCCGTCCAGATCCGGAGCATTGGCCGCCAGCACCAGCATCAGCGTGCCGCCGCGCTCGCTGGTGCGCCCCAGTCCGGCTCGCGCCAGCATCAGCCCGGTGAGCGAATGCGTCAGGTTGTCCATCGCGGTTTACTTATAAGCAGCGGGCATCAACAGCGTCAGCGAATCCGGCGCGGTCTCTAGGCGAGCCGGCTGATACCCGGCGTAGTCTCCGTCGATCTGCAGATGGGCCGGCAAGGAGATCTCGATGCATTGAGCAGCCAGGGTATGCACTCCATTCATCTTCTGCACGCGGTGCCCGAGCACGCCTAGCATGTACGCGGCATAGCGCAGCGCGTGCGTGCCCTCGAACATCACCAGCTCAAAATCGGAGCGGAGCAGCGAGGCTCCGCTGGCGATCTCCAGATCGCCGCCGTAGTTGCGCACACGGCTGGCCAGCAGGAATCCGCAGCGGTACGTCTGGCCCAGAACGCGCACTTCCAGTTGGTCGAACTCGCCGGCGATTTGCGCCAGCCCGGCTGCCCAGTAGGCCAGCTTGCCGGTGCGTTCCTTCAGCGCGGGATTGATCTGCTGCACCACCTTGGCGTCCAGCCCAGCTCCCGCCATGCATAGGAAATAGCGTGGGGGCGTCCCGTTCAGGCTGAGGCGGCCCATCGCCACGCGGCGCGACTGCGCCTGCGCCAGCTTCTCGATCGCCGGACCCAGGTGCGAGCCGAGTCCCAGCTCCATCGCCAGCACGTTCGCGGTTCCCGCCGGCAGCACACCCAGCGGAACGCCGGAATAGGCCAGGCCGTTGGCGGCTTCATTGACGGTGCCGTCGCCGCCCAGCACCAGCACCAGGTCCGCGCCGCGCTCCACCGCATCGCGAGCCAGTTCCGTGGCGTGGCCGGCCGCGTCGGTGGCCAGAATGTGCGGGCACACGTTCGCGCGGGCAAGCGCCGCAGTGGTACGTTGGAGAGTACCCGGCTTGCGGCGGAGTTTGCCTGCGTAAGGGTTGTAGATTAGGACTGGCTGGCGATACCGTTCGATTCTCCTTATCATAGCTCGCGTGACATCCGTACAAGAAAAAGTCGAAGCTCTGCGCGAGCAGTTGCGGCATCACGAGTACCTGTACCACGTGCTGGACGCGCCCGAAATCCCGGACGCGGAATATGACGCGATGCTGCGCCAGCTTAAAGCACTGGAGGCCACGCATCCGGAGCTGATCACGCCCGATTCGCCTACGCAGCGGGTGGGCGCCAAGCCGCGCGAGGGCTTCGTGCAGGTGCGCCACTCCAGTCCCATGCTAAGCCTGGATAATGCCTTCGGCGAAGCCGAGCTGCGCGATTTCGACCGGCGTGTGCGCAGCCTGCTGGGCGAGGAGCCGTTCTCCTACGTTGCCGAGCTGAAGCTGGACGGGCTTTCGATGGCGGTGCACTATCGCGACGGCAAGTTCGCACAGGCGATCACCCGTGGAGACGGCGAAAAAGGAGAGGACGTCACCGAAAACGCGCGCACCATCCGCTCCATTCCCCTGGCCATCCGCAAACGGCGCCTGCCTCTAAATCAGGGCGACTGGGAAGTCCGCGGCGAAGTGGTGCTGAACAAGAAGGCCTTCGAGGCGCTCAATGCCGAGGCCGATTCGACCGGCGGACGCCGTTTCGCCAATCCCCGCAATGCGGCGGCTGGAGCGCTGCGCGTGCTGGATCCGTCCATCACGGCCTCGCGCAAATTGGAGTATTTCGCGTATTTTCTTTACCAGGACGGAAAGTTCGCCTGCGCCACGCAGACTGAGGCTCTGGAGACGCTAAATGAGCTGGGGCTCAAGGTGAGCGCGCACTGGAAACGCTGCGCGGGTATCGATGAACTGGTGCAGTTCTGCGCCGGCTGGGAGACGCGCCGCGATGCGCTGCCGTTCGAAATCGACGGCGTGGTCGCCAAGGTCGACAGCGTGGCGCAGCAGCAGCGGCTGGGATGGACGGCTAAGGCTCCGCGCTGGGCCATCGCCTACAAGTTTGCCGCGCGTCAGGCCGAGACCGTGGTCGAGGATATTTCGGTGAACGTCGGCCGCACCGGCGTGCTGACGCCGGGCGCGGTGCTGCGGCCGGTGAACATCGGCGGCGTCACGGTTTCGCTTTCGACGCTGCACAACCAGGACGAGATCGACCGGCTGGGGCTGCAGATCGGCGACACCGTGCTGGTGCAGCGCGCCGGCGATGTCATTCCGCAGGTGGTACGGGTGGTGCGCCACGGCACGCATCGCCGTCCGTTTCACATGCCCAAACACTGTCCGGTGTGCGGTGGTGAGGTGGTGCGGGCCGAAGGCGAGGCCGCCGCGCGCTGCATCAACACCAACTGCCCGGCGCGCCTCAAGGAATCGATCCTGCATTTTGCGGCGCGCGGCGTGATGGACATCGACGGGCTGGGCGAGTCTCTGGTGGATCAATTGGTCGAAAAGGGGCTGGTGCACAGCATTGCGGATCTCTACGGGCTGAAACTGGAGCAACTGATGGAGCTGGAGCGGATGGGCCAGAAATCCGCGGCCAAGCTGCTGGAGCACATTGAAGCATCGCGGCGGCAGCCGTTGCCGCGCGTGCTGAACGGGCTCGGCATTCCGTTTGTCGGGGAGCGCACGGCGCAGCTTCTGGCCGAAGCCTTCGGCGATTTGGACGTGATTTTGAACGCCAGCGAAGATGAGCTGCAGCGCGCCGAGGAAGTGGGTCCCAAGGTCGCCCAGAGCATCCACGAATTTTTTCACGAGAAGCGCAATCGCGACTTGGTGAACCGGCTCCGGGACGAAAAGCTTTCTTTCACCTACCAGGCTCCCAAGCCGGCCGGCGGCGCGCTCACCCGGCTGACTTTCGTGATCACCGGCACGCTGCCAACCCTCAAGCGCGAAGAAGCCAAGGAGCGGATCGAAGCGGCGGGCGGGAAAGTGGCCGGCTCGGTCAGCCGCAAGACCGATTATTTGCTGGCCGGGGAAGACGCGGGATCGAAGCTCACCAAGGCGCAGGAACTGGGCGTCAAAATCATCGACGAGGCTGCGCTGCTGCGGATGCTGGAAGGGCACGCGATCGAGGGAACCGGCTAAAGTCTCATGCATCATCTTGGAGAGCTGCTCATTTCCTGGGGTCCGCTGGGTCTGCTGCTGGTGGCTCTGGTGGAGAACGCCGGCGTGCCCGCCCCGGCAGGCACCGATGTGGTGCTGCTGATTGTGGCCGCGGCGCGGCCCGCCGACGCATGGTTGTGCGCTGCCATGGCGCTGGTGGGCTCGCTGGCCGGCAGCGCCTTCTTCTTCGAGCTGATGCGCAAAGGCGGCGAGACGGTGCTGGCCAAGTACGCTGCCCGCCCCAGCACGGCCCGCTTCCATGCCTGGGCGCTGCGTTACGGCCTGGTGACGGTCTTCGTTTGCGCACTGGTGCCGTTGCCCGGGCTGCCGTTCAAGTTCTTCGTGGCCTGCTCCGGCGCGATGGGAGTAAAACGGTCGCGCTTCTTGGCGGCGCTGACGGCGGCGCGCATCCCCAGGTTCGTCGGCCTTGCCTACCTGGGGGCGACTTTGGGCCAAGCCTCGGGACTGGCCTGGCTGAAGAGCCACGTCTGGTACCTGGTTGCGCTGGCCGTATTCCTCGCCGCGGCCCTAACGCTCTGGGCGCGCCGTACGGAACGCCCCGGCCTGGTGTCCGGGTCGGTATAGGCGCGCCTCGACTACAATGAAAGTGCATTGACTTCTCTCGTCGACAGCTTCGGCCGCGGTCACGACAACCTGCGCATCAGCGTCACCGATCGCTGCAATATCCGCTGCTTCTATTGCATGCCGGAGGAGAATGTCAAGTTCGAGGCGCGGGAGCACGTGCTGAGCTTCGAGGAGATCGAGCGCTTCGCTCGCATCGCCGCCGGCCTGGGAGTGCGCAAGCTGCGCATTACCGGAGGCGAGCCGCTGGTGCGCAAGAATCTGCCGGTGCTGATCCGCAAGCTGATCGCGATCCCGGGCATCGAGGATCTGGCGCTAACCACCAACGGCGTACTGCTGGCCCAGCAGGCGCAGGAGCTCTACGACGCCGGCCTGCGGCGCATCAATGTTCACCTGGACACGCTCGACCGCGAACGCTTCCGCCACATCACGCGGCGCGACGAGCTGGGCCGGGTGCTGGAAGGCATCGAGGCGTGCCGGCGCATCGGCTACGGCCCCATCAAGATCAATGCCGTCGCGGTGAAGAACCTGGTTGAGCCGGACATCGTTCCCCTGGCGCTGTTCGGACGCGAGCGCGGCATCGAGATTCGCTACATCGAGTTCATGCCGCTGGACGCGCAAGGGCTGTGGCTGCGCGACAAGGTGCTCTCGGCGGATGAGATGCTGGCGATGCTGGCGCGCGAGATGGGGCCGCTCGAAGAGATTCCGGACGCCGATCCGCGAGCTCCTGCGACGGAGTATCGCTTCTTAGACGGAGGCGGCCGGGTCGGGTTTATCGCCTCCGTGACGCGGCCGTTCTGCCTCAACTGCAACCGGCTCCGCCTGACCGCGGACGGGAAAGTGCGCTACTGCCTGTTTGCGATTGAGGAGACCGATGTGCGCGGCCTGATTCGCGGCGGCGCACCGGATGAGGAGATTGCCGGAGCCATCCGCGCCTGCGTCGGCGGGAAGTGGATCGGGCACCAGATCAATTCGCAGCAATTCGTCCCGCCGCCGCGCCCGATGTATTCGATCGGCGGCTGATCTGTAACTAGACTGATCTCTGACTAAACTGAGCCGCGACCAAAGGGAGCGGTTTTTCAAACACTCCGCTTCCGCTCCCTGTGGTCGCGGCTCTGAAGGAAAAAACGCCGAGCAATGTCACAGGCTGTCCCATCCGGTCCAACCGGAGGCGAGGCTGAACCGCGAGTATAGGGAGCGGGCCACAAGGCCCTGCGTTCAGCCCAGCTTCTGCAGCAGATCCCGGATCTGCTGTTCCTCGGGCTTCGAGGGATGGTTATCGAGCGCAGACTGCAACTCTTTGCGGGCGGCGACTTTGTCACCCTTCTCCTGCAGCGCCATCCCGTAGTGGTAATGGAAAACCGGATTCTTGGGCTCCTTGATGACCAGGTCCTGGAACACGCGCACGGCGTCCTCGCTGAGGTTCTTGCGGATGTAAATCCAGCCCAGCGTGTCCTGGATATCCACCGAATTGGGGCTTTCCTGCGCGGCGCGCCGCGCCATGCCCAGAGCCTCTTCCAGGTCGATGCCCTTTTCGGCTTTGATGTAGGCGAGATTGTTGAGCGCCACCGCGTGATTCGGCTGAATCTTTAAAATCTGTTCGTAGATGGGCTGGGCCTGATCGGGGCGGCCGGTGCCGTCCAGGATCAGCGCCAGCGCCAGCAGCGGTTGCGGACTGTTCGGCGCGGCCTGGCTAGCTCGGCGGAAGTAGTCGATGGCCGTGTTCAAGTCCCCTTTGCGACGGTACGTCTCAGCGAGGCGGAACAGCAGGCCGGCGTCCTTGGGCGAGGTCTCCAGCAGTCCCGAAAGCACCTTGATGGCATCGTCGTATTTTTCGCCGACCACGTCCAGGTTGGCCAGGAACAGCTTGAGATCGTTCCGGTCCGGTTCGAGCGCGATAGCCTTGTTCATTGCCGCGATCGCCTCCGGGATGCGCTTTTGAGCCACCATGGTTTCGGTCAAGCCGGCCAGTCCGCGATGGTCCTTGGGATAGTCTTTAGAGAGCTTGGTAAAGATCTCCTCGGCATCCTTGTAGTTCTTGTCCAGATAATCCAGGTACCCCACCTGGTAACGGGCTTCCACGTTCTGAGGAAACGTCTTGACGATGTAATCCAGTTCCTTGCGGGCCTGATCGCGCTCGCCCTGGCCCAGCAGCGCGCCGCTGCGCACCAGATGTCCCTGCACGTCATTGTTGTTGCGTGCGATGATTTGGTCGGCCGCCTCCAGCGCCTTGTTGCTGTCGCCCTTGGTCATGTACAGGGACGCGGCAAATTCGCGGGCCTTCAGGAAATCGGGACGCAGCTTAATGGCCGCATCCAATTGCAGCAGGGCCTGCTCATCCTGGTTCTTGGCGTGCAGCGCCCGAGCCAGGTTAAACCGCAGCACGTAGTTGTCGGGGGTCTTGGCCACCAGCGATTGCAAATCGTTGGCCGCCATGTTGATCTGATCGCGATTGCCGGTAGTCAGCAACAGCGCGGCGCGCAAGGCGATGGCTTCAGAGTCCTTGGGGTTGTCCTTGAGGACGGTGGCCAGGAGCTGATTGGCGTTGGCGTTGTCGCCCACAGTCGCGTCCAGTTCCACGATGCGCTTCTGGTATACCAGTTTGTCTTTGGGGAAGGCCTTAGCGGCGGCCTCATATTCACTGCGAGCCCGGCCGAAATCGCGCACCCGGAAGAAGAAATAGTCGCCGGCCATGAGGTGCCCGTCGGGGTGCTCCTTCTCGTCGGTCATGGCCTTGAACACAGCGTCGGCCTGGTCCTGCTTCTTCACCTTGGAATAGAAGTCCGCCAACTGCAGCAAGTAGGAGGCGTTCTTAGGATTATTGGAGGTTTTCAGCTTCAGGACCCGTTCGGCGTCGTCCAGGCGTTGCAAGCGGAGGTACTCGCCGTACAAAATGTCGTAGATCGACGCGAAGGTTTTGTCCTTTTCGATCATCTGGTAGGCCAGTTTTTCGGCTTCCGGAAAGCGGTTCGTGGCCGCGAGAGCCTGCACGTAGGGCACAATTACTTCGGGCTGAAGCGGCTTGCTGGCATTGGCGGCCTGAAGCTCCGGAATCGCGCCGGTGGGATCCTTCTGGATCAGTGCCAACTGCCCCAGGATGCGGTGTCCATCGAAGGAGTTGGGGTCACTATGCACCAGTTGGTCGGCCAGATCCTTGGCGCCGTCCAGGTCCTTGACCTGGCGGTCATGGTTGGGGTTCTGCATCCCCGCGATCATGTACAGCTCCGCCAGCTTGGATTTCGCGTCGATGTTGTCAGGCTGCAGCTCCACGGTTCTCAGCAGCGCCTTAAATTCGTCGCTATAGGCGTGGAGTTGATAATCCGTCAGCGCCAACCGGTACCAGGCTTCGCCGAAGCGCTGGTCCTCTTTGAGGGCCCGGCGGTACATGATGGAAGCATCCGGATACTTCCCGATGTTGAAGAACTTATTGCCGTTCGCTACGTAGCGCTGCGCGCGGGCCTTGGGGTCGCGTGAACACGCGCCCAGCACCAGCAGCAGAGGCAAAAGCGCGAGGATTCTCCGATACTTCATAGTCTCCACTTCACCATACTCCTTAGTCGGTTGCAACGAGGGTTCGTCCTGGAACCACCGGGAGCCGGGGCCGTGCAGGCTCAGACGTTTCTGCGCGTGTTTCGTTCGATATCCACTAGCAGCATAATGCATTCCGCCCACAGATAACCCAGGATCAGGGCCGAAAATCCGAGCGCCGCCAAGTACACCAGAAGGATGATCCCGCTCAAGAATCCGCCCTCGGCCGGCAGTTGCGCCAGAAACGGGACGCCCTGCAGCGCCCCGGCCGCGCCTTCGGGGCTCAACCACAAGAAAAGACAGGCGCCAGCGCCGACGCCGAGCAGAGCTGTGGCCGCCGCCTCGCCGCCGGCGCGGCTCAGAATCGCGAAGATCGGGATCACCGTGTAGCTGGTGTTGTGCTGCAGCGCCGCGACCGCTTTGGCGCGGTACCAATAGATCTGCCCCACGCAGGCCGCTGTCACCAGGATGATGATGGCGAACAGGACGCCGCCCAGGGCCATGCCGCCCGTGCCGTGCAAGGCGCCGGTCAGCACGGTCAGAGCTCCCAGCAGGCCCGCCAGCGCGAACAGCACCGCGGCGATTTTCAAACACACCACTACGCACTTGCGTATCACCGCTCCGTCGGCAAGCGCGTCCAGCACCGGATAGAAAAAGAAAGCCCCGTGCGAGCTCCTGAGGAGGCTCGGCTTGGGAGCGGCTGCGGGAGGGGGCGCATGCGGCGCCGGATCAGCCGGAAACGGCAGCGCCTCCGGCCATCCAGGCTCGCGTTTGGGCGCGGCTGCTTCCGGCCTAGGCGCAGCCGGTTCCACCTTGGGCAGCGATGCTTCCGGCTTCGGCGGCGACGGTTTGGGCGCAGCGGGTTCGGGTCTGGGAGGTTCAGGTTTTGGAGGCTCGGGCCGTGCCGGAGGAACGGGAACCGGCCGCGGCTTGACCGCGCCATAGGCGTGCCACTCCGTCAGCCCCTCGCGCCAGACCAGGGTTTCATCCTGAACGACGCCCTGCCGCACGAGGGCTTCTAAACCTGCGTCGTCGACCGGGCCCTGGCGCTGCCCATGAAGCAAGTAATACCACTGCATCGCGCCCTCCGCCGCGCGGCTACTCCCTGCGGCATCAATCAGTTTACTCCTATGTCCCTATTCGCGCACGAAAAAATAGGCCTCTGCCATCCCCACTTGATAGAGCGGTTCGAGCAGAGGCCTGGTTGGTGCTCTGTGTAGGAGGAAACTTTCGACTTCGCAACTCGCCTCGCGTTCCATTTCGGACGCGAGTGTTTAGGCCGCTCGCGCAAAGGACGCCCCAAGCGCTCCGCTTTGCGCGAGATTTATATCGAGGTTACTGAGCTGCCGTGACGTGTGCGCGGCGGTTGCGCTGCCAGCACGCTTCGGTATCATCCGAGCACACCGGCCGCTCCTTGCCGTAGCTGATCATCGTGAGCTGGGCGTCCGGAATCCCCATCGAAAGCAGGAAGTCCTTGACGGACTGGGCGCGGCGATCGCCCAGCGCGAGATTGTACTCATCGGAGCCGCGCTCATCGGCGTGCCCTTCGATCACCAGTTTCTGGCTGGGATAGGCAGCGAGGATATCGCGGATCACACCGACATCGTCCTTGAGCGCGGTGGTGGCGTCCGGACGGATGGTGCTCTTGTCAAAATCAAACAGCGCGTCTTCCATCTTGGCAAGACGGTCGTTCAGGGTCTGCCGGACCGACGCAGGCATGGTGTTCGATCGCGGCGTCTGTGCAACCTGCCGCGGCGCTGAAGACGGAGCGGGCCTGGAGGCGGGGCGCTGAGCCCCAGAGGAAGGCGGAGCCGATGCCACCGGCGTCGTATCCGGGGCCTTAGGAGTGGATGCTGCCGGGGCGTGCTTTTTGCAGCCGCCCAGGATCAGAGCAAAACCGGTTATGGTGAACAACAAAAGTTTCATAGATTTTCCTGGCGCTTGATTTTCGCGCTTTTTGTTTCCTCGCGCTTTCAGTAGAACCCGACGCCTCCCATTCTAACAATCCTGTTGGGACGGTATTCAATCCCGGCGCACCGGCGCTAGACTGAAGGCAGATGAACCTACAGGTTAGCGGGCGCCGGCTGCTTCTGGCCGGATTCGGCGGGCTGCTTGCGCTGATGCTGATCGCCGGCCTGGACGCGCTGCTGGTTCTGCGGGATGTGCGGGCCAAGGACGCCCAGGAGCGCGACCTGTACCTGCAGCGCGCCACCGCGCTCGACCAGGTTCGTACCGGAATCTATAAATCCGCCATCACCATGCGCGCCTACCTGCTGGCCTCCAACGCGCGCGAGGCCGGCTTGCAGTTGGGCCAGTGGGATGACGTCCGCAACACCACCGACAAAGCGCTCGATGAATGCGCGACCGTGCTCGATCCGGCGGATGCGCCGCAACTGACCAGCCTGCGTGCCGAGGTTGAGGATTACTGGCGGCTGCTCGATTTCCTGGGCACCATTCCGGAGAAGGACCGCCGCGTTTTGGGCGGAGACTACTTGAACCGCGAAGTGGTGCAGCGCCGCGGAGCCACCCTGGATCTGGTGGACCGCATCGATCAGATGAACGCCCGCCAGATGAAGGCGCGCGAAACCGCGCAGAACCGCAATTTCAACGCTTTGCGCCTGCGGCTGATTCTGATGCTGACCATTACGGCGGTGGTCGGCGTGGCGCTGGCCGCGTTCACCATCCGGCGCACCCTGCGCCTGGAAATGGAACTGGAGCAGCGCTACCAGGAAGGCGCGCGCACGCGCCGGGAGCTGCAGGAGCTCTCTGCGCGCCTGCTTTCGGCCCAGGAGGAGGAGCGCCGCGCCATTTCGCGCGAGCTGCATGACGAGGTGGGCCAGTCCCTGTCGGCTCTGCTCATGGAGGCCGGCAACGCCGCCGCGCACGTGCCTCCCAATTCGGCCGAGGTGCGCCGCCACGTCGATTCCATCAAGCGCCTGGCCGAGGCCAGTGTCAACGTGATCCGCAACATGACCCTGCTGCTGCGGCCTTCCATGCTGGACGATTTCGGCCTGGTTCCCGCGCTCGAATGGCAGGCCCGCGAAGTATCCAAGCGCACCGGCCTGCGGGTGCAGGTTTCCGCCGACGAAACCGCGGGCGAGTTGCCCGACGAGCTCAAGACCTGCATCTACCGCGTGGTGCAGGAGGCTCTGCATAACTGCTCCCGGCACGCCCACGCCAGGAGCGTCCGCGTCGCGGTGGCACAGGAAGAGCATCGCATCGTTCTGACTGTGGAGGACGACGGCGCTGGATTCGACGCCCGCCGCGTACGCGGCCTCGGGCTGGTTGGTATGGAGGAACGCGTGACCCACTTGGGAGGAACATTTTCGGTGCGCTCGGCGCCTGGCTCAGGAACCAAGGTGGCGGCAGAGCTCCCGCTAGCGAGTTGAGAAAATGACAGCCACGATGCCTCAAGCCCCGATCCGCATTCTCCTAGCCGACGACCACACTGTCATGCGCAACGGTCTGCGCCTGCTGTTGGAGCGCCAGCCCAACCTGAAAGTCATCGGCGAAGCGGCGGACGGCCGCGAAGCCGTGACCATGGCCGCCGCCGAAGATCCCGACGTGGTAGTGATGGACATTGCCATGCCGCATTTGAATGGCGTGGAAGCCGCGCGCCAGATCGTCAATCAGAACGGCCGCATCGCGGTGGTGATCCTGAGCATGCACTCCGACGAGAGCTACGTGATCCGGTCGCTGAAGGCCGGAGCGCGCGCGTACCTGCTCAAGGATTCGGCCGAAGCCGATTTGATCGAGGCCATTCACGCCATCAGCGCCGGCAAGAGTTTCTTCAGCCCTGCCGTCAGCCGTATTTTGAAAGAAGACTACGTCCGCCAGCTCGGCAAAATGGACGCCGAGGACAGCTATGAGCTGCTGACCAACCGCGAGCGCGAGGTGCTGCAACTGGTGGCCGAGGGCAAGAGCAACAAAGAGGTCGCCAACCTGCTGAACCTGAGCCTGTACACGGTCGAGACGCACCGCACGCACATTCTCCAAAAGCTCAATCTGCACAGCGTTCCGGAGTTAATCCTTTACGCTGTGCGCAAGGGCATCATCAGCTAGGATTCTTTCAAAACCACTCCCCTGAAGAACGGCCCGCGATTCGCCGCATATTCGCCATTTCGCGATCGTTCTTCATCACTATCGGTGGGCTGCAGGCCCATGAGGACTCCCTCTGCTCGTGGCTCAGCCTTGCCTCCGGTGGGACCGGATGGGACAACTGTTACGTCGCTCGGCGCTTTTGCTTCAGAGCTGCGACCGGGGCGCCCGCTGGGCCGAGCGGAAGTTCGGTCATTCGTCGCAGGAACCCGCTCCTCCGGTCGCGGCTCTGTCTAGTCAAAGATCAGATTCTGTTCACGGAGCCGCGAGGAGCGCCCCCTGGGCCGGGGGCGGACCAACACGTCCGGCGGTGCTAGCCTGAAGGTGGAGGAACTCTTGGCAGCCTACTGCTCACATTGCGGTACCGAATTGGCCGGCCGCTTCTGCGCCAAATGCGGTGCGCCCGCGCCGGATGCACCGGCTCCTGATGCGCCCGCCCCTGATACGCCCGCGGCTGGGCCCTCCGGGCCTTCCGGACCCCCTCGTCCCGCGCCGGGGTTTGCGATCGAGGAGAACCTTGCGGCCGCCTTGTGTTACCTCATCCCAGTGGTGACCGGAATTCTATTTCTGTTCATCGAGCCGATCAATCGCAACAAGACCGTCCGCTTTCACGCGTATCAGGCGATCTTTTTTTGGGTCGGAGTGCTGGCAGCCGACGTCGTGATCGACCTGGTCTTCGGCGGCATCCTGGGTGGCGACGGCTCCTATGCCCTCCTGCGGCTGATCTGGACTCTATTCCGCCTGGCGGTCCTGGCGTTGTGGCTGGTTCTGATGTACCGCGCCTACAATCGCGAACGCTGGGTGCTGCCGGTGGTGGGAGAGATGGCCCAGAAGTTTGTGTAACGGATCGGCGATGAGTTGCGTTCCTAGCTTCGTGCGCTCCCTTCTCTTGGCGGCGATTCTGTGCTCGGCCGCCGCGTTTGCCCAAAGACCTGCGGTTTCAGCCGACCCGTCCTTGCCTCCTAATGTCAGCCGCGGCCCGGTCATCGGGAGCATCGATTATTACGGGCTGCGCAAGATCCCTCAATCGACCATCGAAAAAACGCTGAACGTGCATGTGGGCCAGCTTCTGCCCTTCTCCAAGGGAGACGTCGAGCAGCGGCTGGATGAAATCCCGGGAGTGGTCGAATCACATCTGGAAGCGGTGTGCTGCCAGGGCGGAAAGGTGGCCCTGTATGTCGGCATTGAGGAGCGCGCTGACCCGAAGCAATACGTACTGGTCGCCTTCGCGGAGGCAGG
>CAWISY010000147.1:0-9855 GCA_963838455.1 Bryobacterales bacterium
GAGCGAGTTCGAGGATACGGAAGGTGCGAAAGCCATAGGATCTTCTCATGGTGACTTTGGCCTTGTTGTTCAAGCCCTCGACCACGCCGCTGGAAAACTCCTTTCTGGCCTTGAAATAGTTCAGCAGAAGCGCGCGGTGGGTGCGCAGCGTGCGTGCGATCTTCTTCATGGGCTCGATGCGGCTGTGCATGGCTTGGAAGCACCAGAAGTCCAGGAACATGCCGGCCCAGGTGGGCGAGTTGTATTCCCAGAACTGTTGAAAGTCCTCCTTGAGCAGATAGGCACGGACGGTTTGCAGGTTGTAGCGGAGCAGATCGCGGAGGCGGAACTTCTGCTGCGCCGTGAGATTCTGTTTGCGCTTCAGCACGCACCAGCGCGATTTCTTCAACAGCGGTTCGTAACCCTGCTGCGCCATCCGGCGCGATTCGGCGGCACGGACCTCGTCCAGGGCCTTGTTCATCTTGGCCACGACATGAAAACGATCGAGGATGTGCAGCGCCTGGGAGCATCTCTGGCGGACTACATCCAGATAGGGCTTCCACATATCGGAACAGACAAACTGGATCTGCGCAGCGAGTGGGTCGTCGAGGAGGGTAAAGAATCCCTGGAAAGATTGGATGGTGCGTTCCTTGCCGACCCAGAGCAGGCGCGTTATTCCGGCGTCGATCTGATAGACCAGAGTCAGGTACTTGTGGCCTTTGGCGTACTGGATTTCATCCACGCCGATGGCGCGGATCGATTCCAGCGTGCGGTGCTCCAGACCCCAGCGAACCACATATTCGACCGCGTCGCACACCTTGTCCCAGGAAGTGTGGAACGACTCGGCGGTTTCCTTCCACGAGAGCTTGCGCGCCCAGCGGGCCAGAAACAGCATGTGGGCTTGGGTGGACTGGTGCTTGCCATCGCTCCAGGGAACCTGTTCCACCACAATGCCGCAGTTCCGGCAATGGACGCGCCGCATCCGGTACAGAAAGAAAACCAGAAAGCCCCAGAACGGGATGAACTCGAACCGCCGCTCGGGCAGATGATCGTAACCCGGCGCCGGCCGGCGGCAGCCCGAGCAGACCGCCGCAGTACCCTGGCGCGGACGCACGTGCACTTCGATCGTCTTGTTGCCGGGGCCGAAGCGGGCGTGCTGATAGACGAATCCCCGCTGGCGATGGCAGTGGTTTAGAATCGTGACGAGTTCCATGCCGCCGACGATAGCGAAGACGAAGGCCTCCCGCCTCCGGCGTGCCACCGCGCCGGCGCCGGCCACGGATATTTCCGTCTATTGCCGCGATCTGGATCGTTGGCCGCGTTCCTGGATGGGGCTGGAACAAGACCTGCCGCCAGGTGAACAACTGCTGGCTTGCTTGCGGCCTTTCATCGAACACTTGGCATGCTCCACGCTTTCCCCGACGACCATTCGCCGGCACGTGGATAATCTTTGGCTGCTGGGTGGAGAAATCATCCGGGACCTGCACTACGACCCTTCTCTAAGAAAGAAGGCTGCTGACCAACTCCTCCGTAGCGTGGTTCACGAAGACGGTGGCCCGCTCCTTCACAACGGCTCGGAGGAGGAGCAGCGTTCCTTCGACGCCACCTGCCGCAAACTTCACCGCTTTCTCACTCAACCCCAGCGCTGAGACCGCCAGTTTACCCACAAATTCCTCAGACGAGGCCAGAATTAAGGGGCTGGGTAGTTCTGTTCAAATGGGTCGCCTCGGTTCAACGCGTCCAAGAAAGCGTCCCACGTGTTGGCGAGCAACAGGGCGGCCTTCCACTCCATTCCTATCGACGGCAACAGGACGAAAAAGCGGCCCGGATTGCTTGCGTCGTATCCGTACCATTCGCCCCCACCATTGCTCGCGAACGGTACGAATCCGGGTGCTGCTTCCTGCGATTCGCGCCAGGATGTCTCTATATCGCTGGCGCTAAAGAAGGCTATGTAGGACTTGCCGAGGAATCCTTCCGGGCTGCCGCTAATCAATAGGCACCGGCGAAGCGACTCAGGCAGTTGTTGGCCAATCTGAGATTCAAGTTCCTGAAGTTGTGCTTCCGTAGCGGGGGCTTGTTGTCGGAGAACCTGATCAGATCTTAGCCAGTCTTGGAAGGTGTCAGGCACGCCACCGATTCTAGCGTTTGGGGCTAGCGGCCGGGGCCGGGCCGTCACAGGCTCGATAAATCATCATCTGGCCGGTGCGGGCGAAGGGGCAGTAGTGCGCGAGCCAGACGGATAGATCGGGATAGTTGTGGATGTCGAGGCTCGGGTTGTAGAGGCTGAGGCCGTCGACGAGGAAGGTGGGGTGCGAGTCGGCCAGTGCGCGGCGATGAGCCGCGCTCCAATCTGGTCCGGCGATGGGGTGCGCGTCGGAGAGATGGCGGTTGGCGGGGACGCCGGTGAGGGGCTGGGAATCCCAGAAGACCGAGGCGACGGGGAGGCGGGAGTAGGCGACGACGCCGGGGCGGTAGCCCCAGACGAAGATGGTGTCGGCGGGATGGGATTGGGCGAGGACGAGCTGTGCGGCTGCGTGGGACTCGCGGTCGAGGACGGTGTCGCGGGCGGAGATGTGGCTGAAGCGGACGGCGGGGATGAGGAGGGTCGCGGCGAGGAGGGGTTGGAGGGCTCGGGGGGATTGGAGGAAGCCGCGGGCGGCGGGGATGGTGAGAGCGGGAAGAAGCTGCACGAAATAGCGGGGCGCGAAGCGGAGGCCAAGCGAGGTTCCGGCGAGTGAAACAATTGACCATAGAAATGTTTTAAACGCTAGAGGTGTATTCCGTTCCCGAAGCCAATAGCATAAGGCGGCGATGAGAAGGGCTACATGGAATCCTGCCCAACCGAAGAGAGCTCCGAAACCGGAGAAGGGCGAGCCGGCGTCGAGAAGCCCCCATTTCCAGACTTGTTCGAGATAAGGCGCGAAAGCGTGGGCGGAGGCGAGCCAGGCGACGATGACGGCGTTGGGAATGAGGAAGCCGGCGAGAAGCATTGGCAGCGCGGGCGCTGCGCAAAAAAGTCCGGCGGAGACCAGCACCAGCGCGCCCTTGACGTTCAATTGAAACGCGAGGCCGGCGGCGAGGCCGGCGAGCAAGGGACGGCGGCGAAACGCCAAATAAACGGCGGCGAGGTGAGGGAGCAGCATGAGCGTGTCGGGCTCCTCGGGGATGACGCCGGGGGCGAGGTAGAAAATCGAGAAAAAGGCGAGGGCGGCGGCGGCGAGGTAGCCTTCCCGGCTCGACCAGAGCTTCGTGGCAAAACGCCAAGCCATGCCGCAGCAGGCGACGACAAAGGCGGAATCGGCCAAGCGAAGGGCGAGGCCGGTGCGGGCGTCGAACAGGAGATAGAAAAGGAGATTGAGCGGAGGCTTGTCGTACCAGAAGTCGCGATAGGGGAGCTTGCCGTGGAGGACCTGGATGGCGGCGGCGAGGTGATAATCTTCGTCGGCCCAAAGGATGTGGAGGTGAGCGAGGCGCGAAGCGAGGACGGCAGCGGAGAGGATGGTCCAGAAGAGGATCGAGACCGGGCGGCTCATTTGGTAAAAATCACGCCGGAGAGATCGTCGCTGAAGATACGGACGGAGCCGGGGTGTTGGGCGGCGAATTTGGCGCGGTCGTCGCCGTTGAGCATGTAGTAATCGTAGCCGTGGAGCCGCAGGGGGTCATTGCGCTCGATGGGTTTGAGGGCGGAGATGTTGTAAATGGTGCGGTAATACTCGAGTGCAGGCGTGCTGTACCAGATGGCGCTGACGGAGGCGGAGTCGCGGGGATGGCCGCGAAGGTTGTCGCGAAGATAGCGGGCGACCTGCTTGGTGGAGGAGTCGAACTGCCAGATGGTGAAGTAGCGGGTGTGGAGTTGATTCGCGAACTGCAGGATGAGCACGACGCCAATGACGCCGTTGGCGATGCGGAAGGCTCGGTTCCCGAGAGTCCGGCTGGGAACCTGCGCGACAGCGATGGCCCAGGCGAGGGCAAGGAAGACGAAGAGCGGGAGGGTGAGGCGGTCGCCGGGGTAGTTGAAGTGGAGCAGGAGATGCGATGCCTGGATCGCGGCGCAGAGCAGCAGCAGCGCAAGAGCAGGCAGGAGGCGGCGTGAGGAGGGATCGCGGAGGAACAGGCGCGCGGAAGTGGCCAGTATCAGGATCAAAATCGCGGGGAGTAGAAAATGTTCCAGGGCGCGGATGGCTGCACCGGAGCCGAGCCAGCCGCCGTGGCCGGGGATGGCGCGCACGGTGAGGCCGACGAAATCGTAGAGGGCATCCGAGAAATTCTCGCGGCCGATGTAGAACTGATCGGTGTGGGCCTGCTTGATGACGGGGTAGCAGAGGGCGAGCAGAACGACGGCGGCGGGCTCGACCACGCTGTTGACGCGGCGGAGGCGGGCTCGCCAGCGTCCTATGCCGAGAACGAGCGGGCAGAGGGCGATGCCGAGGATGGAGAAGGCGAGGTTGAAGCCGGCGGCCATGGCGAGGCCGGAGAAGATGCCGGCCAGGAAATCGCGTCCGCGTATGGAGAAATACAGGGCCCAGATGAGAAGAGTGATGGCGAGGCCGTAGCCGCGGGCGGCGACGGAGAAGTCGAGCAGAAGCGGGGCGGTGGAGACAGCCAGCAGAGTGATCCAGCGGATGGTGCGCGAATCCACGGTGAGTTCGAGGATGCGGTGAAAGCCGAGGACGAAGAAGAAGCCGGCGACGACGGTGGGCAGGCGGAGGGTGAAATCGGAGGTGTGGAAGAGGCGGACGGAAAGCTGGGCGAGGAACGAAAACAGAACGTGGTTGTTGGGATCGTAGGGACCCCAGACGTTGGTCCAGTGGCCGCGGACGTAGTTGAGATAGGTGCTGGCTTCATCCACCGTGATGGACTGATGCGCTGCGCGATAGCCGCACAGGATGGTGCGCGCGAGCGCAAGGATGGCGACGGCGATCCGCTCGATTTGCTTGAAGCCCGCAAAACGGCCAAACCAGAGCCCGGTGCGCCGGAGCTTTCGCTCCGCGCACCGTCCTCGCGCCTTTGCGGGCAGTCCCTGCGCCTTTGCGGGCTCGAGGCGCGAAGAGTCAGGATTCATGAAGGCAGGATCACTGCTGCTGGAGACGGCGGATGGATTCGAGCATGGTTCTGCCGACAATTTCGAGGCTCATGCCGGAGATTTTGTCGGCGAGAACCATGCTCGAATCATCCGCCGTCTCCAGCAGCATGGATCCTGCCTTCATGAAACCAGACTCTTCGCGCCTCGAGCCCGCAAAGGCGCAGGGACTGCCCGCAAAGGCGCGAGGACGGTGCGCGGAGCGAAAGCTCCGGCGCACGGGCTCTGTTTGGCCGTTTTGCGGGCTTCAAGCAAATCGAGCGGATCGCCGTCGCAATCCTTGCGCTCGCGCGCACCATCCTGTGCGGCTATCGCGCAGCGCATACAGTCCATCACGGTGGATGAAGCCAGCACCTATCTCAACTACGTCCGCGGCCACTGGACAAAGTTCGGGTCCCTACGATCCCAACAACCACCTTCTCTGTTTTCGTTCCTCGCCCAGCTTTCCGCTCCAGCTTTTCCACACCTCCGATTTCACCCTCCGCCTGCCCACCGACGTCGCCGGTTTCTTCGTCCTCGGCTTTCACCACATCCTCGAAACCACTGGCACCGCGCACCATCCGCTGGATCACTCTGCTCGCTGTCTCCACCGCCCCGCTTCTGCTCGACTTCTCCGTCGCCGCCCGCGGCTACGGCCTCGCCATCACTCTTCTCATCTGGCCCCTGTACTTCTCCATACGCGGACGCGATTCCTGGCCCATCCCTCCGGCCTCGCCATGGCCGCCGGCTTCACCCTCGCCTTCTCCATCCTCGGCATGGCCTCTGCCCGCTCGTCCTCGGCATAGGACGCTGGCGAGCCCGCCTCCGCCGCGTCAACAGCGTGGTCGAGCCCGCCGCCGTCGTTCTGCTCGCCCTTGCTACCCGGTCATCAAGCAGGCCCACACCGATCAGTTCTACATCGGCCGCGAGAATTCCTCGGATGCCCTCTACGATTTCGTCGGCCTCACCGTGCGCGCCATCCCCGGCCACGGCGGCTGGCTCGGCTCCGGTGCAGCCATCCGCGCCCTGGAAGATTTTCTACTCCCCGCGATTTAGATCCTACAGTGGCCACTTCCGCGCGCCTGTTCCTCGCGATCCCTCCTCACGCCGCCTCCTGCTCTCTTGCGCTGCTGCTGCTCTGCGCCGCGATCCAGGCATCGCATCTCCTGCTCCACTTCAAATACCCCGGCGACAGCACGCTCCCGCTCTTCGTCTTCCTTGCCTTCGCCTGGGCCATCGCTGTCGCGCAGGTTCCCAGCCGACTCTCGGAACACAAAAGCCTTCCGCATGGCCAACGTCGTGATCGGCGTCATGCACATCCTGCAGTTCGGGAAATCAACTCCACAGCCGCTACTTCACCATCTGGCAGTTCGACTCCTCCACCAAGCGGTCGCCCGCTATCTTCGCGACAACCTTCGCGCCATCCCCGCGACTCCGCCTCCGTCAGCGCCATCTGGTACAGCACGCCTGCCTCGAGTATACCGCACCATTTACAACATCTCCGCCCTCAAACCCATCGAGCGCAATGACCCCCTGCGGCTCGACGGCTACGATTACTACATGCTCAACGGCGACGACCGCGCCAAATTCGCCGCCCAACACCCCGGCTCCGTCCGTATCTTCAGCGACGATCTCTCCGGCGTGATTTTTACCAAATGAGCCGCCCGGTCTCGATCCTCTTCTGGACCATCCTCTCCGCTGCCGTCCTCGCTTCGCGCCTCGCTCACCTCCACATCCTTTGGGCCGACGAAGATTATCACCTCGCCGCCGCCATCCAGGTCCTCCACGGCAAGCTCCCCTATCGCGACTTCTGGTACGACAAGCCTCCGCTCAATCTCCTTTTCTATCTCCTGTTCGACGCCCGCACCGGCCTCGCCCTTCGCTTGGCCGATTCCGCCTTTGTCGTCGCCTGCTGCGGCATGGCTTGGCGTTTTGCCACGAAGCTCTGGTCGAGCCGGGAAGGCTACCTCGCCGCCGCCGCCCTCGCCTTTTTCTCGATTTTCTACCTCGCCCCCGGCGTCATCCCCGAGGAGCCCGACACGCTCAGCGCTCCCTCACCTCGCCGCCGTTTATTTGGCGTTTCGCCGCCGTCCCTTGCTCGCCGGCCTCGCCGCCGGCCTCGCGTTTCAATTGAACGTCAAGGGCGCGCTGGTGCTGGTCTCCGCCGGACTTTTTTGCGCAGCGCCCGCGCTGCCAATGCTCTGCCGGCTTCTCATTCCCAACGCCGTCATCGTCGCCTGGCTCGCCTCCGCCCACGCTTTCGTGACTTACTCGAACAAGTCTGGAAATGGGGGCTTCTCGACGCCGGCTCGCCCTTCTCCGGTTTCGGAGCTCTCTTCGGTTGGGCAGGATTCCATGTAGCCTCTCACCACCGCCTTATGCTATCGGCTTCGGAAACGGAATACACCTCTAGCGTTTAAAACATTTCTATGGTCAATTGTTTCACTCGCCGGAACCTCGCTTCGCCTCCGCTGGGCGCCCCGCTTTTCGTGCGGCTTCTTCCCGCTCTCACCATCCCCCACCGCCCCCCGCGGCTTCCTCCAATCCCCCCCGAGCCCTTCCAACCCCTCCTCGCCGCGACCCTCCTCATCCCCGCCGTCCGCTTCGCCCACATCTCCGCCCGCGCACCCCGTCCTCGACCGCGAGTCCCACGCAGCCGCACAGCTCGTCCTCGCCCAATCCCATCCCGCCGACACCATCTTCGTCTGGGGCTACCGCCCCGGCGTCGTCGCCTACTCCCGCCTCCCCGTCGCCTCGGTCTTCTCCCAATCCCAGCCCCTCACCGGCGTCCCCGCCAACCGCCATCTCTCCGACGCGCACCCCATCGCCGGACCAGATTGAAGCGCCGCTCATCGCCGCGCACTGGCCGACTCGCACCCCACCTTCCTCGTCGACGGCCTCAGCCTCTACAACCCGAGCCTCGACATCCACAACTATCCCGATCTATCCGTCTGGCTCGCGCACTACTGCCCCTTCGCCCGCACCGGCCAGATGATGATTTATCGAGCCTGTGACGGCCCGGCCCCGGCCGCTAGCCCCAAACGCTAGAATCGGTGGCGTGCCTGACACCTTCGGAGTCACTGATGAGGTTCTCCGACGACGAGCCCCGGCTACGGGGAGCACAACTTCAGGAACTTGAATACTCAGATTGGCCAACAACTGCCTAGTCGCTTCGCCGGTGCCTATTGATTAGCGGGCGGCCCCGAAGGATTCCTCGGCAAGTCCTACATAGCCTTCTTTAGCGCCAGCGATATAGAGACATCCTGGCGCGAATCGCAGGAAGACAGCACCCGGATTCGTACCGTTCGCGAGCAATGGTGGGGGCGAATGGTACAGGATACAACACAAGCAATCCAGGCCACTTTTCGTCCTGTTGCCGTCGGGGGGGTAGGAGTGGAAGGCCGCCCTGCTGCTCGCCAACACATAGGGACGCTTTCTTGGACGCGTTGAACCGGAGCGACCCATTTGGACAGGGAAAACTACCCAGCCCCTTAATTCTGGCCTCCATCTGAGGAATTTGTGGGTAAACTGGCGGTCTCAGCGCTGGGGTTTGAGTGAGAAAGCGGTGAAGTTTAGGCGGGTGGCGTCAAAGGAACGCTGCTCCTCCTCCGAGCCGTTATGAAGGAGCGGGCCACCGTCTTCATAAACCTTCACGCTACGGAGGAGTTGGTCAGCAGACCTATTTTATTTCAAAAGGTGCGTAGTGCAGGTCCCGGATGATTTCTCCACCCAGCAGCCAAAGATTATCGACGTGCCGGCGAATGGTCGTCGGGGAAAGGTGGAGCATGCCAAGTGTTCGATGAAAGGCCGCAAGCAAGCCAGCAGTTGTTCACTGGCGGCAGGCGTTACAGGCCCATCCAGGAACGCGGCAACGATCCAGATCGTGGCAATAGACGGGAATATCGTCGCCCGCGCCGGGCGGTGGCACGCCGGAGGCGGGAGGCCTTCGTCTTCCGCTATCGTCGGCGGCATGGAACTCGTCACGATCTAAATCATTGATTGCTAGCGGGTATTCGTCTATCCGCACGCCCGCTTCGGCCCGGCAACAAGACGATCGAAGTAGACGTGCGTCCGCGCCAGGGTACTGCGGCGTGTGCTCGGGCTGCCGCCGGCCGGCGGCGGGTTCAACGATCATCTGCCCGAGGGGCGGTTCGAGTTCATCCCGTTCTGGGGCTTTCTGGTTTTCTTTCTGTACGGATGCGGCGCGTCCATTGCCGGAACTGCGGCATCGTGGTGGAACAGGTTCCTGGAGCGACGGCAAGCACCAGTCCCCCCAAGCCCACATGCTGTTCTGGCCAGCTGACGCGCAACTCACGGAAGGAAACCGCCGAGTCGTTCCCACACTTCCTGGGACAAGGTGTGCGACGCGGTCGAATATGTGGTTCCTGGGGTCCGGAGACGCACGCGGAATCGATCGCGCCATCGGCGTGGATGAAATCCAGTACGCCAAAGGCCACAAGTACCTGACTCTGGTCCACCAGATCGACGCCGGAATAACGCGCCTGCTCTGGGTCGGCAAGGAACGCACCATCCAATCTTTCCAGGGGATCTTTACACTCCTCGACGACCGACTCGCTGCGAGATCCAGTTTGTCGTTCAGATATGTGGAAGCCCTATCTGGATGTAGTGTACCACCGAGGCTCCCAGGCGCTTGCGCATCTCCTCATCGGTTTTCATGTCGTGGCCAAGATGAACAAGGCCCTGGACGAGGTCCGTGGGGACGATCACGGCCGGATGGCGCAGCAGGGCTACGAACCGCTGTTGAGGAGAATGGCACTGGGTTTAAATAAAGCGCGAACAGAATCTCACGGCGCAGC
>CAWISY010000148.1:0-45248 GCA_963838455.1 Bryobacterales bacterium
CCATGTAATGGGCGTTGCCTACAAGCGCGACATCGACGACGTGCGCGAGTCGCCGGCGCTCGACATCATCCATCTGCTGGGCAAGCGCGGCGCCCAGATCACCTATAGCGACCCCTACGTCCCGCACCTCAAGGCCGACGGGATCGAGATGAAGGCCAGCTCCACCGGCGAAGCAGCCTCGGCTGATTGCGTGGTCATCGTGACCGATCACAAAAGCTTCGACTACCCGGGGTTGGTCAAATCCTCCCGACTGATCGTCGATACTCGCAACGCGCTGAAGGGGATTACGTCGGAAAAGATCGTACGGCTGTAGCGGGCGCCGTCACTCCGCTTCCTCAGCGTACTCATCGAGGACGCCGTCGGACAGGTACGCCAGGTACTTCTCCGATCCGAGCTCGCGGATGTCCTCGTACGCAAGATACGTGCAGCTGTCAGTCAGCGGTCCCGGATCGAGAAGGGAGAACACGGGACGACGGATTTCGGAAAAGACCTTATCTCTCCTTGTGGTGGGGGCCACAATGTGGAGCTTAATGTCCATGTTGGGCTGAAGAGCCAGCAGGTCTGCCATGCGCAGAATTCCAGAGTAGACCGAGGTAGTGTGCTCGACCTCAAAGGCCCTCACAATCGACCTTCCCCGGAGCCACAGCACGTCGATCTGCTCGATGGTCCGGAGCGTTGTGTCGTCATAGTTCAGGGGAAGCTTCTCAAGAGGCCTGGACGCGGCGGCGCCCAACTCTTTCAAGACTGCGGCTCTGTCGGCACGGGGCAACCAGATCGAGAAGCCCATCGACGCTCCAATTTTCGCGATGAGCGCCTGGATGCGAATCGATTCCCGAACCTCGGTCTCGGGCGCAGGCTCAGAGGCCTCCCCTACCGGCGCGTCCTCCGGGACCGAGACGGCTATCACCTTGCCGGGCAGATTGACGCTGTGGATAGCAAGGTTGCGGGTGTCCTTTTCATCGAGAGGATGCGTTTTGCCGCCCTCGGACTGCGCTCTCAGCTTGTCTGCCAGGAACCTCCCGTCCTCGTCTTCGAGGCGAGTAAGGCTTCCCCTCACCTTTCCGATCCAGTCGCGCGACCCGGGCGGGAGGAGGCGGGTGAACGACAGCCCCTTCCAGATCTCGTCATCGTGGATGGGGATCGATTTCTCCGGGTCCAGAAGGACGCGAGGGCGGACCCGGAACCGAATGACGAATGGATCTTCCCCCGGGACTAGGATTGGTGTGCTGTCGACGTACGGCCCTTCGAGAACCTCAAGGACTCCAAACCATCTCGCCAATCGAGTCATGTAGCACACGAAGATGTCCCCGGCCTTAATCCGCTCGGTCTTGGCCTTCTGATTGAGGCGAAATCCAGAGACCTCACGCGTAGAGCCCCTGAAGGCCTCGTATGTCTCTGGAGAGAACAAGTCGATGTAGTAGGCCATTGGTTGCTCACACAGACTATCAATTTGCCCCGGCTATGACAACGCGGCCCCGGCGTTGGACATCATCCATCCGCTGGGTAAGCACGGCGCCAGGGTCACCTACAACGACCCCTACGTTCCGCACCTCAAAGCCGACGGAATCGAGATGAAGGCCAGCTCGGACGGCGAGGCCGCCTCGGCCGATTGCGTGGTCATCATGACCGACCACAAAAGCTTCGACTACCCGGGATTGGTCAAATCCGCGCGCCTGATCGTCGACACGCGCAACGCGCTGAAGGGGATTACTTCGGAAAAGATCGTACGGCTGTAGCGCTTTTTGAGGTCCGTTTAGACCAGTGCAAGGATTCCACTGGCAGCTTTTCGAGACAGGCTTATGACACGCGCCAAGACCTTCGTTTTGCGGCTGGCCGTCAGTCCCAAAATTTTGAGGCCTGGTATTCTTAACACAAATGCTTCGCTGTCTTGAGTGTGGCTGCTCACGGTTCGACGCGCAGGGGATGGGCTGTGCCCTATGCGGTAAGGCGCACGGGCCGCGCCGGGAGCACTGTTACATAGCGGAGGAAACACAGCGCACACTGTTGGCGCACGCTGAAGCCGTACAACAGTTCGGAGTAGCGCTCACAGAGGATTGACCCCTACAAAAGGACTTCGGAACCACAGTAAACGTCATACGCTTAGTGCTACAAATCGCAGACTCACTCGATAGGGGCGTTTTGAGGAAACTTATCCTGTATTTGCACGAACTCGGAATCTCTCGAAATGAAATCCTTCGACTGCGACTCAGCGAGCCGGAGGACGTGGACCAAGTACTCAACAACAAACGATAGACGCGGCGCGGCTTCGCCGCGCGAACCACGGGGGCTATGGAGCTTCCCACGGGTTGAAAATCGCAATGCCGAGGTCCGTGAAATCTTTCACGTTCCGCGTCACCACGGTTAGGTCATGTTCAAGCGCCGTGGCCGCGATGAGCCCGTCAGGCGCATGCAGCGTGATGCCCTTCAATTGGCATTCGCCTTCGAGAATGCCCCAGCGTTCCGCAATCGCTTCACTGACCGGCAGGATGCGGTCTGCCAGCCACGGGCGCAGTTCCTTATCGAGCCAATTGCGCAGCCATGCGCGGCGTTGCGCCTCGGGATGCACGGTGAGGCCTTTGCACACCTCGCCGATACTTACCACGCTGAAATACATCAACTCGTCGTCCGTGTCCTCCAGCCAGCGCGTTACGCGCGGTTCCGGCTGCGGACGGGTTAGCTCCGAAGGAATATTGGTGTCGATTAGAAACGCCCGGCTCATGAAAGATCGACCGGGCGGCCCGTGGACTTATTACGGGTGAAATCGAGGTTCAGGCCGCGTAGCGGTGCGAACACCTCCACGAGGCTTTTGCGCCCCGCCACACGCCGCCGTTCCGCTGCCGATGCCGGCGCGGGGGATTTTTCATCGAGGGCGTCGAGAGCCTGTTCGAGAAGTTCGTCCGCGTCATGAAGACGGCGGCTCTGAATTTGTTCGTTAACGCGCTGCACCAACTCCGGCCTATGGATTTCAAGGTTCATCGTCAGTCCTCCTTTCATCGTAGCTTTTTAGCACCTCCGGCGATGGCGTCACGCGCCAATTGTACGCCTATCATAAGCCGGGAACAGCGAAAAGAAAACATCCAACATCCCCGTGCGCTTGTAGTATTCGTAAAGCTCCGTTTAGATCAGCACAAGGTTCCGCTGGCAGCTTTTCGAGGCAGGCTTTATGAAGCGCTCCAGCTCTTCGTTTTGAAGTCCAATAGGGCTAGCCGTCAGCCCTTAGCCTCGATAACCTCGTGACCCGACAGCGAGGCGGTAAGCCCTCGTGGCACACCTTGATCAAACAGGATGCGCATCAGATCTGGCTGCGCCTACGGGAACCTTCGGCGCATCGAGACTACGCGCCGCAAATTCAAGCACCGCTTGAATCTGCTCACGCGTAACATCGTACTGCTCGATGATTTCGTCGATGCTCGCGCCTACTTCAAGGCTTTCAAAAACTGTCGCGACCGGCATACGCGTGTCTTTAAACACCCATGCGCCGCTGCGCCTGTCCGCCGCGCTCTCCACGGCGGGGCATTGTGACCAATCAAGGCTTGCCATACCCTGCGCTCCTTCCATCAGGATAACGCGGCTACTTCCCGAAATAGCTGTCGTCGTAAACCACCTTGGCCTTGCTCTTCATCTGCTCCACCGCCTTATCCGCGGCAGCGGGGCCGAGAGCCTTGATGATCTCCGGAAGCGCATCGTCAAACGACTTGGTAGTGTGCTCTTCCACCAGGATCAGGTGGTAGCCGAAGGCGCTGCGCACCGGCTCGCTCACTTCGCCGACCTTCAGCGCGAACGCCGCCTTTTCGAACTCCGCCACCATCGCGCCGTGGCCGAACGTATCCAGATCGCCGCCCTTCTGCCCGGAGCCGACATCGTCGCTCTCCAATTGCGCCACCTCGGCGAACTTCGCCCCGGCGACGATCTTGGCGCGCAGGTCCTTGCACTTCTGCAATGCCTCGGCCTCGGTCAAATCTTTTTGTCCCAGCCGCACCGGCACGGCTGACCCCTGAAACCGGATCAGGATATGGCGCGCGTGAATCTGCTCCATTTCGCCCTTGTGCGCGTCATAGTAGGCGTGCATCGCGGCGGAATCGGGATTGGACAGCGTGCGGTAAACCGCGCTGGCCAGGATCTGATCGACATCCACCTCCAGCCGCGTCTTCACGTCCGGAGCTTGATCCAGCTTCTGCGCCTTCGCCGCCTGCGCCAGAACCTTCAGCTCCACCAGTTGGTCCGCCAATTGGCGGCGCCCTTCGGGCGTCTTGGCCTGGTCGCGCGCGTTTTCCGGCAGGGTGCTGACGATCCTTTCAAACTCAGACTTGGTGATCTGTTGATCGCCGACGGTCAGCACCACCAGGTCGGGTCCAGCGGGAGTTTGGCCCGGAGTTTGTTGGACAAAGACACACGCAGCGGCGGATAGCAACAGGGCAAACTTTCGCATATTTCAAGGATACCAGCGTACGCCAACAGAGCCGCGACGGGGGTGCCCTCTGAGCCGAGCGGTGTTTTACGCACTGGACCGCTCCCTTGCGGTCGCGGCTCAGTATCTGATCCGGCGTGCCTCGATGCTTTGGGCGCGGTGCGGGCTTGCCCGCGTCCCGTCGGCGGCTAATAATGAAGCGTGGCAGAGAAAATCGCGATTTGGCTGGGGACGCGCAAAGGAGCTTTCGTCGCGCGATCTAAGGACCGCAGTTCGTGGAAAATCGAAGGGCCGTTTTTCCGCGGACTGGAGATCAACCACGTGGTCCAGGATCCGCGCGATCCCAAGCGTTGCTACGCAGCCGTCAACTCCGCGTGGTTCGGGCCGCACATTCACTCCAGCGCCGACGGCGGCAAGACCTGGCAGATATCCGACCAAGGGCTGGAACTGAAGGGCCTTCCGGAGCAGACCCTCAAGCGAGTCTGGCACATCCGCCCCGGGCATGCCGATGAGCCCGGCGTGGTCTATGCCGGATGCGACCCGGGCGCTCTGTTCCGCAGCCGGGACTGGGGCCAAACCTGGGAAATGGTGGAGGCCCTCACGCTGCACCCCACGCGCTCGAAATGGATGCCGGGAGCCGGCGGAATGTGCCTGCATTCGATTCAATGCCTGGGTGGAGGCCGAATGGTGGTGGCTATCTCCGCGGCGGGAGCGTTCCGCACCGCGGACGGCGGCCAAAGCTGGGAACCTTTCAACCAGGGCGTTCGCGCCGACTTTCTTCCGGACAAGTTTCCCGAGGTGGGCCAGTGCGTCCACAAGCTGCTGGCGCATCCCGCACATCCGGAGACGCTGTACCAGCAGAATCATTGCGGCGTTTACAAGGGCAAGCTCTCCGGCAAGCGCTGGACCGATATCACGCGCGGACTGCCGTCGCGTTTCGGTTTCGGACTCGCCGTTCCCGAGGCCGAGCCCGAGACGCTGTTCACCATTCCGCATGAAGGCGCGGAGTACCGCTGCAATCTGAACGGGCAGTTGGCGGTGGCTCGCAGCCGCGACGGCGGCAAGAACTGGACGCTGCTCAGCCGCGGCCTTCCCAAGCGCGACGCGCACGTCACGGTGCTGCGCGAAGCCATGACCGCAGACCGGTCGAGCCCCGCGGGAGTGTACTTCGGAACCTCCGGCGGCTCCGTCTTCGCGACCAAAGACGCAGGCGAAAGCTGGGGCGTGCTGGCGGCGAATCTGCCTCCCATTTATTCCGTGAGCGTGGCCCACTCTTGACGCGCTTACGCGCGCTTTTCGTGCTGTCCGCGCTGACCGCGGCCGCGGCGGCGTGCGCCCAGCAATTACCTCTGATGCCGTGGCCCGCACAAGTGAGCCTCGGCGAAGGCACGCTCCGGATCGGGGTCGATTTTTCGATCGTAACCACGGGCACAGGCAGCACCGATTCTCGAGTCACGGGCCTGCGGTTGCGGACGATTGCTCGCCTCGCGCGCCAAACCGGTCTCCCGTTACGCACGGCCGTCGCTCCCCCCGAGCCGGCGAATCTGACCATTGCGCCGGCTGCTCTAACCATAGCGATAGAGAAGCGCAACCATGCCGCGCCCCAGAAGCTGGGCGACGACGAATCCTACGCGCTGGTGATCTCCTCCGATCGCATCCGGCTTTCCGCGGACTCGCCCTTGGGCGCAATGCGCGGCGTGGAAACGTTTCTGCAACTGGTGACGCCGTGCTCGAGCGGCGCTCCCGCTTTCTGCGTGCCCCTGGCCGAGATCCATGACCAACCCCGTTTCCCCTGGCGCGGGCTCTCTCTCGATGTCTCGCGCCACTTCATTCCGGTAGAAGGAATCAAGCGCACCCTCGACGGGATGGCTGCCGTGAAGCTCAACGTTCTGCACTGGCATCTGTCCGACGATCAGGGCTTCCGCGTGGAGAGCAAACGGTATCCGAAACTGCAACAGCTCGGCTCCGACGGCTTGTTTTATACGCAGGCGGAGATTCGCGACGTCATCGTTTACGCGCGGGATCGCGGCATCCGCATCGTTCCCGAGTTCGATGTTCCGGGCCATTCCACAAGCTGGCTGGCGGCGTACCCCAACCTGGCCAGCAAGCCCGGGCCGTATCAGATCGTGCACGAAAAGAACGGCCCGATGGGCGTGATGGACCCCACCCGCGAATCCACCTACAGTTTCCTCGACGGCTTCTTTGGTGAAATGGCCAAGCTGTTTCCGGACGAATACTTCCACATCGGCGGCGATGAGGTCAGCGCGCGCGAATGGAACAGCCAGCCCAAGATCCGCGCGTTCATGAAGTCGCACAAACTGGCGAACGCGGCAGCTCTGCAGGCCTACTTCAACAAACGTATCCAGAAAATGTTGGCCAAGGACCACAAAAAGATGGAGGGCTGGGATGAGATCCTGGCCCCGGATTTACCCAAGACCATCCTGATTCAATCCTGGCGCGGCACCAAATCGCTGGCCGAAGCCGCGCGCCAGGGCTATCCCGGAATCCTTTCAGCCGGCTACTACCTGGACCTGATGCAGTCCTCGGGCCAGCACTACGCCGTCGATCCTTTCAATGGCGATGCCACGACCCTCGCGCCGGAGGAGCAGGCGCGCATCCTGGGAGGCGAAGCCGCGCAGTGGGAGGAACTGGTCACCCCGGAAACGCTCGACGCGAAACTGTGGCCGAGGCTCGCGGCGATTGCGGAACGCTTCTGGTCGCCGCAAAGCGTCACGGACCCAGCCTCGATGTACACGCGTCTCGAGAGCACCAGCCGGTGGCTGGAATGGCTCGGGCTGACGCAGTACTCGAATCTGGAACTGATGCGCAAGCGGCTCGCAGGAGGGACGCCAGTGGGCCCGCTGGATGCGTTCGCCGCCATGCTGGAACCGGTCAAAGGTTACGAGCGTCATCGCAGTCCCTATGGCGCGTCCACGCCGTTCAATCAACTGGTGGACGCGATTCCTCCGGAGAGCGACGCGGCGCGCCGGTTCCGCGATGCCGTGGATCAGTATCTCGCCGTGCCTACGCCTGCTGGCGCCGCGGCTTTGCAGTTACAGATGGACTTGCGTACGCAGCTTGCCGCCCAGCTTGTCGAATGGTCGCGCGCGGCCAGCGAGGTTCGCCCGTTGCTCGAGAGCAATTCGCTGCTGGCCGAAGACGCGCCGGTCGCGGACGCGGCCGTGATCATGTGCAAAGCGGGCACGGAGGCGCTCGGTTACGTCGACTCGCCAGCGCCGGAGGGGTGGAGAAAGAGCACGCTGGACGCGGTCAAGAATGCCTCCAGTCACGCGGCCGGCCTGCTGCTTCCCTTCGCTCCTGCGGTCCAGAAGCTGGTGGAAAACACCCGTTGAAAGGGGATTGAAGACGCGCCGGGGCCTGCCCTACAATATCGGTGGGAACTGTCTCGTATGCGCCGTTTGACTCCTTTATTCGTATTCGCGGCCGTTGCGCTGCACGGCCAACAAGTCACTTTCAAAGATCCGGCTCTGGAATCCGTCGTCCGCAAATATGTGCCGGACCACGACCCCAAGGCTCCTCTCACGGCCGCGCGGGTATCGCAGATTCTTCTGGTCTCGGCCGATTCCGGCCAGACCGTCCATGACCTTTCCGGCCTGGAAGCGTGCACCAAGCTCGCGTTTCTATATCTGCCGGACGCACCGGTCACCGATCTTTCGCCGCTGGCCAAGCTGACCAATTTGGAATCGATCACGATTCGCGGCGGGAAGGTTCGCGATCTGACTCCGCTGGCCGGACTCACCAAACTGGAGTTTTTGGATCTGGAGGGAAGCGAGGTTTCCGACCTCCGGCCACTTGCGAATCTCAAGGCGCTGACGCATCTGGACCTTGCCAACAACCAGGTCTCCGATCTCAGCCCGCTGAGCGGCCTGCCCAATCTGCAGGAGTTGATTGTTGCGGGCAACCAGATCTCCAATCTGGCGCCGCTGGCCGGCATCAAGTCGCTGTGGCTTCTGGATGTGAAACGGAACAAGGTCACGGACCTGTCGCCGTTGACCGGCCTCAAGGACTGGCGCTATCTCTACCTGGATCAGAACCAGATCAAGGACCTTGCGCCGCTGGTTGCCTCGACCACGCCACCGCCCGGCCCCGCCGCCGCGGTGGTGCCGTTCCGCACGCTGTCGCTATCCGGCAATCCCCTCAGCGCCGACGCACGGACGAAGGAGCTGCCGCAGTTGCAGAAGCTGGTGCTGAACGTAATGGCGAACTAGCTAGCCCGCAAAGGGCCGGTCGCGACCCTCAATATGCGGGAGCAACGACCGGTCTGGCCGCGACCCAGGCTCCGTTTTGCGGGCTGTTACTAAGTAAGGATACGATGGGGGCATGCCGGCTGCCCCGATTCACCACAAATGGCAGGAGATCGCGGCCCCCCCCGCCGGATCTGGAGCAGTTCCGCGACCGGGAGCTGGAGTCGCTGTATCAGGTTTGGCTCGAACAAAAAGACGCCATCGACACGAAGGCCTTCGCGGCGGAATTGGCGCGGGAATGGTCGATCGAGACCGGAACCATTGAGGGTGTGTACACGCTCGATCGAGGAACCACGGAGCTTCTGATCCGCCGCGGCATCGATTCATCCTACATTCCGCGAGAGTCGACTAACCTGGACCCGACGGTCGTTGCGCAGATCATTCAAGCGCACGAGGACGCTTTAGAAGGACTGTTCGATTTCGTCACGCAGCGGCGTGAGCTGAGCACGAGCTACATCAAGGAACTTCACTCAGCCCTTTTGCGGCATCAGGACGCGGTCAAAGGCGTGGATCAGTTTGGGACAGAGGTCCACATCCAGCTTAAGAAAGGCGCATACAAGGAGCATCCGAACAGCCCGACTCGCCGGGACAAAGCTGTTCATGAGTATTGCCCGCCCGAGCACGTCGCCTCAGAGATGGATCGGCTAGTGGAGTTCCACAGGCAGCATGATCTGCGGGGCGTACCGTCCTTGGTCGAGGCAGCGTGGCTCCATCACGCGTTCACCCAGATCCATCCGTTTCAGGATGGAAACGGACGGGTCGCGAGGGCGCTCGCGAGCTTGGTGTTGATCAAGGGCCGTTTCTTCCCGCTGGTCGTCCGGCGCGACGATTGGGAGAGGTACATCGATACCTTGGAGTCAGCGGACGCAGGGAACCCCGATCGATTCATCAGCTTTCTCGCGCGGATGCAAAAACGGGACCTAACGAGCGCGATAGTGAGAGTCGCGGACGCAAAACCGGTATCATCGGTCAGCGAGGCGGTGGCGACTACGCGTGACCTTCTCGTGGCGCTTCACCGGATCGCCCCGACCGAATACGCCCGGGTGCGAGAGATCGGCCGCGATCTGTACCAGGCAGCGGCCGCAAGGTTGAATAACCTGGCGGCAATGCTGACCAAGGAGATTGGTACGGCAAACGTGGCGCTCACGTTCCGCTCGGTGAACGCCTCGATGGAGCTTTCCGTTTTAAAGCAGTTGGCAGAGAAGCTCAGGTATCAACCGAACACAGCCGAAGAGTCGCTGAATCACGAACTGATTTTCTCCGCCGGCGGCTCATTGTCCCGGATGGTGGTGAGCCTTCACTCGCTAGGAGCGGTTTTTAGGGGGCTCGTAGCCTCGGCGGCCTACTTTCGCGCTGGAGATGGCGACGTGGTGCCGTTATCTGAGGACATTTTTCGGATCGACTATAAAGACCCAGTGGACGAGCTCAGGGGCCGTTACCTCAAGTGGCTCGATGCCTGCATCATCCGCGGCCTCGCCGAGTGGCGCAAAACCCTCGTCTAACTTACTGCGCCGAGCCCTTGGCCGCCGTTGAGTGGATCTCCTGCAAGCTCCACACCCGAATGGGATCGCGCCTGCGTGAGGCGATCGCTTCCACCGCGGCTCGGGCCCCGCTGATGGTGGTGATGCACGGAATGCGATAGGTCACCGCGCCGCGGCGGATCTTCTTTTCATCGTCGAAGGCGTGCGCGCCGCTGGTGCCGGTGTACACGATCAAGCTCAGCGAGCCGGCTTTCAGCAAGTCCACCGCATTCGGCCGTCCCTCGTTCACCTTGAATGCGATCTTGGCCGGCAACCCGGCGCTGCGAATCGCATCGGCGGTACCGCGCGTGGCGGCGATCTCGAACCCAAGCTCGTGGAAGCGCCGCGCGAGTTGCACTGCCGCGGCCTTATCGCGATCGTTCACGCTGATGAACACTCGGCCCTTATCCGGCAGCGGAGTGCCCGCGCTCAACTGCGCCTTCGCGAACGCCTCGCCGAAATTGTCGCCGACGCCCATCACCTCGCCGGTCGAACGCATCTCCGGTCCCAGTGCCGGATCGACGCCGGGGAATTTGTTGAACGGGAATACCGGCGACTTCACGAAGAACCGCGGCACTTCCAGAACTCCGCGCGCCTCGGTGAAATCGGAAATCTTCTTGCCCAGCATCAGCACCAACGGCGATCTTCGGCAGCGCGCACGCCCGTCGCCTTGCTTACATACGGCGCGGTGCGCGAAGCGCGCGGATTCACCTCCAGCACGTACACCATCCCGTCCTTCACCGCGTACTGCACGTTCATCAGCCCGATCACGTTCAGCGCGCGCGCCAGCCGTTCCGTGTAAGACCGAATGGTCGCCACCGTTTCCGGCGCCAGCGACGTGGCCGGCAGCACGCAGCTCGAATCGCCCGAATGCACGCCCGCCTCTTCGATGTGCTCCATGATGCCGGCGATCAGAACTTCGCCGTGGGAATCAGCCAGCGCATCCACATCGATTTCAGTCGCGTCTTCCAGGAAGCGGTCGATCAGCACCGGCCGGTCCTGCGAAAACACCACCGCCTCGCGCATGTAACGCCGCACGGTGTCTTCGTCGTAGGCGATCACCATCGCGCGGCCGCCCAGCACATAGCTGGGGCGAACCAGCACCGGATACCCGATCTGGCGCGCGAAGGCGCACGGGCCTCGCAGGCGCCCTCCGCATTGGTGGCCGAGCCGTTGGCCGGCGCCGGGATTTTCAAATCATCAAGAAGCTTGCCGAAGCGTTTGCGATCCTCGGCCAGATCGATATTTTCCGGATTCGTTCCGATAATCGGCACGCCCGCATACTTGAGCGGCAGCGCCAGCGTCAACGGAGTCTGGCCGCCGAACTGCACAATCACTCCGTCCGGTTTTTCGGTGTCGCAGATATTCAGAACTTCTTCGAGCGTCAGCGGCTCGAAGTACAGCCGGTCGCTGGTGTCGTAATCGGTCGAGACGGTCTCCGGGTTGCAGTTGACCATGATCGACTCGATGCCGAACGCCTGCAGCGCGTAGGACGCGTGGCAGCAGCAGTAGTCGAACTCGATTCCCTGCCCGATGCGGTTGGGGCCGCTCCCAAGAATCATCACCTTTTTGCGATCCGAAGGCGCGGCTTCGCACTCCGATTCGTAGCTCGAATAAAGATACGGAGTGAAGCTTTCGAACTCCGCCGCGCAGGTGTCTACGCGATTGAACACCGCGGTGACGCCCAGCTCCTTGCGCTTTTCGCGAACCGTGAGCGCGCTCACGTTCCAAGCGCGCCCGAGCGTCGCATCGGAAAGGCCGTCGCGCTTGAACTGTCGCAGCCGGTCCTTGGTGACCGTATCGAGCGAAAGCTCGCCCGCCGCGTGTTCGTCATCCACGCCCTCGCGCACCTGCCGCAGGAACCAGGGATCGATGGAGGTCAGCGCATGCACGCGCTCCTCGGTGTAGCCGCGCGAGAAAGCGTACCGAATATAACCGAGCCGGTCGGGATTCGGCGTGATCAGCCGCGCCTCGATCAACTCATCCTGGAACTTGGTTGCGCCGTCCGCCTTGCCAGTCTCGAGACTGCGCATGCCCTTGCCCAGAGCCTGCTTGAACGTGCGCCCGATGGCCATCACCTCGCCCACGCTCTTCATCTGCGTGCCCAGCACCGGCTCCGCGCCCGGGAACTTTTCGAACTGCCAGCGCGGAATCTTCACCACCACGTAATCGATGGTCGGCTCAAAGCACGCCGGCGTCTTGCGCGTGATGTCGTTGTTGATTTCGTCCAGCCGGTACCCGACAGCAAGCTTCGCCGCGATTTTGGCGATGGGGAATCCGGTGGCTTTGGAGGCCAGTGCGGAACTGCGCGAGACCCGCGGATTCATCTCCACGATCACCATGCGCCCGCTCACCGGGTCGATGGCGAACTGCACGTTCGACCCTCCGGTATCGACGCCGATCTTGCGCAGGCAGGCCAGCGCGCCGTCGCGCATCATCTGGTATTCGCGGTCGGTGAGCGTCTGCGCGGGAGCCACCGTGATGGAATCGCCGGTGTGCACGCCCATGGGATCGAAATTTTCGATGGAGCAGACGATGATGGCGTTATCGGCCAGATCGCGCATCACCTCCAGCTCGAATTCCTTCCACCCCAGCACGCTCTCTTCGATCAGGACTTCGTGCACCGGCGAAAGGTCCAGGCCGTTTTCCAGGATCTCGATCAGCTCCTCGCGATTGTAAGCGATGCCGCCGCCGCTGCCGCCCATCGTGAAGCTAGGCCGCAGAATCACGGGGAAGCCGATGCGGTTGGCGAAATCCATGCCTTTTTCGACCGAATTCACCAGTTGCGATTGCGGCAGATCCAAGCCGATCTCGCGCATCGCGTCCTTGAACAGCAGCCGGTCTTCGGCGCGTTTGATCGAGTCAATCTTGGCTCCAATAAGCTCCACACCGTATTTGTCCAGCACGCCGGCTTCGGCCAGCGCCACGGAAAGATTCAGTCCGGTCTGCCCGCCGACCGTCGAAAGCAGCGCATCGGGACGCTCGCGCTTGATGACCTCCGTGGCGTATTCGACGCTCAGTGGCTCCACATACGTGCGATCCGCCAGATTCGGGTCGGTCATGATAGTGGCCGGATTCGAATTGATCAGCACCACTTCAAAGCCGTCCGCGCGCAGCGCCTTGCACGCCTGCGTGCCGGAGTAATCGAACTCGCAGGCTTGGCCGATGACGATGGGCCCGGAACCGACGATCAGTATGCGATGGAGGTCATTGCGGCGCGGCATCTACTTCTGCTCCATCTTAGTTCTGCTCCATCAATTTTCTAAAATCCTCGAACAGATAGTGCGAATCGTGCGGGCCCGGCGCGGCCTCCGGATGATATTGCACACAGAACACCGGATAATTGCGATGCCGGAAGCCTTCCAGCGTTTGATCGTTCAAGTTGGTGTGGGTAATTTCGATCTCGTTCAGGTTGAGCGAATCCGGATCCACCGCGAAGCCATGATTGTGGGAGGTGATCTCCACCCTGCCGGTGACCTTATTCATCACCGGATGATTCGCGCCGCGATGCCCGAACTTGAGTTTGTAAGTCTTGCCGCCCACCGCCAGGCCCAGAATCTGGTGCCCCAGGCAGATTCCGAAAATCGGCACGTGCCCGATCAGCTTGCGCACCTGCGCGGCTTGATGCGTCAACGGCTCGGGATCTCCGGGACCGTTGGACAGGAAGACCCCGTCCGGTTTCAGCGCCAGCACTTCCTCCGCGGAAGTTTGCGCGGGAATCACGGTGAGCCGGCAACCCGATTGCGCGAGCCTGCGCAGGATGTTGCGCTTCATCCCGAAATCGTAGGCGACCACGTGATAGCGAGCCTCGCCGGGGGCGGCAATGTGCTGCGACGGCGAACAAGCCTCCACTGGCGCGACCCACTCGTATCGCTCCCGCGTCGAAACGCGCGTGGCCAAATCGAGGCCCGTCATCGAAGGGGCGCTCCGGGCTTTCTCGACTAACTCCGCAGCATCCGTAGTGAGCGCCGAAAGCACGCCGCGCATCACGCCGCGCGACCGCAGATGCCGCACCAGGGCGCGGGTATCGATGCCGGTAATGACCGGGACGCTCGCGTCCACCAGGAACTGCTGCGCCGTCTCGTCCGCCCGCCGGTTGCTTGAAAGCGGCGAGAACTCGCGCACCGCCAGTCCTTCGATGAACGGGCGCACGGATTCGCTGTCGGCGTTGTTGGCGCCGTAGTTGCCAATTTGCGGGTTGGTCAGCACCACAATCTGGCCGGAATAAGAGGGATCGGTGAAGATCTCCTGATAGCCGGTGATGGCCGTGTTGAAGACGACCTCGCCTGAGCGTTCCGCGGGCGCACCAAAACTCTGGCCCTCGAAGATGGTGCCATCTTCCAGGGCGAGAACTGCAGGGTTCAACAGGGTTGTTTCCTCCGAGGCGGGGGTAACTTCTATTTGACCACATTCGGCGGCGACATCGCTCTGCAAGAGTGTCTCAAACCGCTATCATGAGATCATGAGCGTCGCCGTACGATACGAGAATGGCGTTTTCACTCCCCTCGAAGAAATCGTCGGCGCGACGCCTGGTAAGCTCTACCGGTTCTTCTCGGAAGAGGAAGTCCTTGCGCTGAAGAACGACCTCCTCTGGCTGCAGGCGGCGGGGCCTTCCTTCGAATTCTGGGACAACGAAGAGGATGCCGTCTACGACCGGTTATAGACAGGGCGATATCGTTCTGGTGTCCTTTCCATTCACGGACCTGGCGTCGGCCAAGCGCAGACCTGCAGTCGTGATATCTCCGGACGCCTTACATGCGACCCCGGAAGACCACGGCAAAAACCGCTTCGCAGTCGCGGCTCCGTAACGCGACACATCTGCTGCTCTGCGACCATCTGGTCGCCGATCGTTTAAATTAACCCGGTTTGACGGGGGCTTGGCTGAGCCGCGACCACAGGGAGCGGTCCTTCCTACGTCTCCGCGACCACCGGATTGCGCAGCTCCCCGATCCCCTCGATCCGCACGATGGTTTCCTCGCCGGGCTTGAGCCAGCGCGGCGGCCTGTGCCCAAACCCGACTCCCGCGGGAGTGCCGGTGGCGACCACATCGCCCGGCTCCAGCGTCACCACCTGCGAGATGTACTCAATCAGCTCCGGGATCTTGAAGATCAGCTCCCGCGTGTTCGATTTCTGCAGCGTCACGCCGCCGATCTCTAACGAAATATCGAGCGCGTGCGGATCGGGGATCTCATCCTTGGTCACGATGCACGGCCCCATCGGCGCGAAGGTATCGAAGGTCTTGCCCATCAGCCACTGCGAGGTCGCGTTCTGAAAATCCCGCGCGCTAACGTCGTTGACGATGGTGTAGCCGAAGACATGCTCCATCGCGCGTGAGGCCGGAATGTAGCGCCCGCCACGGCCGATCACGAAGGCGAACTCGGCTTCATAATCCGGCTTGGTCGACACGCGCGGCAGCACGATGGGATCGCCCGGCCCAATGACCACGTTGGGAAATTTATTGAAAATGGTCGGCACCTTGGGCACCTCCATTCTCGCTTCGGCCGCGTGGTCGCGATAGTTCAGGCCCACGCAGATCAACTTGGGAGGGCGCGGAATCGGCGCGAGGATTTTGACCTTCGCCGAATCGAAGGCCTCGCCAGCGGGCACCGCTTGGCCAGCCGCACAGATCGAGAGCATGTCCGTTCCCGTAGGCTGGATCTGGCTGCCGGAAAGAATGCCGGCCTGGGCGTGCCCGCCAGGGGGTAGAAAGGTAACAAGACGCATAAAAATTCAGGATACAGTAGTTGATCTCTTCGGCACCTGATCCAACAAGCAGTCTGCGACTCGACTTCAGAAAATCTGAGATCATATACGTCGATAACGGATGCAAAGACTCCGGCACATTGCCTTGGCCGTCGCGCTTGCCTTTTGCCTCTTCTCCTCGCTTCAACTGTCGCGGCGAGCATTCGCCGAGCCGACCAACGGCGCTCCCGCCCAACTGGCCAGATTCGCGCCGGCCGTCCGCGAAACCTCTGGATCGAGCGTCGTCGGTTATTTTTCCGATGTGCCGGACGGAACGGACCTGACACCTCCGTTTCCGATTCGGTTTGCTTTCGCGCCGAGGATGTTGGTATGGTTTCCGGACCCGGCCGTTGCCGAATGGGTGATCGGTGATTTCAGCAAACCACAGGATTACGAAGCTGCGGGTAAGCAGCTTGGCTTGAAGTTGGTCAGAAACCTCGGCCACGGGGTTGTACTGTATCGGCGATGATTTTCGTGGCGTCGTTCGCGTTCGCAATCGTGACTGGTTACCTGCTGATCCGCTCGTTCTATCCACAGCAAAAAAGCGCGGCTGCGGTGCTTTTCCTCGGCGCGTGTGGTGCTGCGGTCGGCCTGGGGATCGATTCCTTACTCTTCTTTTGCTTCACCGCTGCGGGGGTGGCGCGCGTCGCACCTCTTGCCATCGCGCAAGCGCTGCTGCTTGCGGCGGCCCTGTGGCTTTATCACCGGAAGCGCCCATCGCGTGCCGCGCGATCCAGCTTGCGTATTTCAAAACCGGCTCTCCTGGCAGTCATCGCCTTCACTGCCGAATTCGCCTTGGCCCTGGCGTCGTTTTTCCAAATAAGCCGCGTCGATCCGCAGGGCGAATGGGATGCTTGGTCTATCTGGAACCTCCGCGCCCGCTACCTCTACGGGGGCGAGAATAGTTGGCATTACGCCGTCTCGAAATATATAGTTCTACAGCACCCGGATTATCCTTTGCTGACCTCATCCATCATTGCCCACGCTTGGAGGTACACCGGCTCGATGGATTCCTCCATCCCCATCGCCGCGGCGCTGTTGTTTATGCTCGCGACCATTGTGGTGCTGGTCGCCGGCCTGGCTTTGCAGCGCGGCCTGACCATCGGGGTTTGCGCCGGAGCGTTGCTGCTGGCAGTTCCAGGTTGGGTCCCGCTGGCGGCCAGCCAATACGCAGACGTGCCGGTTAGCTTGTATTTTCTGTGTACGATCGCGCTGCTGTGCGCCAGCCAGACGGATCGTCGGTTGGCGCTGCTCGCTGGCGTTACGGCCTCATTTTCCGCGTGGACGAAAGACGAAGGGTTGCTCTTCACTGTTATCTGCCTCGCCATCGCCCTGATATTTTACGGATGGAGGCGAGCCGCGCTGATGCTGGCCGGCGCTCTACCGGTTTTGCTTTTCTTGATCTGGTTTAAACTTCGTGTCGGACCCGGCGTCGATCCGACGTGGCGTCAGGGCGGAGCGGTCATAGCCGCCAAGCTGGTTGACCCAGGCCGTTACTGGCAGACCGCTAGCGCATACGGCAGAAATGCAGCGGCGCTCCCGCAACTGCTTCTCCTGCCGCTGTTCAGTGTAGCTTTGGGATTCAAACTAAACCGCGCGGCGTTCGCCAGCCTCGCGATCACTGGATTGATGTTCGCCGGGTACTTCTTTTTTTACTTGGTTACGCCGTACGCGCTCGATTGGCAACTGAGCACCTCACTGGGCCGGCTCTTCCTGCAGCTCCTGCCCGGGTTGCTATTCGGCTGGTTCCACAGTTGCCTTCTCAGGCCAGCCACTCCGTGGTCGAGTCCACCAGCAACGGACCCAGTAGCGCCGCGGCCTCGCGCTCGACCAATTGCAGCACCTGCTCGGCGCGAGCCTTATCGGGAGAAACCGTCACCGCCGCCACCAGGCCGCGCTGCCAGACCTCCTGGTAAGCGATCTCGGAGACGGCCACGTTGAACTTGCTGCGCAGGCGGTCCTTGAGGCTCTTGACGTAGTGGCGCTTGTCTTTGAGGGAATGCGCGTCGTCCAGCCGCAACTCAAAGGTAATGACGCCGATGGACGGCACGGCGGTCAGCGGGGCGTGCAGCCCGCAAAGGGCGCGGAGGCAACGTTTAGAACCCTTTTTGCAGCCGCAGCGCTCCGTTTTGCGGGCGACATATTAGACGAAGGCCTCGTTGGCGACGCGCTCAGTCACGAACGCCTCGAACACATCGTTGGGTTTGATGTCGCTGTAATTCGCGATGGAGACGCCGCATTCGAAGCCGGCCTTAACCTCGCTGGCGTCGTTCTTGAAGCGCTTCAGTCCTTCGATCTTGCCGGTGTGCACCACCACGTTATCGCGCAGGATGCGGACTTCGGAGTTGCGCGTCAGCACGCCGTCGTCGACGTAGCAACCCGCCACCACGCCCACCTTGCTGATGCGGAACACCTCGCGCACCCTGGCCCGGCCCTTGTAGACTTCCTTGAACACCGGCTCCAGCAGACCGGTCATGGCGCGCTTGATCTCGTCCGCCAGTTCGTAAATGATCGTGTGCAGGCGGATGTCCACTTTCTCCTGGTCCGCCGTAGTCTGCGCGTTGCGTTCCGGGCGCACGTTGAAGCCCACGATGATGGCGTTGGAGGCCGAAGCCAGCAGCACATCGGTTTCGGTGATCGCGCCCACGCCCGAGTGCAGGACGCGGATCTTGACCTTGTCGTTGGAGAGCTTCTGCAGCGTGTCGGTCAACACCTCCGCAGTTCCGCCCACGTCGGTCTTGAGAATAATGTTCAGCTCCTTGGTTTCGCCTTCCTTGAGCTGATCGTGCAGTTGTTCCAGGGTGATGCGGTTGGTCTTGGACATGGCCGCTTCGCGCGCCTTGGATTCGCGATAAATCACGATCTGCTTGGCCTTGGCCGTATCGGTCACTACCTGCATCAGGTCGCCGACGTCCGGCAGGGAGTCGAGACCAATGACTTCGGCCGGCATTGACGGGCCCACTTCGCGCGTCTGCTGGCCCTGATCGTCGAACATGGCGCGCACGCGCCCGAACACGCTGCCGACGATGAAGTAGTCGCCCACCTTCAGCGTTCCGTTGCGCACCAGCACTGTTGCCACCGGACCGCGTCCGCGATCCAGTTTCGCTTCCAGCACCGTGCCCATCGCCGGTCGCGCCGGGTTGGCCCTCAGGTCCTGCATATCGGCCACCAGCAGAATCATTTCCAGCAGCAGGTCGAGGTTGGTCTTGGCCTTCGCCGAAACCGGCACCATCACCGTGTCCCCGCCCCAATCTTCCGCCAGCAGGCCGCGGTCGGCCAGTTGTTGTTTGATCCGCTCCGGCTGGGCATCCGGCTTGTCGATTTTGTTGATCGCGACGATAATCGGCACCTTCGCCGCTTTGGCGTGATCGATGGCTTCCAGCGTCTGCGGCATCACGCCGTCGTCGGCCGCCACCACCAGCACCACGATGTCGGTGACTTTGGCGCCGCGCGCTCGCATACGCGTGAACGCTTCATGACCAGGTGTGTCGATGAACACGATGGTCTTGCCGTTCTTCTCCACATGGTAGGCGCCGATGTGCTGCGTAATTCCGCCGGCTTCGCCCCCCGCCACATTGGCGGAACGGATCGCGTCCAGCAGCGAAGTTTTTCCGTGATCGACGTGGCCCATGATGGTGACCACCGGAGGACGCCGCTCCCGATCCTCAGCCACCTCGGTCTGCTCGATCTCGTGCGTGGTCTCCTGCTCGTAACTTAACTGGTTGGTGGAGGCGCCGAAATCGCGCGCCAGATCCTCGGCCAGCTTCACATCCAGCGTCTGGTTGATGTTGGCGAGGATTTTCTTATCCATCAGCCGCTTGATCACCAGCGTGGCTTTGACGCCGAGCTTCTCGGAAAGTTCCTTGACGGTGATGCCTTCCGCGATGGTGATTTCGCGGTCGACCGGCGGCGGCTCGAACATCTCGGCGCGCCGCATTACCGGCCTTAGCCTGCCCTCTTCCTGATCCGGTTCCCGGCGCCGGTCCCGCGTACCGGGCTTAACGGCGTGACGGCGCCCCGGCTCGGTCGGCAGCGTAGCCGGTTCCGCGCGTAGCGGTGAGGTCGGGTGCATCGGGCGGCCGCGCAAGCGCAGCCCCGGCGGTGGAGGCGGAGTAACGCCCCCCGGACGCGGCATGAGGGTTTGCCCCGGCCGCACCGGACCGGAATAAATCGGACGCCCGGGAACCGGGCTCGAAGGCCTCGACGGCATGCCCGGACGAGGCGCGGGCGCACCCGGCATGGGCGGACGCGTCAGTTTCGCGACCAGATCCGGACGCGGCGGAACCACCGGGCGAACCGCCGGCTGCCCGGCAAGATTCGGCTTGGCCGGAGGACGCAGCGGGCTGCCCGGGCCCGGATTCATGGTTGGACTCATGCTTTGCGCCGGCGGAGCGCCGGGACTGGGTGCGGCGGGAGGCCGCGGAGCAGGCGGACGCGGCGCAGGAATGCTGGGGACCGGAGTTGCCGGCACACCTGGGCGAGCCGGGCTGGAAAAACTTGGACTGGCCACACCGGGCGTAGACGGCCCCGATCCAGGAGTCGCTCCATACGATGGCGCAGACGATGAAGGTGAAGACGGCGCTGGCGGAGCGGGGGCCGGAGGAGGAGCAGGCGGCGGTGACGGGCGCGCAGGCTGGCCGAGTCCCGCTGGCAGCGGCTGCCGGGGTCCGGTCAAAATCTGACCGGGCCTGGGTCCCGGAGGAGCCATAGGCGCAGGCCGCGAAGGGATCGGAATGCCGCGCGCAGCGGAGGTCGCCAGCGGAGGCGCAATGGGATGCCCTGACGCCAACGGCGGACGCACCGGCGCGACCGGCCGCGCGATCACCGGAGCTTCCACTACTTCCTTGGGCGGTTCCGGCCGAGCTTCGACCATCGCAGGCGGCTCCGGCGCGCGAGCCAATTCCGGCTCATGCGCCTGGGGCTCGGGAGCCGAGGGTTCATTTTCTTCCGGCGAGGATACGTGAGGACCGCGGCGCGCGGCTTCCTCGACTGCTGCTTCGCCACCCAGACGCCGCCGCACCAGCAGAGCTTGGTCGTCTTCGAGCGAACTGGAGTGCGTCTTCTTCTCGGAGATGCCCAGCTCCGGAAGCACTTCGATTATCGCGTGGGGCTTAACTTCCAGCTCCCGGGCCAGCTCGTTGATGCGGATTTTACTCATACTTTGCAGCTCTGGCATGAACTTGCTTCAGCACCAGAATTCTCGAATAGATCCTCCCCTTTCACCTGGTTTCTGTTTCAAGCCGACTCAATCTCGGGCGAAGTCTCGCCACTTTCTATCGTAACAGATTGCTTTTGCGGCTCCTCTTCTTTTTGCGGCTCCTCTGGGTGGTGCTGTATTCCGTCGGCGGCGATCTCCGCCGCTGCCTCGGCCGCGGCCTCGCCCTCCACCGATCCCTCGAATTGGCCGTAGTAATTCATCACCGCTTGCTGGATCGGCTGCACCAGGTCCGGCCCGATGCCCGCGACGCTTTCCAGTTGCTCCGGCGTCATGGCGCCCAGTTTTTCCACCGTCGCCACGCCCGCGGTCATCAGCGCTTCGGTAATCTCCTCGGTCAAACCGTGGTCCAGCAGCACCGCCACCGGCGCACCCGGCACCACCAGCTCCGCCATGCGGTTCTCCACTTCCTGCCGCTTCTCTTCTTCGCTCTTGATATCGATGCGCCAGCCGAGCAGCTTCGCCGCCAGCCGCACATTCTGGCCCTTTTTGCCGATCGCGAGCGAAAGCTGCGTGTCGTCGACCACCACTTCCATGTGCTTCTCAATGGGATCGATGATCATCACGCGCGAGATCTTGGCCGGGCTCAAGGCGTGCGTCGCGAAGGCTACCGGGTCGTCGTTGAACTCGATGATGTCGATCTTCTCGCCGCGCAGCTCGCGGATGATCGATTGCACCCGCATGCCCTTCATGCCCACGCAGGCGCCTACGCTGTCAACGTCGCGGTCGCGGCTGGAGACCGCGATCTTGGTCCGCTCGCCGGCTTCCCGCGCGCAACCCTTGATGGTCACAGTGTTGTCGTAAATCTCGGGGACTTCCTGTTCAAACAAGCGCATGACCAGCTCCGGCGCGGCGCGCGACAAAATCACGCCCGCATTCTTGCCGGCCTTTTCCACGCTCTTGATCACGCAGCGAATCCGGTCGCCGACGCTGAAACTTTCCAGTCTTGACTGTTCCTTTTTGGGCAGCCGAGCCTCGCTCTTGCCCACGTCGGCCATCAGGTCCTGGCCCTCCACGCGCTTGATCACGCAGGTCACCAGCTCGCCTACGCGGCCCGAATATTCCGAATAAATATTTTCCCGCTCGGCCTCGCGCACCTTTTGCAGGATCACCTGCTTGGCCTTCTGCGCCGAGATGCGCCCCAGCGAGTCGGTCGGCTTGGGCGTGCGAATCTCCCCGCCCAGGTCCAAGCTGGGATCGATGGCTCGCGCGGCTTCCAGCGAAATCTCTTTGTCCGGATCGGTCACCGGGTCGGCCACCCGCTTCACGCCGAAAATCTGGATCGCTCCGGTGCGTTCGTTGAATTCGGCGATCAGTTCCTCGTTGGTATGAAATTGGCCACGTGCGGCAATCAGTACCGCGTCCTTGACGGCGTCGAGGATGACTTTAGGGTCGATCCCCTTCTCCTTGCTAAGGATCTCGATGGACTGAAAAATCGTTCCCAGGCTGCTCATAGGATCTCTGTTTCGCTTTTCTTAAACGGATTACCACTCGAACTTGAGGTTGGCGCGCTCCACCTGATCGAGAGCAAACTCGATGGTGTTGCCGGCCGCCGCCTCCAGCGTGACGACGCCTTCCGAGTAGTTCTTCAAGGTCCCGGCCCAGTGCTTCTGCCCCTCGACCGGCTGGCGCAGGACCACTTTGATCTTGTGGCCCAGGAAGCGCTCAAACTCCTGCGGACGCGTGAGCTTTCGCTCCACGCCCGGCGAACTCACCTCCAGCGTGTAGCGCCCTCCCGGAATGACGTCCTCGACGTCCAGGATGGTGCCCACGTTCTGAGACATGAACTCGCAATCGGCATGCGTGACGCCCTGCGGCTTGTCGATAAAAATGCGCAGCACCCGTGTGCCGCCGCCGCCCAGTAGTTGGACGTCGACCACCTCCAGGCCTTCGCCGGTGGCTACCCTCCCGGCGATCTCCTGCACTTTTTCGACGACTGCCGTACGATCCGCCATGCCTTTCCTGCGGAGCAATAAAAAAGTGGGCTTTCGCCCACTGCGTTGGTCCGCCCTCAACCCCAGTATACTCGTTCTGGCGAAAATCGGCTAACAGCTTGTAGCAAGAACCGCTCCCTCGCAGTCGCGGTTCGGTGACGCATTGCTTGCTACTGAGCCGCGCGCGCAGCAAGCGGTCAATACGGGGTAGGCAAAATCCTGCGTCAGGCTCTTCTCGGAAACGACGATGGAGGTACATGACTGCTTCCGGGGCCATACAAGCCCAAAGGGCGGACCAATCACAAGCCCAAAGGGCGGATCAATCAAATGGCCATCAGAGCGCCGGTGAAGACCTCTGGCGCAAACTCCTGATCGGATCCAGCGCGCCCATGGAGCGGGTGGTGGAGATTATCCGCCTGGTCGGCGCCCGCCGCGCCACCGTGCTCATCACCGGCGAGACCGGAACCGGTAAGGAGATAGTCGCGCGAGCCGTGCACTTGGCCAGCCCCCGCGCGCATCTGCCCATGGTCGCGGTCAACTGCAACGCTTTGCCGGAAAACCTGCTGGAAGCCGAACTGTTCGGCCACGTCAAGGGCGCCTTCACCGGAGCCTTCCAACAACGCGCCGGCCGCTTTGAGCAGGCCCACCGCGGCACGCTGTTCCTGGACGAAGTCGGCGATCTCCCGCTGGAGGTGCAGACCAAGCTCCTCCGTGTCCTGCAGGAGCGCGAGTTCCAGCGCATCGGCAGCTCCGAAACCATCCGCGTGGACGTGCGCCTGATCGCCGCCACCAACGTGAATCTGGCCGAGAAAGTCCGCCAGGGCAAATTCCGCGAGGATCTGTTCTACCGCCTAAACGTGGTTCCGGTTGCGGTCCCGCCGCTGCGCCAGCGCCCCGAGGACGTACCGGTCCTGGCCCGGCATTTCGTCGAAAAAATCTGCCGTCTGGAAGAGATTTCCGCGCCAGAGTTCGCTCCGGAAACTCTGCTGCGGCTGCAGGGCTTCGCCTGGCCGGGAAACGTGCGGCAGTTGGAAAACGCCGTCGAAATGGCGGTCGCGTTGAGCGGCGGCCGGGAAGTATTGGAGCCCTCCGACTTCGGGGCGTTGGTTGGCGGCACGCCGCTTCCCTTGCCCGCGGCCACTGGAGGAGTTCCCGTGCCCGATCAAGGCCTGGATTTCGAACAGACCATCGGCCAGATCGAGCGCCAGATTCTGGAAGACGCGCTGCGCAAAACCAACGGCAACAAGAGCGCCGCGGCCAGCATGCTGGGCCTGAAGCGCACCACCCTGGCAGCCAAGCTGCGCAGTCTGGATTGCGAAAATGCCGGCGACCCGCAAGACGGAGGCCCGCAAATGGAATCCTTTGGCGGGCATGATATTCTGGACGAGTAAGCCTCACGTGGGCGGCTAGCTCAGTTGGGAGAGCACGGCGTTCGCAACGCCGGGGTCGTGGGTTCGAATCCCATGCCGTCCACCAAAAATCCCTCGCCATGGCGGAGCCGATCAGCATCGAACAACAACTGGAAAACATGCGCCGCGACTGGGACCAGCGCGCCAAGGAAAACGCGCGGTACTACGTCGCCACCGGCCAGAAAGACTGGTCCGACGACGAGTTCTTCCAATCCGGCGAGGCCTCCGCGGCCGGCGATATTCTCAACGACACCGACAACGTCTTCCAGGGGCGCGATCCCAAGCAGATGCGGGTGCTGGAGATCGGCTGCGGCGCGGGACGAGTCACGCGCGCGCTGGGCCGCATCTTCGGCGAGGTTCACGCGGTGGACGTGAGCGGAGAGATGGTCCGGCAGGCCCAAGCCGCGCTCGCCGACATGCCGCACGTGCACGTTTACCAGAACAGCGGCTGCGATCTGCAGGTGATTCCGCCGCTCGAGTTCGACTTCGCGTACTCCTTCATCGTGTTCCAGCACGTTCCCAGCCGCGAGATCATCGAAAGCTACGTGCGCGAAGTGCATCGCCTGCTGCGGCCGGGCGCGCTGTTCAAATTCCAGGTGCAGGGTTATCCCCTGGAGAGTTCGCCCGATCAAACCTGGCTGGGAGTGCCCTTCTCCGAGGTGCAGGCGCGTCAGATGGCGGACCGCTGCGGCTTCGAGCTGCGCTTCAGCCACGGCGCCGGCGAACAGTACTACTGGCTGTGGTTTTTCAAGAAACCCACGGCGTAGGCGCGCCGGGGCATCCTTTTTAAATTATTTTAAACGCGTCGGGAGAGGGCTCTTCCCTCGGGTTTTTGCAGGTACGCCTTCCCCGCTGAGGGCGCGTGCGACTGCGCCGAGCTTGGGGCGGGATTGAGCCGGCGGTTTAGAGTTGCCCTTCGCTGCGCTGTTCGTTGGGTGACGGGTCGGGTTGGACGTCGCGCCACGTTTGGTCACGCCATGTTTCAAGGTGGGCGTGCGGGCCGAGACGGGAGCCGCAGGCCTCGCCACGCGAACCGGCGCCGCTTTCCTGGCGTTGGGGGGCAGCGGCGCGAAGGTGTCCCCAAGAAGCGGGACTATCGAGAGCAGGAGTGCAGTCAGCAGGCGCAAGCCGGATCACCCATTGGAAACGTCGATCCCGGCACTGGATAGCGTGTTAAGAATGATACTCATCGGATTCAGGGCGCCGTTCTGAGTTCCGGTTTGCTGGGAGGAGGTAGAGCCGCTGGTGGCCCCGTCATTTGAATCTGAATCGGTTGACGAGGAATAGGAATGATGATGATGGTGATGGCCGCCGGCGGCTTGCGCCAGATCTCCTATGTTGGGGAGTTGTCCGCTGGAGGAAGCGTTCGAAAAGTCAGTGGCAAGCTGGTTGAGCTGGTTCGCCGCGGTGGTGTTGCCGTCGGTTTGGGCAGTCTGCGCGGCGCCTTGCAAATTCGTGGCGATTTGCTGGGTCACCTGCTGGTATTCGGCTGGGTTGGTTTGTTGAAGCTGCTGGAGCGTGATCAAAACTTGGGCGAGAGGGGAAAGCTGGCTGCCGTCAGCCTGCGACGAGGCGGACGACGTCGAACTGGTCTTTCCGCTGTTGCTAGCCGTTGCGGCAGCGTTTTGGAGCGCGCTGTTGAAAATGGACTGGAGGTCGTTGTTGGCGAGATTATTGACGGAGGCCGTGCTCATGCCTCGTTATTGGCAATTGGCCCTCCGCTCGGCGGGGGTACTAAACCGTTGAAAGGACGCGTGTGCGAGGAAAGCCGCACCGCCCGAATTCCGACGCAGCGACAGATCCTTGCCGGGGTCCTGGTCGGGCGCAGATGTGATTCAGACGCAGTGCGAGTTTCGCGCCTCGAGCGCCGGTTCCCTTATATACTTACGCTGATGGAAGTCACTCTCTTTCCGAATCCGCGCCGGCCGGGTATTGGCTTGCGTCCACGCAGCGAGAGCCAGCGGCCACTGCTGCCGCAACACGCCCGCCATTGTCCGGTGTTAGAGGCAGGCAGCGCGCTGGGCTTGATGGTCTACCCGCCGCTGGCCGAGCATGAATTAGTTCAAGTTGGATTTGAGGGCGAGGGGAAGTATGAATTGCAATATTCCGTCAATCCCACAGGGAAAAAGTGGGAGCCCCTCTTTTCGGTGATCTATCAGCTTCCCGTGGGCGGTATCGGCGCGACCAAGGAAGAAGTGAAGCTGATGATTCCGTCGACTCCGGAATCCAGGCAAACCGCGAGTATGATGGCTCGGATGTTCATCGCCGTAGATGACCTGGGGACGCCAGCCGGGGCGGTGACGCTACGCGGCGCCTATAATTTTCAGACGCCGGCTGGCTGGGATACGGTGTACACGTCGATTTTTAACATGATCGAGCGGCCCGCGGCTCCTGCGCTGGTGATTCGAGTTGAGACCGATTGGTACGTCCATGACACCGAGTTCCGCTACGTCCTGCAGCCGGGCGAGACGATTTCCGCGTCGCACAACCTGCCGATCGGACAGGTGTTCTTCGTGCCGCGTGAGAAAATCACTCTGCGCGATGGGACGGAAGAAGAGATAGCAGCAAGGCAACTATCCAGCCAGGAGTTCTTCGACGCCAAGGCGGCCTCCAAAGTAAAGACCGCGTACGGGCTGGAACACAGCCCGCACTATCTGCGCAAGAGCCGGCAGCAGAACGCGGCTCCCGAAGTGCGGGCAGCAGCCGGGGACACCGGGGACACCGGCGCCAAGACTTCCTAAGCTAAGGTGTTCGGGCTCGGAGACCGTCTCTCATCGTGACGCGCTGCGCGGCAAGCTGTGCTTTTGTCTGAGCGCGCCTGCCAAAGAATCGAAACAGCGAGAGCTTGGTTCGCCCTGGAATCGAGTCCCCGCAAATGTAACACTTCTCATCCGTCTTTGTGACCACACCATTGCAAGAATTACATCGTGCCATGGCCCATTTAAGACCATCAGTCCTAGCGTGTACATGGAGCGCGAGTAACGTTGTTGGAATGGCACCTTCGCTTCCTTGCCTGGGTGCTTTACCCGAGAACTTTGAGGGTGAACCGGACTAAGGCGTCAGGTCGCTACCTGAGTTTGCCTCTTTGAATGGCTGCGGTTATTCAAGAAAGCCGCTTCGCTCTGAAGGGCCAGCGCTTGGCGCGCTTGAGCTCGATCCCGTAGCTCGCCAGAATTCCGATAAAGAAAAGGGCGAGCATCGGTACCGCGAACAGCATCAGATTGAAAACGTCCGGCGTCGGCGTGATGAGGGCCGCGAGCGTCACAATTCCCAATATCGCGTAGCGCGAGTGTTTCAGAAGGAAACCGGGCGAAACCAGCCGGATCAAGGTCAGAAAGAACATCAGCACCGGCAGTTCAAACGCGACTCCGAGCCCCAGAAGGATGTCGACGAAGGTGTCGAAATAATCGGCGATGCTGATGAGCGGCAGCACGCGCATGTTCTTGCCGATGCCCAGCAGAAACGACATCCCGTTGCCGAGCGCGATGAAATAGCCGAACAATCCGCCGAGCACGAACAATCCCGCGGTGCTCAACAGGAATGGGACGGCCCATCTTTTCTCCCGCTTGTACAAACCCGGGGATATGAAGGCCCAGACCTGCCAGAGAATCCACGGCGAGCCGAGGAACAACGCGGCCACCACGGGCACCTTGACGAATACAATCTGAAACTGCTCCATCACGCCAACGGCGATAAAATTCGCTCCCGGAATCTCAGTGCGGCGCAGCGCTGCCCAGCCCGGCGCCATGGCGATGTTGAATAGCTTCTCGCTCTCGATCAGGCAGATTACGAAAACCGCGCCGAATCCATATAAGGCGCGGAGGACTCGCGACCGCAGCTCCTCTAAATGCTGCATGAGCGACATGCGGCGCATGCCGTCGGTTTCAGTCTGCATGTTGATTGAAAGGTCTGGGACCGCTTGATTCGCGTCCCGGAGACTCGGCGCCCGGAGCTTCTGAAGCGCCTACCGTTATTCGTTCGTTACCTGGCCAGGAACGGCCAGTGCGCCACAAAGTGGAAGTGATATTCAATCACGGCCACGGCGAGCACTGAGCCGACCAGCGCCGCCATTATCGCGAACCATAAGAAGAACGGCTTCCACGGGAAGCTGCGCTTCTCGCGCCTGAGCACCAGCAGGTAGCTCAGGAAGATGCCGAGGAAGAACAGCATGCACATCGGCACCGCGAACAGCATCAGGTTGAAAACATCCGGCGTCGGGGTCACAATCGCGGCCACGATCACGATCCCCAGAATCGCGTAGCGCGAATGGTTCAAAAGGAAGCTGGGAGAAACCACCCGCAGCAGCGTCAGGAAGAACAGCAAAATGGGCAACTCAAATACCAGCCCAATGCCGAGCATCACGTCGACGAACTTGTCGAAGTAGTTGTCGATGGTGATCAGCGGCAGAACGTCGACGTCCTTGCCGAGCCCGAACAGGAACGCCATGCCGTACCGGAAGGCCACGAAGTAGCCGAAGCATCCGCCCAGAATGAACAAACCCGCGGTGCCGAGCACGAACGGCACCGCCCACTTCTTTTCCTTCTGGTACAGGCCCGGCGCAATGAAAGCCCACACCTGGTACAGAATCCACGGCGAGCCTAAGAACAGCGACGCCACCACGGGCGTCCACACCCAGATGATCTGGAACTGCTCCATCGGATCGATGGCGATGAAACGTGCGCCCTGGATGCCGGTCGCCTTCAGCGCCGCCAGGCCCGGCGCCTCAATAATCCGGAACAGATCGTTGCTAAAGTAAATACATGCCAAAAAGACGACGCCGAAGCCGTAAAGCGCCCGGAGGATGCGCGTGCGCAACTCCTCCAGATGCTCCATGAAGGACATGCGCAGCATGCCCCTGTCTTCGCCATCGCCCTCGTCATCATCATCGGGAGGAGGAGGCGGCGGAGGCGTGCGCCCGCTGCCCGATCCCTTCGCTAGCGCCGGCGGAGCTAATATCTCCGTTGGCGTCGCCGCATGGGGGTCGTCGCGAAACGAGCCGGGTTGATCCGGAGGCAGTCCTCCGCCGTTTCCTTCTGGCATCCTCTACATCGCTTGCGTACTGCTACTACCTAAACTTCTAACTATGTTGCTGGGCTGGCTCGGCGGATTCCGAGCGTGGAACCGTTCCTTCCACCGCCGGCAGTGCTGCCACCGCGGTAGTCGCGGTTTCGCCATGCTCGAGGTGGTTGGGGGTGGTCCCATGTGATTCGGCGCCCGGTACTTCTGAAGCGCCTACCGTGGAAGGGGTTTCGGTAGCGGGAGGATGGTATTCAACGCGCGGCTGATAACTCGGATCATCGTCGTTGAAATCCGGATCGTAGACCATGTGCTTGGCCAAGTCGGTCACGCTGCTGGTCACATCTTTTAACGATCCGCTGGTTTCCCGCTCCAGATTCTGCAACTCGCGATCAAAGGACGACTTTAAATCGCTCTGAGCGCGGCGGAACTCGGTTAAAGCTTTCCCGAGCGTCCGACCCAGTTCTGGCAGCTTTTTAGGTCCAAACAGAACGAGGGCAAGCAGAAAGATGAAGATCATCTCAGGTACGCCAAGTGGCCCCATCTCGTGCCCTCCTGCAATCGATCATAACAGAGATTCTATTGATGCTCATACACCAGAGCCCCCCAGGCGCGAGGATACTGAACTTGCTGATAATCTCCGATGCGCCGCACCACGCGATAGTGCTGATTGAGCCACGCCTGGATCTGCCGCCCATAATCGACTCCGAACAGCGGCAATCCGAACTCGGGCGTCGCCCGGTCCGAGACCAAGACATAGCGCAGATGGGCGCGCTCCAGCTCATCTACATAGTCCGCCGTGAGCCGGCCGGGAGGAAGCACCTGCGGCAACACCAGGTACCAACGAGAGGGCGCAAGCGTGCCGCTTAAGAAGTAGAGGGAGGTGTCCTCCGGCAGGATCGCCACGCCTTGCCCGTCGCGTTTGGCGGTTTCGAGAAACGCGAGCGCCTCCGAGAATCCCTTGCCGATTTCCGGAGTGGTGTAGAGCAGGCCGCGCTCGGATGAGACAGCGAAGGATCGCTCATGGATCGGATAATAGTCGAACGCGAGCGTGGCCACAGCGACGCAGGAAAGCGCGGCGATCGCCGTGCCGAAGGCGCCATCCAGCTTGACCGAAAATCTACGGGCCGCCGCGTAGACGGCAACCAGCCACATCAGGTAGACCAGCACGTCGAAGAACATCGCGTAGCCGTTGGGAGCCATCTTGGTGAGCGATCTAACGCCGCAGGCCATCGCCACGACGGCGAGCAGCAGAGCCGGCGCCTCGACCCAGCGCTTGAGGGCCATGGCGGCAAGAACTAGGCCGGTCCAGATCATCCCGCTATTGAAGAAGACCGGCCGCAGCAGCTTGACGGCTTCGCGGCTGTGCATCGCGCACAAAGTCAGCACGGCGGCGAAGAACACCCATCGAGCAATTACGGATCTTGCGGCGAGGAAGATGCCACCTACCAGCAGCGCGAATCCGCCGAGCCCTCTTGCGATCGAGATCGCCACCTGCGGCATCGACAGGTCGAGACCGGTTCTCAGGTTCCACATCTTCGCGAAGTGCTGCTGGAAATGGGAGCCCGGAAGAATCGACAAGTTCTGGCCGAGGAAGAAATCCGCGCCGGCAGCGTGCAGAAACCAACCGTAAACGCCGATCGCCAGCAGCGCTCCGGGCAGGAACGCGGCCGCGTCACGGAGGGACCAGCGCAGCGCGAGCCAGCACGCGAGAGCAGCATACGCTGCGACGCCAAACTCGAGCTTCGTCAGCATCGTCAAACCGGCGACGACGCCCGCCGCCAGCAAGGTTCCGCGGCCATTGCACAGAAGAAGCCACAGCAGCAGGATCGTGAACATCGACCCGTACGCAGCCGGATACGAGTACGGAAGAATGTAATTGAACAGGTCCACCTGGAACGCCTGCAGGAGAAACGCGAACACTGCGGCGAAACTCCAAGCCGGCGGCAGGAACACGCGGCTCACGCGATACAGCAGAAACGCCGCTACCGCGACCACCGCAATCCCACAGCCCAACAGCACCCCGAGGTGAATGCCGAACAGGCGAAACAGCGCGGCGTGCCAGTAAGGGATCAGCGGACCGTAGGGATACCAGAGGTCGAAGTACAGGCGCTTGCCTTGGGCGATCGCCGCGGGTACGTACATCTCGCGGCCGGAATCGATGGGCAGGTAGCCCCACTTCCGCCAAGTCGCGATGCACAAAATACTGAATGTCAGCAGGAGACCAAACTGGGCTAGCCGGTCTTGGCGGCGTTGCGGTGCTGGCACATCACAGTGTTGCATGCAGAGGCCGAGCATGGTAACTTCAGCCACGTGGGAAGGGGACCTATGAAAGTTTTCCTGGTTTCGCTGGCTGCGTTCGCCGCGGCGATGCTGCTACCGGTTGGCTCGCACGGCCAGCCCGCCGGCGCGAAGAAGGCCGGCAAATCCGTGATCAAGACCACCGTGATCGCGGGAGGCCTGTGGCATCCATGGAGTCTCGCCTGGCTCCCGAATGGCGACATGCTGGTGACCGAGCGGAATGGCAAGCTACGCGAGATCCGCGATGGCAAGCTCGATCCTGAGCCGATTTCCGGCGTGCCCGCGGTGCATTCGGTGCGCTTGTCCGGACTGATGGAGGTTTTGCCGCACCCGAACTTCGCACAAAATCACTTCGTCTATCTCACCTATACGAAGGACGTGGGTCCGAACATGGTGGCCACCACGCTGGCGCGAGGACGCCTGGAAGGCCACGGGCTTGTGGAGGTCAAGGACATTCTGGTGTGCGATTCCTGGGCCGGCGACGGAGGCTCCGGTTCGCGGTTGGCTTGGGGCAAGGACGGGATGCTGTACATGACCACGGGGGCGTCGAACGGGATGGCCGCGCAGGAGGGGACAAGCTTGCGGGGCAAGATCCTGCGCCTGCGCGATGACGGCTCGCCCGCGCCCGGCAATCCTTTTACAGGAAAGGCGGGATACAAGGCGGAGATTTATTCCATGGGCCATCGCAATTCGCTGGGACTGGCGTTCAACCCGGTCACCGGCGATTTGTGGAACAACGAGAACGGCCCGTACGGCGGTGACGAGATCAACATCATCAAGCCCGGCGCGAATTACGGCTGGCCGCTGGTCAGCTTCGGCCGCGATTACTCCGGCCCGCAGATCGTCAGCTTCAAGGAAGGGATGGTGGGGCCGATCGTGTTCTGGGCTCCGTCCATCGCGCCTTCGGGCATGGCGTTCTATACCGGCGACCGATTCCCGGACTGGAAGAACAACGTGCTGGTGGGCGCGATGCTCGGCGGCGCGGCGCAGGGCTACCCGCACCTGGAACGCATCATCTTTAACGAGAAGTGGGATGAGACCGGGCGCGAGTCTCTCTTACTCGACATGAGGAAGCGCATCCGCGACGTGCGCCAGGGTCCCGACGGCCTGGTCTACGTGCTCACCGATGAGGATCCCGGCGAGTTGATCCGCATCGAGCCGGCGAAATGAAGGCGATTTGGCTCACGGCTTGCGCGGCGCTGTTGGCTCGAGGCGTTTTCGGACAATTCAATGACGGAGGCAAACAGGTGCCCAAGGGCCTGCCCGCTCCGCGCATGGCCGACGGCCACGTCGATTTCTCCGGCGTGTATCACGCGCCCGGCTACGGTCCCGGCGACCCCGCGATCAAGAATGCCGAGACCATCGCCCGCAACATCGCCCGCGATCTGAAACCCGACGACGTTCCTCTGCTGCCGTGGGCGCGCGAGCTGATGCGCCAGCGCGCCGAGACCAACAGCAAGGACGATCCCGAAGGCCTGTGCCTGCCCATGGGCACGCCGCGCAAGGACCCGTACCCTTGGAAAATCGTCCAGACTCCGACGCTGCTGGTGATTCTTTATGAGGGCAACGTGCACAGCTACCGGCAGGTTTTTCTCGACGGCCGTCCGCACGATCCGAAGGTGACCGAGAGCTGGTGGGGAGACTCCATCGGACATTGGGAAAGCGATGCCCTGGTGGTCGACACGGTGGGATTGAACGATAAAGCGTGGCTCGATCTGATCGGCCATCCGCGCACCGCGCAGGCTCACATCATCGAGCGCTTCACGCGGCCGGAACTGGGCCGGCTCAACGTCGAGATCACCATCGACGATCCGGGCGCGTACTCGCGTCCATGGAAAGTGGTCGAATCGTCGCAGCTTGCTCCGGACTGGGAGTTGATGGAGTACGTCTGCAATGAGAACAATCGTGACGTGCAGCACCTGGTGGGGAAGTGAGTCTGACGCGATTGCTTGCTGATTCCTTTTTAAGGAGCTCCCGATCCGTCTTTTTGGCCATCACGGCATGGCTCCCACTGTAAGGCGCGCGGAGGCTCCCCGATCGTCTTGACGTTGCCGCCTGGATTGCCCGGGTGCAAGCAGCGCAGTGGGTTGGAAGCCGATCGGGGCGCCAACCTCTCTGCCGCGAAGTTAGTCCACGGAGGCTGGGGAGGGGTGCGTCAAGAAGCCGCAAGTTGTGGCGGCCGCTGAGGAAATGGGTTGGAGGAGAGCGGTTACGCGCAGAGCGCGGGGCGTTCGTTGGGGGGTGTGTTGTGAACCGGTCGATAGACCTGCTCGCCGGAATTACTCGCCAGACCATCCATACGAAAACGAACGCACCGGGCAATCGCCACAACCTGGAATCCCGGATATTGATCTACCGGCCCGCGCGTGCGCCTCACGGCTCAAGCAGCCGGTTGATGGCGATCTTGCTCACCGCCAACTTTTCGCGTACCTTGGGGGCATGGAGATACACTTCTCGCCCGACGTTGAAACGCGGCTCCAGCAGGTGGCCCTTGCCAATGGCAAGGACGCCGCGCAACTTGTGAAGGACACCGTTGCCCGGATGCTGGAAAATCAGGCCCGCTTTGTTGCCGGGGTGGACAAAGGCATCGCGCAGGCCGACCGTGGCGAGCTTATCGACCATAAGGACGTGGCGTCGCGGATCAACCGGCTGCTTGAGCCGTGAGGCTTATTCGGTGGACTACCGAAGCCTCCGACCAACTCGAAGCCGCTGTTAAGTACATTCAGCAGGACGGTCCCGAGGCCGCCCGAAGCGCGGCTCAGGCGGTACTTGACCGGATCGAGCGTTTGGCGACCTTTCCCGGTGTGGGCCGGCCGGGCGAGGTTCGAGGCACTCGCGAGCTTGTCAGTTCCCCCTACGTCGTCGTGTACCGTTACACCGATGAGGCTGTTGAAATTCTCTCGATCTGGCACGGGGCGCAAGACTGGCGTTAATCCAGACATCCCGACCAACGTTGCTCAAAGGTTAAGTTTTGAGAATGGCCTTTAGCGGCTTCAAACCGCATTTGCACGTGCCGTGGTTTTACCGTAGTCTGAAGGTGTGGCGGTGACGCTCGAAATGCCGAAGGAGATAGAGGCGCAAATCACTGCCGCCGCGCAGGCGCGAGGTGTGCCCCTGTCTGACTACGTGCGGGATTTCATTGTGGAGCATTATCAAGAGGACGCGGACGATCTTCGCGCGGCGCAAGAACGCCTTGCCAACCCTCAACCCGGCATCACTTCTACTCAGTTGCGCAAAAACCTTGGCTTGGACGGTTGAATACGACCCACGGGTTGAAAGAGACTACGGCGGCCCGCAAACGCGGCGTGCCATTCGGGCGCAAGCCGAAGCTGGATGCCGAGCAGCTTGGACACGCCCGAGAAATGCTGGACCAAGGCGAGGGCCGGCGGCATGTCGCCCGCCTTTTCAAGGTCAGCCGGACGACGCTTTATCGGGCGCTTTCCGGTTGATTGTTTGGCGTTCACCTGAATACTTTGCTCGAAGCCGCTGCACCTCGGCTTGGAAGGTTCTGTTCCGCCAACTGGGGAAGACAATGTCGTCATAATCTTTGCCGGCTGCGGTCGCGTACTCCCAGCCATTAGAACGTGCTTCCTCGCCGACGAATATGACATGCTCAGCGGCGACACCCTCAATCTCGGTTTTGAGCTTTGATCGCCAGGAGTCTCGATATTTGCCTCGTTTCCGGTTGTCCTTGCCGGCCGCATCTTTCCAGATATCGCTGACGTACACACGCCGGAAGAATTCTTTGAAAGTCGCTGGTGTATTTGCGAAGAAGATGCCGAATAGCTCAGTTCGTTTCGGTCCGTCCCTCGTTGTTGGTCTCTTGAAAGCCCATTCAAAAAAAACCTCCCGATGCCTTTCGATTGCCTCTTTCGGCGTCTCGCATCCACCTGAGCGTTGCCGAATGATCTTACATAGCTCGTTTGTGATGGAAGGTTCCGGTTCTTGCAGCACGAACAACGCCTTGAAGATGCCGTTTGGCTCTCCGTGCCCTGCCTCACCGCCACCATAGAGGGCAGGCAGAAGGAACTCGTCCTCGGCCTGCGTTGGTCTCAAGTAAATCTCGGGGCGTTGTTTGTCGGAGTATATCCCCCGAGCAAACTCCGTGAAGTTGAAGGCCGGCGGGAGTTCCGCTGCTGGCTCGCTCGTAATGGCCGACTGTACGGCGCGCTTGTAACTGTTGAAGTCAGGCATTTCATACACCTGCCGGGCTGGAACGCCGTTTGACCGTTTTCCCCTCGCTGGCGGCGCGCTTCCGGCCCTTTGGCGTCAATTTCCATAAACCGCGCGGCGACGTACCGTCAATCAGTCCCTCGCAAACCATTTCGAAGCGCTCGTACTCTGCGTCGTACCACCACGCCTCCCGGTTACTCTTGCGCGCAGTCCTTTCCCTATCGGTGAGCTGAGGGCTGATCTTAGGCAGGAGCTTCTTCTTAACTTCTGGTACCCATTCTTCTCCCTTGCCCTCCTCCAAAATCTGCAGGATCGGCAATCTGTAGATTTCGCTCCGTCGCTCCGCGAACAAGGTCCGCCGTTTCCTCGGCGGTACGCTTACCCCACAGCTTTCAAGCATTCTCCGCAATGCCTCTCCTACGGTTTCGTCGTGTTTATTGGCTTCTTTCTCCGCGAACTCATACAACTCGTTATCGAGGCGAGTTTGGTAGCTCATGTCCGGTGCTCCTTTCATCATGTTATTTCAGATGCACCATAAGTGCAACTGGGTTAGCGAAGCCGTCCGTTGGGCGCTGATAATGTGCGTTACGTAAAGTGGTGGGGCGCCAAGACTGGGTTGCGTTCGACGTCGGTTGAACGGGCGGCGCTTTGACACCGGTTGGAGGCGGGAAATCTGCGGCCGGGGCGCTCGCGGGGCGTCTCACGAGCATCGTGCCGGCCCGAGGATGATAGAATGAGCCCGGCGATGCGGAGATTTTTGGTCCTGCTCTGGATGCTGGCGGCAGCTTGTGCTTCCGCGCAGTCTGCGCGCCAGGCCATCACCATCAACTATCCCGCGCGGGCCCCGGCCAATTGGCCGCTGTTCATCGCCAAGGAGGGCGGCTATTTCGAAAAGTACGGGCTCGACGCCAAGCTGGTGTTTGGCGTGCACCCGGCCGGAATCGCGATGCTGGTCTCGGGCGAAGCGGTGATGACCAACTACACGCTGGAGCAGGCTCTGCAAGCGGCTTCGAAAGACAGCTCCCTGGTGGCCGTGGGCAGCGGTTTTCGCAAGGGTCTGTGGGCGCTGATGGCCTCGAAGAATATCGCCAGCGTGCGCGATCTCAAGGGCAAGCGGATCGGCATCAGCCAGATTGGCGACGCGCCGTTCAATTACACGGCAGCGGTGCTCGCCAAATCGGGGATCGCCCCGCGCGACGTGCAGTGGGTGACGCTCGGCACCGACGTCAATGGCCGCGCCGCCGCGCTCACCGGAGATCGCGTGGACGCGACGCTGCTCACCTCGCCCGCCTATTTCAAGCTGGAGGAGATGGGATTCAAGACCCTCGCCAATTTGACCGACTACGACGACATCTACGCGCCCACCGTGTACCTGTTCAAGAAGTCCGCCATCGCCGCCAACCCCAAGCTGCCGGAGCTATTGATCAAGGCTCAGGCCGAGGCCATCAAGCGCTACTACGACGACAAGGCTTTCGCCGTGAAGGCCTACTTGCCCTACGACTCGCAGAGCGCCGCTGACATCGAGCGCCAATACGACTTCTATAAGAAGACCAACACCTATGAGCGCGTGCCGTACATCTCCGCCGCTAGCGTCCGTTTCGTGATCAACCAGCAGGCCGACCCTCAAGTGGCTGCGCAGTTGAAGTCGTTCGATTTCCGGAAGGTGATCGACAACAGCGTGCTGGATCGGCTGGTGAAGGAGGGATTCTTCGAGCAGTTGTTCGGAGCCTCGGTCAAAGCCGAGGAGCAGAGCAAAGCGCAAGCGGCCTTTCGATAGCTCGGGGCACCTGCTCTGGTCGCGGCTCAGCTTTGCCTCCGGTGGGGCCGGATGGGACAACCTGTGAGGTCGCTCGGCGCTTTTCCTTCAGAGCCGCACAGGGAGCGGGGGTTCGGTCATTCGTCGCAGGAAACCGCTCCCTCTGGTCGCGGCTCTGTCTAGTCACAGATTAGTTTCGTTCAAGATGAGCTTTAATAGAGACATGAAGTGGCGGTGGCCCGTCCTGCTGGCTTTCGCGCTGGCCGCGTTTGCGGCGATTTCGCTGCTGGCGCAGACCAACATTCGCCTGTACCTGAAAGACGGGACCTTCCAACTGGTGAAGGAATTCGAAGTGGAGCAGGACCGCGTCCGGTATTTGAGCGCGGAGCGCGGCGAGTGGGAGGAGATGCCGGTCGATCTGGTCGACGTGAACCGCACCAAGCGGGAAGCCGCGGCGCACGCTGAAGCCCTGAAACAGGAGCAGCGCGAGGACGCCGAGGAAGCCGCCGCGGTCCGCGAGGACAAGCAACAGGCCAACTACGTTCCGGACGATCCCGGCGCTTACTACGTTCACGGCGATACTCTCGACACCCTCAAGCAGGCCGACATCGTGGTACTCCACGACACTAAGCGATCAGTGCTCAAGATCCTTTCCCCAATGCCGGTGGTCAATGGCAAGAATACGGTCGAAATCGAGGGCGCGGCGTCCAAGTTCCGCGTCAACGGCGACCGGCCGGAGTTCTACTTCCGCCTGGACGCCGTGGAAGGTTTCGACATCATCAAGCTGACGCCGAAAAAGAACGCGCGGCTGGTGGAGACCGTGACCATCGCGGCGGTCACCAATGAGATGACCGAGGATCGCGAGAAGATGGCCACCTTCACCAAGCAGGCCGGCGAGGAATTGTTCAAGATCTGGCCGGAAAAACCTCTGCTGCCAGGCGAGTACGCCTTGATCCAATTCTCCGCCGAGCAGGGTCACCTGCAAGTGTGGGACTTCGGGGTGGGCGAGCCCGCGGCCGTGAAATAGAGCACTTGCGCGTCCGCTCGGCCCAGAGGGCACCCCGGTCACGGCTCAGCTTTGCCTCCGGTGGGACCGGATGGGAGAACCTGTGACGTCGCTCGGCGTTTTCTTTCAGATCCGCGACGGGGGTGCCCGCGGGGCCGAGCGGAGGTTCGGTCATTCGTCGCACGAAACCGCTTCCTCCGGTCGCGGCTCTGTCTAGTCACAGATCAGCGGCGGCGGCGTGTTTATTTTTGTTCGGCTGCTACGGCCGTCTCCGGCCCCTGGCCTACGATCTCCAGAATCACTTCCTGGTCCTTGGCTCCGTCGTAATGGATCTGCTTGCCGTAATGGGTGGCGAAGGTTCCGGCCGGCACGGGCGTGGTTCCGTCGGGATCGAACTTCGGTCCTGTGCCCACATACCAGGGTCCTTTGATCACCATGGCGAAGCGGTCGTTGGGGTGATAGTGGGGATGGCTCATGCGGTGGGGAAGCCATTTGACCAAGATGACGTAAAGTCCCGTCTTGGACGGATCGCCCACCAGGACCGCTTCCTGCGAGCCGCTGGCATTTCCCTTCCATTGGATCTGGTCCGGCAGTTTATAGGTCAGCGCCTTCGGATCCAGAGTTCCGGCCAGGACCGAAGCTCGGGGCGAAAGCATCAAAGTGACGGCGACCCCGGCCAGGAAAGCCGGGAGCGAGCGCAGTAGAACACGCGAGATTGGCATTCGGGTTGCTCCTTCTTTTTTGGTTCCTGTCTTTTGGGTGCAAATCTATCGGGACAATAATATCAGGCGATAATAAGAAACAGGGTGTCATGAACTGGCGATTGCTTAGAACCCGGATCAGCGAATTTCTAGCGGATCCCGCCGCCGAGGCGGCAGACCACTCCGCCTATGAAAGGTTTGCCCTTCCCTTCAAGTTCCAGCCGCGGCTGCGCGTGACTGACGCGGTCATCTTCGCCTTGCAGACATTCTTGCGGATCTTCCTAGGATCCGTGCTCTTCGGCGCCTGGGGAGCTTACACGCTCCTGGCTTGGACCAGTATTCCCAACCTGTACTTGCGCACCGCCGCCATGATCCCCATGCTCGCGCTGTTTCTAGCATTACTGGCAGTGCTGATGGTAGCGACCTCGCGAATGACGCCCCGCCGGTTGCCTCGATAATTCACTCGGCTGTAATCCTCCTGAAACGTGGGTCCGGTAACCTCTTCCCCAGTCCCCACTGGAGGATAGACGATAGATGAACCTATTTGGCGAAACCGTGACGATGGGCAGCGCCTTCTTTCTGCTGCTCGCGCTGGGCCTGGCTTTGAGCTTTGAGTTTGTGAATGGATTTCACGACACCGCCAACGCGGTCGCCACGGTCATCTATACACATTCGCTCAAGCCGATGGTCGCCGTGGTATGGTCCGGCTGCTGGAACTTGATTGGCGTGCTGACTTCAACTGGAGCGGTTGCGTTTGGCGTGCTGGCGCTGCTGCCGGTGGAACTGGTGCTGAACGTCGGCTCCGGAGCCGGATTCGCCATGGTGTTCGCGCTGTTGATTTCGGCGATCATCTGGAACCTCGGCACTTGGTATCTGGGATTGCCCGCATCGAGCTCGCATTCGCTGATCGGCGCGATCATGGGCGTGGGTTTGGCGAATTCCCTGCTCTCCCCGGGTCATGTGTTTGGAGAGGGCGTAAATTGGGCCAAGGCGAGCGATGTTGGCATGTCGCTGCTGGTCTCGCCGATCGTCGGGTTCGGATGCGCCGCGCTCCTCCTGGTGATCTTAAAAGTCCTGGTTCGCAGCAAACACCTGTATGAAGCCCCGGAGAAGGACAAGACGCCGCCGCTGTGGATTCGCGGACTGTTGATCCTGACCTGCACGGGCGTCAGCTTCGGGCACGGATCGAACGACGGTCAGAAGGGCATGGGCTTGATCATGCTGATCCTGGTGGGCATCCTGCCAACCACCTTCGCTGTGGATTTGACCACAGGCCAAACCCCGGTCAAAGAACTTGCCGCCACCACCGACACGATTTCGGGCCAGATGGATCAGCTCGCGCCCGGCGTGGCTATGGCAGGTTTCCAGGTAGCCGGCGAAGAGTTGTCCGACTATCTAAAAACCACTGGCAAAGACACGCCGCGAACGTATGCCGCGATTGGAACCAAGTGCCGCGAAATCAGCGAACTGATTACCGGCAAGCAGACCCTGCAGGACCTCACGCCGGATCAACGGCGCTTGCTGCGCAGCGATCTGTACCTCACTTCCGAGGCCATGAAGAAGCTGAACAAGAACAAGAAGTTTACCGATCCGGCGCTGCAGAAATCCGCCGTGACGCTGGCTGGCAGAATGGACAAGGTCACCAAGTTCATTCCGGTGTGGGTGAAGTTTGCCGTGGCCATCGCGCTGGGCCTGGGGACCATGATCGGATGGAAGAGAATCGTGGTCACTGTCGGAGAAAAAATCGGTAAGTCTCACCTGACCTACGCGCAAGGTGCGTCGGCGGAGATTGTCGCGGCCGGAACTATTCTGGCCGCCGATCACTTCGGCCTGCCGGTGAGCACCACTCACGTACTTTCGTCGGGCGTGGCGGGAACCATGGCGGCCAATCATTCGGGATTGCAGATGGAGACGCTCAGGAACCTGCTGCTGGCGTGGGTGCTGACGCTGCCGGTGACGGTGCTTTTGGGCGCGGGCCTGTTCGCCTTCACGCTGAACGTCCTGATTCGCTTCGGAATGAACTGATCCGGATGGGACTGAAGTAGCGGCGGGAATCAAATCCGAAATCCGCGGCGCGGCCATTCAATCCTGGCGGGAGATTTTAGGGGAACTGTCGCCTCGGTAGGGGATCGCTGGTGCTGATGGCCTTTTGAATTCGCTGCTCAACCCTCTTGAGCGAGCGGAGTTCATGTTCCCAAAAGCGCAACACCGTCCAACCGTGATGGCGGAGCCGTGCCGTGTTGTCTCGGTCCCGTTCGCGGTTGCGCGCGATCTTCTGATCCCAGTAGTCCCGGTTCGAGGTGGGCACTTTCTTGCAGCGAGGGCAGCCATGCCAGAAACAACCATCTGTAAAGATCACGAGTCGTTTGGCACGAAAAACGAAGTCTGGCGCTCCCGGCAAGTCGTTAGGGTTTAGCTGCCAGCCACGAAAGCCGTTCCGAATGAGCAATGCCCGAACCCGCCTCTCTGTCGAACGGTTCCGTTTTGACTTTACCTGTGCCATCACTCTTGATCGAGTCTCAGGCGAGACGGAATCCATGTCATTCCTCTTGTTCGGGTCCCATAACGGGAACGTTGCCCCCAACCTCATCGAGCCTCTCACGCGCGAGCCGCTCCAGGCGGCGGGCCTGGGTCACGAGCGTCCGCCGAAGTCCCTTCTTCTTAAGGTCCCGTTCGCTAATCACGCGTGCGAGCGCTGCAATCGTGGTGGCGCGTCGAGCGATTCTAACATCCGGGTGTTTGCGTTGCTCAAACAAGTCACCGGGGATAATCCGTCCTCTGAAGGACGGTGGAAGTTTGATGATGTCGGTCGGGGCGATATCTGCTTCGTTCAGTACAGCGTTGAAGCCGGACTGGCTCAACACAAGCTGGAAGACCGTATACTCGGCGGCATCGAGCTTTTTCTTTGCGTCCTTAAATCCACTGTGTTTGCCGTCTATGCTTTCCATTTCCCACAGCGGCCAGACTTCGATGTCGGCGACCTCAAACGGGTCCAATACGTTCATCGCGACAGCATCGGAGCGTTGATTTGTCAGGTGTCGGCTGATTCGTTCCTGTAAACTTTCGTAGGTCCGCCCGACGTATATCGGCTCGCCGTCGTAGTCGTAGAATGCGTACACCCCCCAGGTGGCGGCGCCGATTTTTTTACCGTTGGAAGCGGGCGTATCCAGAAATGCGCGGATATGCCTCCGAATGGCCTCAACATCCTGTGGAGCGCCTTGGGCGCTGCTTTTGCCTGGTGGCTTGTTGTTGCTTGGGGGCGGCACTAAGCCGCTATCATAACCTGACTCGCAGTCGCGATAGGGATCAACAGATGTTTGCTCAACCAACTTACAACCGGGACCGCGACGCCATCCCCGAAAAGGTGATATGCCTCATTGTAGTTCGACGGGAGCGTGTATTCCTCCGGCACACCCATCAGCCTGGCGGCTTCTCTGGGGGACAGGAGCCGCGAGCGAATTCGATTTCCTTCAACCACGATGATTACTTGCCGACTGGATCCGCCGACAGGCGTTCGCAGGCAGCCGGATATTTGATCGAAGCGTACTTCCGCCCGCTGCACCCTCTCGCCGTTCTCGTCCGGTCTCATCCGCTTGTAGATCGTCCCAACAATCCGCTTGCGAATGCGCTTGGCCTTCTCGAGCTTTTGAGCGTGCAATGGCGACATGAGCGATATTAAGTGTAAGGTTCGTTCCGGCGTGTGCCACTCGACGCCGGTCGGTTCATCTTCTATTACCTCGCTCAGCGGAGGAATTCGCACACTCGGCACCGGGAGCGTCCACCAGAGCCAGTTGCTTCGGAGTTCGTCCGAGAGCCGGGCGTACGCATCCCGCACGGACGGCGTGTGCCAACGGCCATCCGGCCCAGCGGAAAATAAACGGGAGGAGATGGCGGCTGTAGCGTGCGCTCCGACTATGAAGAGCCTCGGACGGGACTGGGGGAGGAAGCGGACCGCGTCCACCACCAATGCGCCGGCTCGGTACCCGGCCTGCGCCAGGGCATCAATTAGCGTCGCGAAATCACTCCCTCCATGTGAACTCAGGGCACCGATGACGTTTTCGAGGACGACTATCCTTGGGGCGCGGTTGAGCGAACTCATCTCGCTCATCAGCTTCCAAAAGGACCTGAAGGTTCCGCTGCGTTCCCCTTTCAAACCTGCGCCTGATCCCGCGAGGGACAAATCTTGGCAAGGGAACGACGCCCAAGCGAGGGTCGGGACTCCGGGTAAGTCGTGTACGCCTAGGTTAGCCACGTCCTCGACTTTGAGTTCGTCGCCACCGAAATAGCCACGGTACGATGCAGCCTTCTTCTCGCACCACTCGTTCGCAAATGTACATCGCCATGATGGACCAAGGCCAATGCGAGCCATTCCGCCACCAGCGAAAAACTCATAGAATGTCAGAGGCGTTTCCACCTGCCGCATTTTAGCCGCTTTTGTGACGCTGTGTCCATACCACCCGGCTGACAGGAGGGAGAAGCGGCCTACGCTTACGCCACAACTTCATAGGGCCGCATCATTTCGTTGTCCTCGTGCTCCAGGATGTGGCAGTGGTAGACATACTTGCCGGCATATCCTTCGAAGCGGACGATGAAGCGCGTCACCATCAGGGAGTGGGCCCGTACCGTATCCTTCCATCCCGCCTCGTAGGCTTCCGGCGGCTCCGGCGGGCCGATGAACCGGATTTGGCCCCTGGTCTTGTAAGCCAAATCGTCGAACGGCCTGCGATCCAGAATCTGGAACCGCACCAGATGCAGATGGATGGGATGCGAATCGTCGGTGGGGTTGATCACGGTCCAGATTTCGGTGGAGTTGAGCTTCGGCTTCTCGGTAATGGGCATGTCCCAATGCGCCCGGTTGAGCAACATCATCATGGACTCCGTATCGGGCCCGTGCGTCATGTATTCGTCGATGGTGATCACGCGGGTCTGGACCGCGTCGGACTCGAGCATCTTCGGAACCGGCCGCAACGTGGCGGGCAACGAGCTCGGGTCGGCGACCTTCCCGTTACCGGCGTCTTTCTGTACGACGAACTGCATCATCGGGAACGAGTCGTTGCGCAAGACGATCTGCTCTCCCGCATGGTCTTTGAAGTCGACCACCACGTCCATGCGCTCGCCCGGGGCGATCACGAAATCGTGCACCGCCAGAGGAGCCGGAAGCAGGCCCTGATCGGTACCGATCTGCTGGAAGCTCTGGCCGCTGGAAAGCGACAGGTGATAGAACCGCGCATTGGAAGCGTTCAGCATCCGGAAGCGGTACTTGCGCGGCTCGGCTTCCAGATACGGCGTCACCCTGCCGTTCACCGTCATCACATTGCCGAAGACTTCCGGAACCCACGGCTCACCCGGCCTTCCCGACGCCGGATAACTGAGACTCCCGTCGCGCAGCAGGAAGCGGTCGCAGAAAATGAGCGGGATTTCGAACTTTCCCTGCGGCAAATTCAACGCATCTTCTTTGTCATCCCGAACGATATACGCGCCGGCCAGGCCCGCATAAATATTCAACCGGTTGATGCCCATGGCATGATCGTGATACCACAGCATGGCCGGATCTTGCTCATTCGGATAAAAATAGGTCGCGGATTTTCCGGGAACGTACCAATATTCGGGCCAGCCGTCGCCTTCGGGCGGGACCTTCGCGCCGTGAACGTGGACGACCGTGCGGACTTCGGGCTTATCGGCTTCGGCGCCGTGCAGGCGGTGGTCGATGGGCAAAAAGTGCTTGGAGGGAAGCTGGTTGGCCCATTCGACCAAGATTCCCTTCCCCCGGCGAGCTTCAATCGTCGGACCGGGCGATTTGGT
>CAWISY010000149.1:0-7975 GCA_963838455.1 Bryobacterales bacterium
CGTTCGCAGTTGGCGCCAATCCCGTTTCGTGATCGTCTCTGTGATCGACCCGGCGGCCAGCAGCAGGGGCGGGGCGAACAGATACGCCGTCGCCTTGGTCCCCAGCGCCAGACCGAAGGCGAAAGCCAGAAAGAGGAGCTCGCGCCGCAAAGCGAAGTACAGCATCGCGGCCAGCCACAGCGCTTCCACGCAATCGTTTTTCGCGCCGGAGGCCTGCAGAATGGCGTTGGGAAGCGTAGCGCAGGCCAGCGCCGCCAGGATCTGGCCGCGTTGATTCAGCCCCATCGCCTGCGCGATCAGCGATACCGCGACAATGCTCCCGGCGAAACCGGTCCACTGCACCAGGTTGACCAAGTGATCGCCGCCAGATAACAGAACCGTATGCGCCATCGCATATTCGGCGAACGGCTGGAGCATGATCTGATTGAGGTAGGGAGTGGGGAAGAAGGCCACGCTGCGATTCTGGATCCAGTACACGACGCGCGGCAGATGGTAGGCCATGGCGTCGGCGCTGTTGGGAGGATAGATCAGCGCGGTATACGCAGTGAGGAGCAGGACCCCGCCGATCGCGGCAAGGAGAATGGCGTCCGTCGCATCCGGCTTCGGCCTGGAGAATTTAGGCCGCCATAGAAACGCCGCGATGCCTAACGCGACGATCCATCCCACAATTACACCAGCACGCGTGAAGGCGTGGAACAGCGAAAGAATCTCGGTGATGGCGACGCAAGCGGCTCCTACCAGCACCAGAGCTTTCAAGAGCGCTGCGCGCATGGCAGCGTCTACTCGTCGTCCCCCGAGCCGCCCAAATTCAGCACTGCCAGGAACGCCTCCTGGGGGATTTCCACGCGTCCCACGCGCTTCATGCGGCGCTTGCCTTCCTTCTGCTTCTCCAGCAGCTTGCGCTTGCGCGAGATATCGCCGCCATAACACTTGGCGAGCACGTTCTTGCGCATGGCCGAAATGGTTTCGCGCGCGATGATCTTGCTGCCGATCGCGGCCTGCAGAGCGACCTCGAACATCTGCCGCGGGATCAGCTTGCGCAGCCGCTCGATCAACATTCTGCCGCGCTCCTGAGCCAAATCGTGGTGGACGATCATGGACAGGGCGTCCACCGGCTCACCGGCCACCAGCACGTCCAGCTTGACCATCTTCGAGACGCGATAGCCGGAAAGATGGTAATCGAGCGAAGCATATCCCCGCGAGGCCGATTTCAAGCGGTCGTAGAAATCCAGAACGATCTCGTTCAGCGGCAGCTCGTATTCCAGCAGCACGCGTCCGGTGCCGATGTATTCGAACTTTTTCTGGGCGCCGCGCTTCTCTTCGAGCAGCTTCAGGATCTCGCCCAGCGATTCTTCGCGCGTGATCACCGTGGCGTCGATGATCGGCTCCTCGATCTGCTTGATCTCGGCCGGATTGGGAAACTTGGCGGGGTTGTCGACCTCGATCACGCTGTTGTCCAGCTTGGTGATTTTGTAGCGGACGCCGGGCGCGGTGGTGATCAGATCGATCTTGAATTCGCGCTCCAGCCGCTCCTGCACGATCTCCAGGTGCAACAGGCCCAGGAAGCCGCAGCGGAATCCGAAGCCCAGGGCGAGCGAATTCTCCGGCTCGTAATTGAAGGCGCTGTCATTGAGGCGCAGTTTTTCGAGCGCGTCGCGCAGCAGCCCGTGCTCATGCGACTCCACCGGATACAGGCCGGCGAAGACCATGGCTTTGAGCGGCTCGAAACCCGGCAGAGGCTCCGCCGCGGGGTTGGCCTGATCCATGATGGTGTCGCCGATCTGCGCATCGGAGACGGTCTTGATGTTGGCGAACAGGAAACCGACTTCGCCGGCCGCGAGCTCATCGCAAGGGATGGGCTTGGGCGATTGGTAGCCGAGGCCCTCCACTTCATGCACGCTCTCATTCGACGAGAGTAGAATCTTTTGCCCCTTGCGCAGCCGGCCTTCCACCACACGAGCCAGGATGATGACGCCGCGGTAGGGATCGAACCATGAATCGAAAATGAGCGCGCGCAGCGGCGCGTCCGGCGAACCCTTGGGAGCAGGCACGCGATGCACAATGGCCTCCAGCGTCTCATCGATCCCGATACCCTGCTTGGCGCTCACCAGCAAGGCGTTGCTGGCGTCGAGGCCGATCAGGTGCTCGATCTGCTCGCGAATGCGGTCCGGCTCGGCCGAGGGCAAGTCGATTTTGTTGATGACCGGGATGATTTCGAGATTGTGGTGCAGCGCCAGATAAGTGTTGGCCAGCGTCTGGGCCTCTACTCCCTGCGAAGCATCTACGACCAGGAGGGCCCCTTCGCAGGCTTGCAGGCTGCGCGAAACCTCGTAGCTGAAATCGACGTGGCCGGGCGTGTCGATCAGGTTGAGCTGATAGTCGAGGCCGTCTTTGGCGCGGTAGTTCAGGCGCACGGCGTGAGCCTTGATGGTGATGCCGCGCTCCCGCTCCAAGTCCATGGAATCGAGCACCTGCGCCTGCATCTCGCGCTGGGAGAGCGCGCCGGTGACTTCGAGCAAGCGGTCGGCAAGCGTCGATTTGCCGTGATCGATGTGAGCGATGATACTGAAATTTCGGATTCTCTGGGGATCCATGGAAAGCGCGGTATGATGAAGCCGAAGCCGGTATCTCGATTATCACACGATGTCCAAGGATTCCCCACAATTGACCGCCAGCGCCAGCGGACTCTCGTTTGCAATCGTGGTAGCGCGCTTTAATTCCGGCATCACGGAGAAGTTGCTGGCCGGGGCGATGGAAGCCTTGTCGAACGCCAAGGCCAAGAGTTATCGCGTGTTCTACGTCCCCGGCGCCTTCGAGCTACCCTTCGCCGCGCAGCGCTTGGCGAAGGGGTTCGACGCGATCATCGCCCTGGGTGCGGTGATTCGGGGCGAGACCCCGCACTTCGATTTTGTCGCCGGAGCGGCCGCGCAGGGATTGCAGCGCGTCACGCTCGACACCGGAACGCCGGTCGCCTTCGGTGTGCTGACCACCAACACTTTGGCGGAGGCCGAGGCTCGAGCCGGAGGGGCGCTCGGCAATCGGGGCTATGACGCGGCCATGACGGCAGTAGAGATGGCTTGCTTCGGCAAGTCCAAAGGCCGGTTCGCGAAGGCCAAGAGGAAGATCAGGTAGCATGCCCGCCCGCCACCGCTCCCGCCAGCGAGCTTTGCAAGTGCTGTTTCTGTGGGACCAGCGCAAGCAATCGATCAACGAAGCCATCTCGTCTTACTACGCGACGTTAGGCAACGAAGAAGAGCCGGCCAACGAAGAAGAACCGGTGAACGCTCAGGAATCTGACGAGTTTATGGAAACGCTGGTGCGCGGCGCCTCCGCGCAGGCTCCGGAGATCGACCGGCGCATCCGCGAGAAATCGGAGAACTGGCGCCTGGAGCGGATGCCCGCGGTCGACCGCAACATCCTGCGCCTGGCGGTCTACGAGATGACCGATGTGGGCACGCCGGCGCCGATCGTGATCGACGAAGCCCTGGAGTTGGCGCGGCAGTTCTCCGGAGACGAATCGGTGGCCTTTATTAACGGCGTGCTGGACGCAGTGCACCGCAGCAGCCCGGCCCGGTGAAACCTCCGGCCCTGCGCGTGGTACTGGTCGAGCCGCGCAATCCCTTGAACATCGGCGCAGCGGCGCGCGCCATGAGTAATTTCGGCTTCTCCGAAATGCGCCTGGTGAATCCCTACCACGTGGCGTTCCGGGAGGCCAAGTCGGCCGTAAAATCCCTACATGTTCTGCGCGCGGCTCGCGAATTTCCGAGCTTAGCGGAGGCGGTCTCCGACTGTGCCTTGGTAGTGGGAACCACTTCGCGCGGGCCCAGAGCGCTGGAGCATCCGTTGCGGCGCCTGGAGCAGGGCGGCAAGCTGATCTCCAAGAAGCTGGCCTCGGCGCCCGTGGCGCTGCTGTTTGGATCGGAAAAATTTGGCCTGTCCAACGACGATTTGAGCCACTGCCACTGGCTGCTGCGCATTCCCACGCGCGAGGAACATGGCTCGATGAACTTAGGGCAGGCGGTTGCGGTGTGCCTGTACGAGATTATCCGCCAGACTCCCGGGAAAGCTCCGGGGAAAGCCTCGCAGACGCTGGCCCAGCCGCCGGCGAAGCCCCCGGCGGGCGCGGAAGATCTGGAGCGGGTGACGCTGCTGCTCGAAGAAGTGCTCGCCGCTTCCGGCTACGTGCATGCCGGAACCGGAGGCTCGACGCGGCTGAAGCTGCGGAGGCTGGTGCGGAGGATGGCGCTCGACCAGCACGATGCGGTGGTTTGGCTGGGGATGCTGCGGCAGATCAAGTGGAGGGTCGAAGTTGCTACCCTGAAAACTAAATGACCAAAGTGACTCTTCATTACGACTTGCAGAAGCCTCTGTCGGGCGAGGATCTGGAAAACATCGCCAATGTGCACGCCACTTACGGAATCGTGCGCGTGCAAGTGGCGCCCGCGCTCGACAAGCTGACCGTGGATTATGACGCGTCGCGGATGATGAAGAAAGACGTGGAGGCCACGCTGCACCGCTTCGGATTCCCGATTCAAACCGGGGCAGCCGTATAGGCGCGCGCCCGGCGGGGTATCCCCGTTCGACACTACGCAATCCGTCATAATTGCAAACATGACTCATCTGGGTGCGGGGATGGCCGCGGCGGGGAGACTCTGATTGCTGGACTTCTTAAAAGCTCCCATCGCGGAGTTTCAGGATTTCATTTTTCTGTGCTCCAGCGCGGTCCGCAACATCTTCCGCAGCCCTCACTACGCCGACGACGTGTTCTTCCAGATGGACGCCATTGGCGTGGGCTCCCTGCCGATCGTGATGATGATCGGCTTTGTCAGCGGCGTGATTCTGGCGATGCAGATGGCGCGCGCGCTCCAGACCTACGGGGCGGAGAGCGAGGTCGGCAAGATCGTTTCCGTTTCGCTGGTGCGCGAACTGGGTCCGCTGCTGACAGCGCTGCTGGTGGCCGGGCGTAATTCGAGCGGTATCGCCAGCGAGCTGGGCTCCATGAAGGTGACCGAGCAGATCGACGCCATGCGCGCGCTGGGCACGGACCCGCTGCAGAAATTGGTGACGCCGCGATTGATCGCCACGGCCTTCGTGCTGCCGCTGCTGACGGTGATTGCCGATTTCATCGGGCTGATCGGGGGCGGACTCATCGCGCACTATTTTCTGAGCATTCCCGCGGGGCAATACTGGAGCTCATCCTGGCAGATTCTGGAGTACAACGATCTGGCGCAGGGGTTGCTCAAGCCGTTCGTGTTCGCCATCATTATCGCCATGGTGGGCTGCTTCTACGGCCTGCGCACCACCGGCGGAACGCAGGGCGTGGGCCGGTCCACCACCACCGCGGTCGTGGTGGCCGATATCTGGATCTTCGTGTTCACGGCGCTGATCGGACGCATTTTCCTCTACTTCACATGAGCCCTCGCTGGATATGAGCGACGCCGTAGCGCCCGTACGGCTGGAGAACGTGAGCCTGTACTTCGGCGACACGCCCGGACTGGATCACGTTACGTTTGAAATCCACGCCGGAGAGACGCGGGTGATGTTCGGAGAAGCCGGCGCCGGCAAGACCACGCTGCTCAAGGTCGCCCTCGGCCTGCTGAAACCGGACTCCGGGCGCGTGTTTCTGTTCGGGCAGGACATTGGCACGCTAAAGGAGCAGGAGCTGTTCGACGTGCGCGCGCGGGTAGGGATCTTGTTCCAGGAGGGCGGCTTGTTCGACTCCCTGACGATCGCGGAGAATGTGGCGTATCCGCTGCTCAACCAGCGCGTCCTGCTGGCGCAGGTACAGGGCGATGGCGCGTCCGCCAAATCGGTGGAGGAAAGGGTCCAGGAGGCGCTGAACTTCGTCGAGCTGGGCCAGACGCTGGAGAAATTCCCCAGCGAACTCTCCGGCGGCATGCGGCGGCGCGTGGGCATCGCGCGCGCGGTGGTGACGGCGCCGGCGCTGCTGCTGTACGATTCGCCCACCGCGGGCCTGGATCCCATCACCGCCAACACCATCATCGCGTTGCTGCTCAAGGAGCGCGAATTGCGCAACACGGCCACGGTCATGGTGACGCACCGGTATCTGGATGGGCATCTTATGGCCAACTTTCGCTACAATCCCAGCAGTGGGAAGATCGAGCGAGCCACGCGCGGCCACAGCGAAACCGCGACCGTGAAATTCTGCGTCATGAAAAGCGGGCAACTGCTGTTTGAAGGCACCGAGGCGGATTTGCAGGCGGCCGAGGACCCTTACATACGCAAGTTTCTGCGTCACGGCAGCTCCTGAGGAACGATGAGGGAAGCAAGGCACGACTGCTGAAAACTAATGGCGGATAAAACCAAAGTCTCGTGGGCAAAACTTAAGGTCGGACTCATGGCGCTGGCGGCTCTGGCCATCGTCTTCGTCCTGGTCTTCCTGATGGCCGGCTCGCAGGGATTGTTCCAATCCAAAGCCGAGCTTTTCACCTACCTGAGGGACGCGCGCGGGCTGGTGCAGGGGGCGCCGGTTACCTTGAGCGGCGTGGATATCGGCGGCAAGATCACCAAGGTGGAGAACACGCTGTCGAACGACCCGGCGCGGGCGGTGAAGATCACGATGCAGGTCGGCGCCAGTTACCTCAGCTCCATCCCCGTCGATTCACGCACGGAAATGGCCTCGGCAAGCCTGCTCGGCTCGTACACCTTGAACATCATCCGCGGCATGAGCAAGGACAGCGTCAAATCCGGCGCGGTGCTGTCCAGCACGGAGACGGCGCAGATCTCCGACCTGTACCGGCAAAGTTCAACGGCGCTGGCGGCCCTGCAGGATGCGGTCACGAAAATCGATGACATCATCACCCAGGTTCAGGTGGGCAAAGGCAGCATCGGAAAGTTGTTCGTCGACGAGACTCTCTACAACAATGCCGTCGACATCACCAAGCAACTGAAAGATCTGGCCGTGGATCTGCACACCACCATCGACTCCAGCGACAACTCTTTCGGCAAGCTGCTGCATGACAAAGGAGAGTTGCTGGATCGAATCAACGCAGGCGTAGAGAGCCTCGACAAGACCGTGGATGGCGCACAGAAGATCGTGGACGGAATCAACAACGGGCAGGGGACTCTGGGGCAACTGGCGCAGAATCCGGCGATGTACGACGACTTCCGCCAGATTCTGGGCGACGTGCACACGCTGCTGGCGGGAATCCAGGCCGGCAAGGGCACCGCGGGCAAGCTGCTGAGCACGGATGAATTCGGCGATCAGATCAAGACCACTCTGGACAAGGTGGATGCTCTGCTCGATAAGATGGACAACGGTAATGGCACGGTTGCGAAGCTGCTCAACGACCCATCGCTGTTTGACGATCTGGACAGCACCACGCGCGAGACCGAAGGGCTGCTCAAGGATTTTCGCGCGAATCCCAAGAAATTCCTGCGCATCCGGATGACCATCTTCTAGAGAGTGTGCGCTCACTCGCCGTCAATGCCGACGACTTCGGATTCACGCGCGATGTGAATCAGGGGATCGTGGAGGCGCACCTCCAGGGCATCCTCACCTCCACTACGCTCATGGCCACCGGCGCGGCGTTCGAAGACGCGGTCCGGCTGGCGAAGGAGCATCCGTCGCTTGATATCGGCTGCCACCTGGTGCTGGTCGGCGAACCCGGGTTCCCCGACACCGTGGCGCAACTGATCCAGGCAGTCGCGCTGCGGCGCATTCCCATCTACCCGTCGCTGGCCGCGCAGGTGCGGCGGATCGTCGATGTGGGGCTCAAGCCCACGCACCTGGACACACACAAGCACACCCACTTGCTGCCTCCGGTGCTGGATGCGGTAGCCCGGCTGTCGGAGGAGTTCAAGATTCTCTGGGTTCGCCGGCCTTTCGATTTTCCGCTCCAGCCCGGCGGGATCGACTGGCGGAAACGCGTCGTGAACCGGGCTTTCGGGGTGACCCAGAAATTCTCTGAGCGTGTTCTGCGGCGCCACGGCTGCCGCTTCACGGAACACTTCG
>CAWISY010000150.1:0-9005 GCA_963838455.1 Bryobacterales bacterium
TGGTGCTCCTGGTCGCCAAAGCCTACGATTCGGCCCTGCGCGTCAAGCCGCTGATCATCCGCATCAATGAAGTCGGGCGGGCGGAGGCGCTCAGCTACGCGGACTTTGAATACCGTCCGCAGGAAGCCGAGATCAAATACTTCCTGATCCAGTTCGTCGAGGCCCACTACAGCCGCATGCGCGCGACCGTCCAGGAGAATTACGCCCGTTCGCTCTACTTCCTGGACGGCAAGCTCGCGGCCGCCCTGATCGAGGCCAACCGCAAGACCAAAGCCATTGAACAGTTTCTGACCGACCCCTCCGAGGAGATCGACGTGCGCGTCACCAACGTCGCCATTGAAGATCTGCGGACCCCTCCGTATAAGGCGACGGTCGATTTCGAAAAGGTCTATCTCGGGGCCGAACACACGGAAACCCGGCGCGAAAAATACGTCGCGCACGTCGTTTTTGTGGTGCGCGACAAGGTCCCCAACGCGATGGTCCCGGTGAATCCTCTGGGCCTGACCATCACTTATTTCCGCGAGGACCAGGCCTTTCAATAGGAGCAACATGATTGGAAATGCGTTCTTTGTGGCCACCCTTCTGCTGCTCGCCTTCGCGTTCTATCTTCTGGGCGAGTGCCGGTTCCTGATCCCTTACCGGGACCTCATCCTCGATAATTACGCGACGCCCATCGCCCTCTTCGCCGCGGCGCTCTTTGTGAATCTCTTTGCGGCGGCCTACCTGCTGGGACGCACCTTTTTCCTGAAGGACACCGGTCGAAAGCTCGCCCATCTCGAAAAGCAATTGCACACCGGCGCGAACATGCCCGAAGACCTCTCGCGCCGCTTGAATGAGTAAACCATGAGCCGCGATATTGAACCCCCGAACAGGCAGGAAGTCGAATTGGCAACGCGCGCGCGCCGCGCCACCGCGCCGATGAGCCGCCGGCTTCCCGCGACCATGATCTCGTTCGCCTTCGGGGCTACGTCTACCGGACGAGCCCGGCGGAACGCATTCTTCTGAACGATATCGGGCGATTCCGCGCCGTGGGGCTGGCCGATCTCGCGCAGCATCTCTACCGGGGCGACGCCGCCCGGTTGCGCCAGGACCTGGGTTCGCTTCGCGCGCAAGGTCTCATTCAAACGCGCACTTTTTGGTCCGGACCCCGGAGCCAGAAACTGGCTCTGGCGGCGCTGACGAAACAGGGGAAAAAGCTGCTGGAAAGCGGCGAATCACGCTCCGGCCAGGCCCTGTATGCGGGCTTTGTGAAACCGGCGGAAGTCCGGCACGACGCGGCGATCTACCGCATGTACCAGGCCGAGAAAGAGAAGATCGAGCGCGCTGGAGGACGGCTCCGCCGCGTCGTTCTGGACTTTGAGCTCAAACAAACGGTCTACGCTCCACTCGCCAAAGCGAGGACCCTGCCGCCGCTCGATTTCGCACGGAGGCAGGCCGAGGTCGCGCAACAGAACGGCCTCAAGGTCATCGAAGGCAAGATTCCATTACCGGACCTCCGTATCGAATACGAAACGCCCGCGGGCGATCTCGCGCACGTCGATTTAGAACTAGCCACCGGGCACTACCACGGCGGTGCGCTCGAAGCCAAGGCCGAAGCCGGCTTCAAGTTTTATGCCGCCGACGGCTCGGCCTCGCGCCTGAGCCGCGTCCTGGAGGAGCGCGAGATCACGGCAAGCATTCTCTCGATATGAGCCAGATTCCCATGACCGAAGACGCGCGCGTCCGGGCCCTGGCCCGCTTCGGCTACCGCGAGCAAGAAGCGTCGTTCCTGTGCCGGGCCGCCCTACACGGAGGCTACTTCCTCCGCCGTCAGTACGCTTCCTTCGTGGGCGGAAAAGACGGCGGCAACGTCACCCAGTTCGTGCACAAAGCCCTCGCCAGCGGGCACCTCCGCTCCTCAACGTGGCGGCAAGGAACCCAGCTCTATCACCTCTGCTCCAGGCCGTTTTATGAGGCCATCGGGCAGGGCGAGAATCGAAACCGCCGTCCGCGCGAGGTCCTCACGATCAAGAACAAACTGATGGGCCTCGATTTTGTCCTGGCTCATCCGAACGTGCGACACCTGGCCACCGAACAGGAGAAACTCGACTACTTCACCGGTGCCCTGGGCCTTGATTCGTCCTGTCTCCCGTCCAAGCTCTACCGGGCGGCGGGTGCGGGCAAAACGACCACCCGCTATTTCCTGGACAAGTATCCCGTCTTCACTTTTCCGGCAGGCCAGGCACCTTCCCCTGTGCCCGCCGGTATCTCTTTTTGCTACGTGGACGAAGGGACGGCGACTCTCTCGCGCTTTGAATCCTACCTCAAGCAATACGGTGCTTTGCTCACGGCGCTGCCGGCCTTCTGCCTCATCTATGTGGCGGCTGAGGACACCCACTTTAAAGCGGCCCAGCGCCAATTCGAAACCTTTCTGAAGCGCGTGACCGGCCCCGATCTGACAACGGCGTCGTTCGATCGCATCCTTGCGTATTTCACGACGCGACGGCGATACGAGGGTGGCGAAACCGCCTCCTTTGATCGCGCCAAGCTGATTCAACTCCGTGATGAGCGCCGGGAATTCGCGGGCGCAGCCTGGGAGGATCTCTATGCGCGCTGGAAGAGCGGCGGCGATCGCGACACTCTCTTCCGCCTGTGGCCGCAGGCCTCGCCGCGCCCTGTTTGCGCCTCCTTTTCGACGTTTCTTCTGGAGCATAACTATGACCTTTTTGGGACTTTCCTTGGCTGAACAAACGCCGTTCCTACAACGAAGCGGGCGCCCAACGCTGCGGCGGAACTTCTCGGAAGTCCCTTCGGCGTTCTTTTCTGCGGCGATCTCGAACTCAATAGTTCGAGATCGCTGTCCTGCAATTCATTTTTCACGACCCGGCGAGAGGAACGGGCGGAGCGCGGGGTCATACCGTGGGCGGGAACGACCCCGGTTTTGGGCGCGCTGCGCCGCCCAAAACCCGCTCGGGGTCGTTTCACTCGCCTCGGGGGTCGTTCCCGCCCACGGTTGAGAGTTGCCCGGCGACACGGCCGGGCGTTTAGGAGGAACCGATGAGCACCTACATCCCGAAGCAAACCCATCTGACCCGCGAGCGCGTCGAAGCCAAGCTCGAAGTTGGATTGGTCCGGACGCTGGAGCGCTACTGCGCCTACTTGGAAAGCGACCGCGATTACGTCATCAGCCAGGCCTTGGAGATCGCCTTCAAACGCGACAAGGGCTTTGAGACATGGCTCGCGCAGCGCCCGGCGAGTTTGCCAGAGGAACCGAACAAGCGATGAGAACCCTGGTCGAGCATCGAACCACAGCGGCGGCGGCCTTGAGCCTGGCCGCCGGGACGCTTGCAGCATGGCGTTTTCCCTTTCCGGAAGGCAACGCCTTCCTGCGGCTGCTGTGGCTTCACGAACCCTACCTCTTTAATGGCCTCAAGTACACCTACCTCCTGATGCTCTTTACGACGCCCTGTATCGCCTTCTCGGTCCTGCTGTCACTCGTCTACATTTTCGTGATGCGTCAGGTCCCGCGGCGGGAGCTCGCCAAACTTCCGCCCTATCCGAACCCAGCCGGGCGCGAGCGGCTCTACGTAGTTTTGGGCGAGGTCCATCATCCGCGCAAACCCGAGCCGGCGGAAGCGCCGTACTGGCTGGCCATTCCGGACCGGGGACTTTACGCGGGCCTGATGATCCTGGGCGCCATCGGCAGCGGCAAGACGAGCGGCTGCATGTACCCGTTCGCCGAACAGATCCTGGCCTACAGCGCCGCCGATCGCGACAAACGGGTGGGCGGCCTATTTCTCGAAGTCAAAGGCGACTTCTGCCACAAGGTCAAAGGCATCCTCGATCGTTACGGGCGCGGCCAGGATTATCTCGAAGTGAGCCTCGACTCCAACTTCCGGTACAACCCACTCTATAACGACCTCGACGCTTACGCCCTGGCCTACGGCATCGCCTCGCTGCTCAATAACCTTTTTGGAAAGGGCAAGGAACCCTTCTGGCAGCAGGCCTACACGAACCTGGTCAAGTTCGTGATCCTGCTTCACAAGGTTCTCTACAACTACGTCACCCTCTTCGACGTCTACCAGGGCGCAATCAACCCGGATTATCTGGAGCAGAAAATCCAGGAAGGCGAGCGCCTGTTCCAGTCGGAATTTCTTCTGATCAGCATCGACGCGTTTCTGGCGGATGCGGAGCTTGAGCAGTATCCCTTTGAACGTGAGCCCGAAGCCAGCCGCATGAAGGCTCCGTCCACCGACGAACTGCGCCGCTTTCTGGAAGCGCGCAAGGTTCCTTATGAATCCCAGACCGAGTCGGCTGGCGCGCCCGGCGCCGCCGGGAATTCCGCTCCGGCTGCGGACGCGGATCGGCGCGAGCAGTTCGAGGCCGTCAAGCGCTGGTTTTATCACGACTGGAAGCGCATCGAGCCGCGCCTTCGCACGTCGATTGTGGAGGGCATCTCGGTGTTCCTCTCGCTTTTTGATGACAGCCCCGCGGTCAAGCGCGTCTTCTGTCCGCCGAAGGAAACCTACGACCCGGTCGCCAACGCAGACGGCCGTTACGGCCGCCCGTTGCCGCCGTTCGCGGAACTCCTCGAAACGGGCGCAGTCTGCGCGCTCAATTTTCCGGTCTCAACCAACCCGGGCCTGGCGCGGACCATCGGTACGCTCATGAAGCTCGACTTCCAGCGCGCCGTCATCAACCGCATTCCCCGGATGGAGCGTGAGCCTCACCGCCACTGGCGCGAGGCGATCTTTCTCTGCGACGAGTACCAGTCCTTCGCCACGGCCGGCGAGAACGATCCCACCGGCGACGAAAAGTTCTTCGCCCTCTCGCGGCAGGCCAAATGCATTGCGATTGTGGCCACGCAGAGCATCAGTTCCCTGCGCTCCGCCTTGCCCGGCGAAACCTGGCGCACGCTCCTTCAAACGTTCCGCACTAAGATTTTTCTGTCGCTCTCGGACGACTTCAGCGCCCGGACCGCCAGCGAGCTCTGCGGCAAGGAGGAGCAACTGAAGCTCAACTACAGCCTCTCGGAGCACGGGCAGGATGCCGGCGTCAGTGTCTTGACGGGCCTGGCCGCCGCCCACAAGGCGACGGTCGGAACCACCAAGGGCTACAACGTCCAGCGCGATTTCGTCTTTGAGCCGAAGATTTTCGCCGAGCTCAAGAACGCCCAGGCCATCGTGCTGGCCTACGACGGCTTGAACCCGCATCCGGCCAGCTACTGCTATCTGAAGCCCTACTTCCTGGACAAGAACCGCACCTACTTCGAGCAGCTGGCCAAAGGAGAAATCTAATGAGCTGGGACATCATCCTGCCGTTCCTCCGCCCGATTGAAGCGCTCATCCGCGATCCGGGAATCTCTGACATCCTGGTCAACGGCTCGGGCGGGATCTTTGTCGAGGAGCAGGGCGAGATGCGCCACGTTCCGGGGGTGCGGATTCCGGACCGCTCGCTCCAGGTGGCCCTGCGCAATATCGCCCGGGCGCTGGGCGACGACATCAATGAGGAAAAGCCGCTGCTCGACGCCCGCCTGCCGGACGGCTCGCGCGTCGCCGCGGTCCTGCCACCCTGCGCGGTCGGCGGCGCGGTGCTCGCCATCCGCAAGTTTCACGGCCAGCGCTATACGCCCGAGGAACTCGTGCGCGTCGGAAGCCTCGCGCCTGAAGCGCTGAAAGTCATGCGGGCGGCGGTCGAAGTGCGCAAGAACATCCTCATCTCGGGCGGCACCGGAACCGGCAAGACCACGCTATTAAACGCGCTCGCCTCCTTCATCCCGGAGAACGAACGCATCGTTATTATCGAGGACGTCTCCGAAATCCAGATTGCGCACCCGAACCTCGTGCGCCTCGAAGCGCGGCGGGAACAGCCCGGTTTGGCCGCCGTGACCATCCGGGATCTTCTGCGCACTACGCTTCGCCTGCGGCCCGACCGAATCCTCCTGGGAGAAGTGCGCGGCGGGGAAGCCTTCGACCTGCTTCAGGCGCTCAACACGGGACACGCCGGGAGCCTCTCCACCTTGCACGCCAATTCCGCCGGCCAGGCGCTCGCGCGCTTTACGACTTGCGTCCTCCAATCTGGCGTCGAGTTGCCGTACCGCGCCGTGCGCAGCAACATCGGCGAAGCGCTCGAACTTCTGGTGCATATTGAGCGCCGGCCGGGTCGGCGCTTCGTCCGGCAGGTGCTCTCCGTCACCGGCTACGACGCGGCCCTCGACCGCTATCAACTGGAGTCGGTCTATGAGCGGGAATAGCGCGTCGCAGGACATCGCCGCCGGCTATCTCCGGGAGAACTTCCGGCCGGCGGACCGCCTGGCCGTCGTGCTGGTCCACAAGCGGACCGGCGGGGTGCTTCAACGTCTCGCCTCAGCCGAGCGGATCGCCGCGCCGGATTTCCTGGCCTGGCTCCGGCACAAGAACGCCGGACAGAACGAAGTCTATATTTCCATGAACGCCCTGCACCAGGATGCGCACGGCCGCACCAAGACCGACGTGGAAGCCATCCGGCATGTGTATCTCGATTTCGACGATCACGGCACGGAGGCGGTCGAGCGCCTTCTGAAGCGCCCGGACCTCCCACGGCCCAATTACGTACTGAGCAGTTCGCCCGGCAAATGGCAGGTCGTCTGGAAGGTGGAAGGCTTCGGAAAGGAGCAGGCGGAGGAATTGCAGCGGGGCCTGTCGCGGGAAACGGGGGCCGACCCGGCGGCGACGGACTGCTCCCGCGTCCTGCGGCTCCCCGGCTTCTACAACTACAAGTACCCCCGGAGACATTTCGTCGGCTTCCAGGCGTTATCCAAGGAGGTCTACGGCCCGGATCGGTTCCCGAAATTTCCGGCGGACGACCGCACGCCGCGCACGGTGAACGGCGATCCCGGTCGCCGGCCCTCGCGGCCGGGCGGACTGTCGCAATCGGAACGCGACTGGGCCTTCGCGAGACGCGCTCTGGCGCGCGGAGACCCGGAGGATTTGGTCGTCACCGCGATTGCCGTTCACCGGCGCTTCGACAAGCACAACCCGCAGGCTTACGCGGAACTCACGGTCCGCAAGGCGGCGGAGTCTCTGAAGGTGGATCATGGAGAAGCTCCTGAGCGCTGAAGAAGTCGCGCGCATTCTCAACGTCTCCACCGCCTGGGTGTACGATCACGCAGACCGCAAGCGGCCTGTGATCCCGTCGGTGCGTCTTGGGAAGGCCGTGCGCTTCCGGCCGGAGGACCTGGAGCAATTCATTCGCGAGATGACGAGGCGCGCCGCGTGCTAGACTCAGTGTCGCCCGCGATCGATTTTCGCCGCATCGGAAGGCACATGTCCCGGCAACGCTACCAGCGCGGCTCCCTCAAGAAGGTCGGCAAGACCCGAAAGATGTGGCGCGGCCGCTGGCATGTTTACGTCAAGCAGGCCGATGGCTCGGAAAAGCTCCGCAAACGTGAGAGGATTCTGGGACCTGTGTCTCAACTGACGAAGGCTCTGGCCCAGGAAAAGCTGGATGGGCTCATTAAGCGGGCTGCGGACCAGATTTCCGGGGATTGGCCGCCGGAACCAACGGTGAACGAGGTCTGGAAGCGCTATGCGGCGTTGAAATCGGCCTCCTGGAGCGCCGCCACGCGCAAGGCCGTCTCGTCCGTTTTCGCTGGGGACAGTCCGAAGAAAGCGCGGCCGAGCGTGCTCGCGTTGATCGGGGCGCGGCCCGTGCGCGAGCTCACCCGCGGTCCGCTTCAAGACCTGTTGAACACGATGGCCGCGCGGGGCGACAGCGTTTCAGCCGTAAAGAAGGCCCGCACCTACGTCAACGCCGCGCTGGAGTTCGCTCGCGACGAACGTCTGATCGCCGAGAACCCGGCGCGGAGGCTGGAGATGCCCTCACGGCTTCTGCGTCCTCCGTGCGAGCGGTTCTATTCCCCGGAAGAGGTTCGCGCGCTGCTTTCGCAATCGCACGGCCGCGAGCACCTGGTCCTCCGGATCTTCATCAATTGCGGCTTGCGCCCTGGCGAGCTCTTCGCATTGCGCGAAGACGATCTGGCGTCCGGCCAGCTGCGCATCGATGAAACGGTCAAGGAAGTGGAGCGTGGAGCGCGGCGCATCGGCGGCACCAAGACGACCGGCAGCCGCGCCTGCGTGGGAATTAGCGACGGATTGCAGCAGGAGCTTGAGATGTGGATTCAAGCCCGCCGCCAGAAGACTCCGTATCACGCGACAGCGGCGCCGTCGGCGGCGGCTTCCAACCTGCTTTTTCCAAGCGAAACCGGCACGACATTCCGCCTCGGGAACTACCTCAAGCGCTATCTCAAGCCGCTCGCGAAAAAAGCCGGCATAGCCGATATGACCTATCAGGCTCTGCGCCGGACCTGCGCTACGCATTTCCAGAAGCACGGCAGCCCGCGCGACATTCAGGCGCAGTTGCGGCATTCGAAACTGGAGATGACCGGACGCTATGTGAAGGAAATCCCGGAACAGGTCCGTACGGCGGTGGAGAGCATGGACCGCGAACTCTGTCCCGACCTCCTGTCGCAGTGCGCAATCGACGGGACTGGCCCGACCTCTTAAAACTTCCACAGGTCGACGGGCCTGTCCCGGGCCTGAGTCGGAAGCAGCGATCCACTGATCAACTCCTCAAGCACAGCCGCCTCGGCAGACAAACGCTTTCTCTCGCGGATTTTCATTTGGGTAGGTTTTGGGTAGGCGATGAAACAGCGACGGGGCTGGAAGTGTTTGAAAGATTTGGTACGCCCGGTAAGATTCGAACTTACGACCTTTTGCTCCGGAGGCAAACGCTCTATCCAGACTGAGCTACGGGCGCGAAAGACTTCATGTACAGTTTAACACCGCCAGCGCAAGCGTCGGATGGACTACAATGCCTAAGGCGAGGTTGTTCTTCGATGGTCACATCTGCGGAGGATGCGCGCCTCCTGTTCACGCGCTGGGTGGAGGATTCCGCGCCCTTGCGTATCCGGCTGCGCAGCGCCGCTCTCATATTCGAAGGCGTGGGCGTGGCGCAGAGCTACGATTCCAGCGTGCTGAACCTGGGCG
>CAWISY010000151.1:0-25153 GCA_963838455.1 Bryobacterales bacterium
GCTTCTCAGTAAAAATAAGAGCCCGTTGGTGACGTAGAAACTGGTTGGTGCGCCGACAAAGAACAGCATGCCGGTCACTACGTTTACGCCGAACCCCAGCATTCCCCAGGGTAAGAGGCGGTGCAGCACCGTATACGGGATTCCCTTCACGAAACCCAACATGCGCAGGTCCACCAGCAGCACCACGCCGAACAGCATGGAGAGACCGATGAAATGGATCGTCTCACTGGCGGCCCAGGTCCAGGCGACGTTCACCATCGCGTCGCCGATGACGCGAGCCAGCGGCTGCTTTCCTGTATCAGTTAGAACCGGGACTGGACCGCTGCGAACCTCGGCGTGATGAATCTGGCCGCCGAGATTCGACGCCCAAGTCATCATGCCGAACGTCGCCAGACCGGTGAGCAGGACCACGGCTAATGTTGTCTGAGGGATTCGCGAGAGGCGGCGGTACTGCCACAGTCCCACCCAGGAAATGGCGCCGGTCAGCAGGATGAACCAGAGCGCCTCGAACGCTGCGGTTTCGTGGGCTTGCACCAGGGCCTTGGGGATGTCGGGATTCTTCTCAAGCGCCAGTTCCGCGGCGGTACCGGTGACAAACGTCGGAATCGAAAGCAGGGCCAGGAAGAAAAAGACGGTGAGGCTGGCGCGCTTGAGATCGTCGCTTTTCGCGATGAGAGCGCCAACAAACAAGCCCAGCCCGACGATCATGCCGACGGTGGGGAAGTGATTGAGAAGAAGGTGAACGTGCGTCCAATCCATTATTTAGATTCCACCTGACAAACGATGGCCGCGGACCCGAGGATCGAGGCCGCGGCCAAATTCAAGCGAACGTCTCGTCGATGATGCTAGTGCCGGAGCTGAGTGGAGATGTTCCCCTCCTCCTGCACCTCGCAATACGCGCGCTCATGCTGTATTGCCGGCGCGCCCTGACGCGCCCGCAGAATTTTGTCCGGCATCACCCATGGCTCGATGAGGTCGTCCGGGTCCTCGATGGTCATCTGGTAAAGAATTTGGTCGCCCTTCCGGGTCAGCTTCTCAACCATGTGCATGTCGGCGGAATGAAACAGGCCACCGCGTCCGAACCACGTCGTATCGACGAAATTGGTGGAATCGATCACCAGCGTGTCGCCCTCCCATTTACCGATCGAAAGCCCGAAGTAATAGGCTTCGACCGTGTTGGGGCGCGCTCGGCCGTCGGTCGGGATGTCCCGGTACTCGTAGTTTCCGCCGCCGTAATCGGAATACTCGTTATAGAAGAAGATGATGTCAGTCGCAGTCTGGATAATGCGCGTCGGCGTGCCCTGCCGCGGAATGCCCAGAGGCTGGCAGGTCATGACCGGATCCTCTTTGTTGGTCCACTGATCCGATTCCTGGATTTTGTCCCAAAACTGGGGTTTGTAAACGGGACGGCTCGGCCCAAACCGCGAGGGCGAGATCCACTCGTAATCCACCCAGAAGTTGTCCATGGGGACTCTGCAGCCGACGTCGGGGTTGATTCCCGCGCCCTTCACCTGCGTCGGACCACATCGACGGCTCCCGCTACCCGTAATTGGAAGAGGGGGGCCACCCCAGTTTCCTGTCATATCCGGATGTCCGTCGGCCAGCCGCGGGGTTGCGACGGCTGCAGTCTGCGTCGCCGGTGCGGCCGGTGCGTCGACATTCAGAGTCCAGTTGGGAGGCTGATTGGTTGGCTTGATCGCCGCCCTGACGCTTACCGGAACCGGCATCACGACATACATCTGTCCCGTTTCCGTCACCGTCGTCGTAATGTCGCGGACGACGGCGCCGTTCTTCTTTTCCGTCATCTTGCCGGCGTAAAACGCCTCGGCCGGGTTGAGCGGATTGTTCCAATCTTTATAATCGCTGTAAGTGAACTCGTAAGTGTTCGCGCCATTTTTCACCACGACGCGTTCGGGCATGAACTTGTCGTTGAGCGTCGCGGTCGCCGTTGCATTGGGGACACCCGGAATCGGGAACGTCACGACGGGCTTGTTGCCTTCCCACGCGACGGAGGTTTTCCCGGCCTTCGAGACGTTAGCAGGCACCTGTTGCGGCCTGGGCGCCATTTCCGGTGGATCACTGATCCCCGCCATCGCGCCCTTGAAAGCACCCTGAGGACTTGCCCACAGGCGAATCATCCGTTCCTCTACAGTTGCGGGCATCGGCGTCGCCTTGCCTTTACCGGGGACGAGTTCGGCGCCGGGAATGTCTTCGTTCCAGGCATACGCTCCACTGAGGACTTCGACATTGGAGCAGGACTGGCCATTGGGCCGGGTGCCGGTGTACTGAATCCGCTCGCCCGACGTCTGGTAGCTGATGCTGGTTCGATACTTCGTTACATTGCAGGGCTGTCCGTCCACTTGAAGGGTGCCCTTGCCCTGGTATTCGAGCGACATGATCAGGTCCCGCTCCTCGCTGCTGCGGAGCATGCCCATATACCAGGCCCAGTTGAAAAGGACTGCTTTCAGGTCCTTCGCACCGGCTGCAGGGGTGTACAGCGGCCCGCCTCCGCGGCCGCCACGCCCTCCGCCGCCGCCCGCACGCCCACTGCCAGCACCTCCCCGAGCACCGGCGGCACCCTGAGGCCCAGCCGCTTGACCGCTCGCGGGCGCCTGCGCGTTGGCTGTGGCGATCAAACCGATGGTGAGAATGGTTCCGATCGCGGCTCGCGTAAGGATAATTCTTCGAGAGGTCATCATGTTCTCCCCCTTGTCGTCCAAAACGTCGTCTAAATCCTGGCTGCCCTAGTCGTTCGGGCCGCCGCCGGAGACCACGATGGTGTGTCCGTCAGCGTAGGTGATCGACTTCAAGAAACCGATCGGATGGCCGTCCTTGGCGGGAATGCACTTGACGGTAACAGCATCCCCGGTGTGGAGGGCATTCGGTCCGATCTTGCCAACGCCTTTTTGAGCGAGCGCGGTGGCCGAGCCGAGCGTCAATACCCAATCCGTGGTCGAGCCGTCCGCATTCTTCACCACCACCGACAGCGAGCCGTGGGGATTGGTGAACTGCACTTTGTCGACCGTGCCCGACAATTCCTTCTCCGCCTTCATGTCGTAGACGCCGGCGAGAGAATGGTGAGCCTGCAGTACGCCGCTGGTCATCAACCATCCGGAGACCAGGGCCACACCTACTAGAGTCCGCTTAATCATTCGAGAGCCTCCTGAAAATGCCATCGGGACAGAATTTTATCATGTTCGCACGGCGAGCGCAGCCGTCCCCGGATTTTTGTCAACGCAAAATAGAAATGTCCCCCTGCGCGCAAAGTAAGAATGTCCCCTTTTGCCGTGGCGTGGGAGAAGTGCATGTTAGTCTGAGCGTGCCGGTGAAGCGGAGACGGGCCATGCCGCCCAGCGCTCGGGCCGCGAACCAGCCGGAGCTGCCTCGGAACAGATACTTTTCGATCACGATTGGAAATTTCTGCTGGGAGATCCCAGCGGCGCGGAGGCGCCCGCTTACGATGTCTCGGCGTGGCGGGGCGTGGAACTGCCGCATGACTGGAGCATCGAAGGCAAGATCGATCCCAAGAGTCCCATGCGAGCCAGCGGAGGGTTCTTTCCAGCCGGCGTTGGCTGGTACCGCCGGAGCTTCGGAACTCCGGAGGCGTGGAGCGGCAGGCGCGTCAGCGTTGCATTCGAAGGCGTGTAGGAGGCGCGGGCTTATTACCGAGGCGCGCTGAGCAATCCCCGCCCGCGCATCCAGTTGGCGAGAAGCTGCGGCCACAGGCTGTTCGCGGGATCGGAGAGCCACAGGCCGCCGCCGTGGGCTCCGTTTTCGAAGATGTGCATCTCCACCGGGACCTTGGCCTTGTGCAGCGCGAGATAAAAACGGACCGAGTTCTCGACCGGCACCGTGGTATCGGCGGTGGTGCTGAACAGGAACGTGGGCGGAGTTTTGCCGGTGACGTGCAGCTCCGGCGAAAGCAGCTCGCGCAGTTTTTCGTCCGGCGAGTCGCCCAGCAGCGCGCGAACGGAGCCGGCATGCGCGATGGCGGGATCGAAGGAGATCACCGGGTAGGCGAGGATCAGGAAGTCGGGACGGCTGCCGGGCCGGTCGAAGGGATCGGCGGCGGCGGGATTGCCGTCATCGTACAAGGTTCCGGCGGTTGCGGTGAGATGTCCGCCGGCCGAAAATCCCATCATGCCGATGCGGTCAGGTTGGATCCCGAACTCCGCTGCCCGCGCGCGCACCAGGCGAATGGCGCGCTGTGCGTCGCCGAGCTCAATGGGATGGTGGTAGCGCGGTCCCAGCCGGTATTTCAGCACGAACGCCGTGACGCCCATGGCGTTGAACCAGGCGGCCACTTGCCGGCCTTCATTGTTCATCGAGAGGTGCAGGTAACCGCCTCCCGGTGCGATGATCACGGCGGTGCCGTTGGGGCGCAGAGTGGTCCGGAATACGGTCAGCGTGGGCTTATCATCATCCGCCGTGCCGAGGGCGCCGGGGGCTCCGGTGGGCCACAACGCGAAGGTTTCGGGCTCGGCGTTGGGGTCAACGCGGGGCGGGTCAACGCGAGCCGGGCCAATGCGAGGAGGCTGCTGGGCGAGGCAGGCGCCGCAGGCCAAGGCGGCTAGAGCGATCCAGGATTGCATGGCCGGTGGTTTCATGACCATCTCCTTTTTTGTCAGTTTATCCCCTTCCGTCGACATGAAGCCGAAAACGCAACCCGCCGATAGCTTGAGTATGCTCACAGACGACTCTTTGGGCGTGTTGCGGAAGTCCCGCCCGCCCGCTCTGCCAGCGCTCCTGGTCAAGCCTGATACGGGGCCTGAGCCGGAGGTGCTGGAGCCGCCCCCGGATGTCCATCCCGAGAAATTCGTCCTGATGGTGAGCGGCAGCCCGGGCGAGGCGCAGCGCTACCGCTGCTCCAACAAACTGGAGGAGTTCGAGTACCTGGGGCTGACCGCGGACTCGGTCGTCGCGGAGCAGGCAAACTGGGAGCGCGACCTGTGGCGCTACGACATGTTCCTGTTGCACCGCGTGCAGAATTCGTCGCGCCTGGAGACGTTTTTCCGCCGCGCAAAGCAGCTCCGTAAACCGGTGGTCTACGACGCCGATGACCTGGTTTTCGACGAGCGTCCGGACCATTTGAGTCCCGTCACGCGTTACTACAGCAGGCAGGAAATGCGCGTGCACCGCGACTTCCTTCACCGGAACTGTCGCGCGCTGGAGCTTTGCGAGGCCGCCATCGTCAGCACCGAGCGGCTGCGCGATTGCATCAAGGATCTGTTCCCGGAAAAACCGGTCTACCTGCATCGCAACGCAGCCAGCCGCAAGTTCGGGGAGCTGGCGGACACGATCCGCTCCGGTTACTCCCGGCCGAAGTCGGATCTGGTGCGGATCGCTTATGTCAGCGGCAGCAAGACGCATAAGGATGATTTCGCCGAATGCGTCCGCCCGCTGCGCCGCCTGCTGCAGCGTTACCCGCAGGTCCGCCTGATGTGCGTAGGGCACATCGATATTCCCGCAGAGATGCAGGATCTGGCCGCGCAGGTGGAGGCCGTTCCTCCGGTGCCGTGGTATAACGTCCCGTTGTGTTATGCCATGGTGGACATCAACCTGGCTCCGCTCGAATTGAACAACCTCTTCACCGAATCCAAGAGCGAGTTGAAGTATTTCGAGCCGGCGCTGATGGAAATTCCCACGGCGGCCTCCGACATCGCTTCCTTCCGCGTGGGAATACGGCATGGCGAGACGGGCTTTTTGTGCGCCAACGACGACCAGTGGTTCGAGTCGCTGGAACGGCTGGTGGTGGACCCGGAACTCCGGTTGCGCATCGGAAAAGCGGCCCGCGCTGACGTGCTGGCGCGTTACACCACGCGCGTGCGCAGCGAAAATCTGAGGTTGGTTCTGGATCAGATTGCGGCGCTTCCGAGGTAGGAGCCTTCCGCTCGGCCCAGGGGTGCCCGCTGGGCCGAGCGGAGGTTCGGTCATTCGTCGCAGGAAACCGCTCCCCTGAAGAACGGCCTGCGATTCGCCGCATGTTCGCCATTTCGCGATCGTTCTTCATCACTATCGGTGGGCTATAGGCCCATGAGGACTCCCTCCGGTCGCGGCTCAGAGTCAATGCTGCGGAGCCGCGACCATAGGGAGCGGGCTGGAGTTTGCTTCCTCGGCGACGGCGTCGCGGAGAGCCAGCACGGAATTGCGCCAACTGGGCGGAAGAAGGTCGGTGATTTCGACCGGGCTGGGGCATGGGGTCGCGGGCGGAACGGGGTGAGACTGAACGTAGGCGGCCATGCGCTCCAGACCCTCCCGCAGGCCGAGGTCGTCCGCAATCGCGCCGAACACGCGATTCAATTTCTGGTGGCAGGCGTGGGCGTGCTTCACTTCCTTGCGCTCCTCGAGCATTTCGAGTTTCGCCGGAATACCCAGAACCGAGGACACAGTCTTGGCCAGGTCGGCCACCGAGGTGGCGACGTCGCCGCCGACGTTGAACACTTCGTTGCGCGCGCCATCCAGCAGCGGCGCCGCGGCGATGCAGCCGGCAACCCCGCGAATGTAAGAGAAGCTGCGGGTCTGGGATCCGTCCCCGAAGACCGGGAGCGCTTCGCCGCGCAAAGCGCGCTTCATGAAGATGCCCACAACGTTACGAAAAGGGTCGGAAATGTTCTGGCGTTCGCCGTAGACGTTGTGCGGGCGGAAGATGGTGAAGTCGGGACCGCCGAAGTAGTCGCGAAACGCGCGCAGATGATTTTCGCAGGCGAACTTGGCGATGCCGTAGGGGTCGGCCGGGGCAGGGAAGCCGGATTCGCGGAACGGGTCGGCCGAATGCGGATGGCCGTATACGGCGATCGACGAAGTGAAGACGAAATGTTTCACACCCGCCTGGTAGGCCGCCGATAGAACGTTGGCCGTGCCCTCCAGGTTGTTCTGGTAGTTGAACAGGGGAATGTGGTGCGACAGCCCTTCGGCTGCGTATGCCGCCAGATGATAGACGGTGTCGGGCCGGAAGGAGTCGAAGGCGGCCTGCAGGTCGGAGAGAACCGAGGCTCGCAGAAAGCCCGCGCCGATGGGGACGTTCTCGCGGAAGCCGCCGGAGAGATCGTCGATGACCATCACCTGGTGTCCCTGTTCGATCAGGATTTCCGCAACATGCGAACCGATGAACCCGGCGCCGCCGGTAACAATCGCCTTCATTTCTGTTTTCCTCCTGTTATTGCGACGTTTCCGTCACAAGCAATCCGCTCGCCATGGTTTGGCGGTGAAAACGCATGCTTTTCGCGAACCGTTGCGGCGTAGATTCGACTTTCTCGTCAAAGAACCGTCGCGTTACCTGCGGGGAGCGGGCGGCCGCGCGGCAGGCTTGGGAGTGCGCCGGCTGTTGCTCAGCCGGTAGATGTAGGCGAGAACTTCGGCCACCGCGCGATACAGGTTGGGCGGAATCTCATGACCAACCTCGACCGACTTATACAGCGCCTGCGCCAGCGGAGGATTTTCCACCAGCGCTACGCCGCTTTCAACCGCCAACTGGCGAATGCGCAGAGCCAGATAGTTCTTGCCCTTGGCCACTACCACGGGCGTGACCATGGTCTCGTGCGAATAGCGCAAGGCGACGGCGTAGTGCGTGGGATTGACGATCACGGCGGTCGCGGTCGGGACCTCCTTCATCATGCGCCGCCGCGCCAGGTCGCGCCGCAAGCGCTTGATCTTGCCGCGCACCAGCGGATTTCCTTCCGTGTCCTTGTACTCGTCCTTCAGTTCCTGCTTGGTCATCTTGAGACCGTCCATGAAGCGGCGCCGCTGCCGGACCCAGTCGATGACGCCGAACAGCAGGAAGACCGCGGTCGCCTTCCACAGCAGTTCCTGGATCGAAGAGCCCAACTTGGCGATGCCGATTTGCAGGCTGGCGAAGGGAAGAGACAGAAAGCTGTCGACATTCTCCTGGGCGATGGCGTAGATGGTCCAAACGAACACCACCAGCATGGCCACTGCTTGCAGCACGGACACGGGCGCCTGCTGGACGATGTTTTTCAGCTTGCTGGCCGGGTTGAAGCGGCCGAAGTCGGGTTGAAAACGCTTTCCGCTGAAGCCGAAGCCGGTCACCACCAGATGAATCGCGAAGGGTGCGAGTATTACCGCCGCGGCCGCTGTTCCCAGCGGCAGGAACGCGCGATCGAACAGGGAGTGTGCCAGGTTTGGGATCCGGGTCACGGTGAGTTCGCCATGAAAAGCGCCGGCCAGCGATTCGCGCATCATCGATTTCATGCCGGTCAGCCATCCCGGAAACCAGACTCCGAGCAGGATCACGAAGGTGAGGATCTGCGTGGCCGAGACCATGTCCCGGGACGACGCAAATTGCCCGTCCTGCCGGGCCTTAATCAGCCGCCGATTTGACGGTTTTTCTGTCTTACGGGAATCGGCCATGCCGTCAGGAAGAGGTGAGGAGGCCTTGAATGACGCGCAGGGCCTCGCCTGCGCTGCGCTCGAACACGCGCGGGAAGATCGCCACCAGCCACGCCAGCAGCATCAAGGCGAGCAGCATCTTCACCGGGAAGCTCAGCATCATCAGGTGAAGCTGCGAATTCAGCCGTGCCAGCAGCGCGATCGAGATTTCCACCATCAGAAGCAATCCCAGCGCCGGCAGAACCAGGCGGAGGCCGGTGGAGAAAATCGTACTTCCGAGCCGGATCAGCATGTTGGCCATGGAGTCCGTAATGGCGAAGCGTCCGGGAGGCTGGGTGCTTAGACTATGCGCGAAGCTGAACAGAACCTGGCGGTCGAGTCCGGTGGCGAAGAAGAGCAAGCCGGCGGTGATTTGCGCGATGGTGAGCAGGACCGGAGAATCCGCGCCCGAGGTGGGATCGATGGTGCTGGCGAAGCTGAAGCCGGCCTGAAGACTGATGATTTGCGCGCCCATCTGAAACCCTTCGGTGAAGAACCCGACCGCGAGCCCCACCGCGATTCCGATGCCCGCCTCCGCCAGCAGCCAGCCGATCAGGATGCCGGGAGTTACCTGGGAACCGTCGACGGCCGGCCAGCTCGGAAACAGGGTCATGGTCACGCTGACCGAAAGCATCATCCGCGCGATGTCGGGTCCCACCTTGATTCCGGGGAGCGGCAGGTAGACGAAGGCGCCGGACACGCGCGTCAACACCAGCAGGAATGCGAACAGCGTACCAGTCTGGAGTGAGAGCTCAGTGGACATTGCCAACTGCGCTCCCGGCCCACAGGGCGCCCCGTCGCGGCTCTGTAACGCATTGCTTCCGAGCCGCGCGCGTCAGCAAGCGGTTCTTGCTCCTTCTTGGCATCCTAGTGGCCAGCGCGGGCGATCTCCGCGCAGATGCCGATGGTGTAGCTCATCCACGACTTCAGCATCCACGGCATCAGCACGCTGAAGCCGATCAGGAACGCAGCCAGGCGCGGCATGGTGCTGAAGGCGTTGTCCTGGAGCGAGGTTGCGATTTGCAGAATGTTCATGACGATGGCCACGGTCAGGCCGATCCCCAGCAAGGGCGCGCTCATGGAAAAGGCGGCCATCAAGGCTCCGTGCACCAGGTGGATGACAAATTCGGGGGTCATGGGATTGGCTCGCTTTCTTTGGGTGTTAGTAAAACGACTTGACCAGTGAACCCACCACCAGGTTCCATCCGTCCACCAGGACGAACAGCAGGATCTTGAAGGGGGCGGATAGCATCGCGGGCGGCAGTTGGACCATGCCGATCGAGAGCGTAATGGAGGCCACCACCAAGTCGATTACCAGAAACGGCAGAAACAACATGGCGCCGATCTGAAAACCGGTTTTCAGCTCCGAAAGGATATACGCGGGTACCAGCACGTTCAGGCTCAGCTCCGAGGCGTTTTGCGGCTCCGGAGCTTTGGTGATATCGAGAAACAGCTTGATGTCCTTTTCGCGGGCAAAGCGCGTCAGGAACGTCTTCATGGGTTTGGAGCCTGCGTCGAAGGCCTGGCTGAAATTCATCTTTCCTTCGTCCATCGGCTCCCAGGCATGCTGGTAAATGTCGAGCACCACCGGTTGCATGATCAACAGCGAAAGAAACAGCGCCAGCCCGACCAGCACCTGGTTCGAAGGGGTGGTTTGCGTCCCCAGCGCCTGCCGCAGAAAGTGAAGCGCGATGGTGATGCGCAGGAACGGGGTCACGGACATCACGACGGCCGGCAGCAACACCATCAGAGTTAGAGAGATGGCGATCTGCATCGGAACGCTGAGCGTCGAGCCGGAAGCCGTGATTCCGCCGGCCGGTGACGGCGCGGCCGCAGCTCGTGCAGCCCAGGCGCTGGAGCTCAAGAATAGGGTGAGGAGGATGGTTCGCGACATTTAGCGGTTTGCTCCCGAGCGGTTTCCCGAAGGTTGAATGCTGGCGGCCGGCGCAGGTCTCGAGCACGTTGCATCCGCCGGGAGAAAGTCCGACTAGCAGAACGCGGTCCGCCAGCCGGATGAGGTGCACCGAATGCTGCGGCGTCAAGCTTAGGCGTCCGATGACTTCGAGCTGGGTTTGGCCCTCGCGCGAAGGAATTCTGGACTGGACCCAGCCTTTGCGCTTCAGCACCCACACCAACGCGCCGAGCGCGCCCAGCACCAGTCCCACCGCCAAGAGCTGTTGAAGGATCTCCATGCGTTGTGTTTATTCGTTCGCGAACTTGAGCAGGCGCACCGCCGGCGCCTCTCCGATCCGCACCACTTCTCCCGCGGCAAATGGAACTCCGCCGACGCGCAGGGCGACGCGAGAGCCGGAGCGGACCGGGAGCCGCAGCAGGCTGCCCTCGGCCAGCGACAACACCTCGCGCATCGGCATCTTCAGCCTGCCGAGTTCCGCCTCCACTTCCAAGGGGAGGCCGGCGTAACGATTGACTTGCTCCGGGCTGATCATGACGATTACGGTTGAATCTGAAGCAGCGTCTGTTCCATCTGGTTGACGGTGGTCACCACTTTCGAATTAGCGTCGTAGCTTTCCTGATAGACGATGAGGTTTGTGAACTGGGTGGCCATGTCGACGTTGGACTGCTCGAGCGACTGGCTGACCAGCGATCCTCTTCCGCCGGTGCCGGCCGCGCCCACTGCGGGAGTTATGCTGTCCGGGCCAAGCGTGAAATTGTTGCCGCTGGTGGCGATCATCGACCCCGGGTTGGCTACGTTCGCTAAGGCAACTTGCGCCAGCGTCACCTGCGCGCCATTGGAGTAGGTCGCTTCCAGATCGCCGCCGTTGGCTAGCGCGAGGCTGGTGACGGTGCCGCCGGCCGAGCCGTCCTGGGTGCTGCCGGAAGTCGCCGAGGCTTGCGCGTATCCGGTCATGTCAGAAGAGCCGGTGGCGCTATAGAGGTTCCAGTTGATGTTGAGCGTCGCGGCTCCATCGGCCAGGGCAGTGCCGTTGGTGATGTTGATCGGCGCGCCTGCGGCCGGGCTGGTCAGCGCGCCGGAGGAATTGAACGTGATCTTGCCGGTAGCAAGCTGGGTGCTGGCGCCGCTGCCCGATCCGGTACCCGTTCCGGTGCCGCTCTGCAAATCCGAGCTCGGGATGTTCACCGCGTAGCTCCAGGCTCCCGGGCCTGTGTTGGTGAACTGGATGCTCAGCGTTTGCGCGTTGCCCAGCGAATCGTAAACCTGGACCGGCGCCGAGAAGGTAGCGCCGACGGCGGCGTTGGCGTCGAGGTTCGCGCTCAGCGAGATGTTCTGTGTCGCCGAGGGCGGCAGCGGAGTGAGCAGCGGCACGGTGATCGACGAGGCTGCGCCGGAGGGGTTGACCGTGCCATTGGTGGCCATCCATCCCTGCACCAGGTCGCCGCTGGTGGTCTGCAACTGGCCCTGCGCGTTCAGACTGAAGCTGCCATCGCGAGTGTACTGGGTTTGGCCTGTGGAGGGGTCCTGGACCACGAAGAATCCGTTGCCCTGGATGGCGATGTCCAGCGGCTGGCCGGTCGACTCCAGATTGCCCTGCGTAAAATCGGTGCTGGTGTTGGTGGCCTCGACGCCTGCGCCGACCTGCAGCGTGGCGGACGCCGCATTCATCGCGTCTTCAAAGGAAACGTTGCTCGACTTGAAACCCTGCGTGTTCATATTGGCCAGATCGTTGCCGACCACGTCGAGAGCCGTGGTGGAAGCGGACAGGCCGGAAAGTGCCGTTAAGAAAGATCCCATGGTGTGTGTTCTCCGCTCGGTCGTTGATGAAGTAGTGAATAGGTGCCGCTAACTCTGTGTGCCGGTCGTCGAGCCGGTGTTCCCAGTGGACGAGGTGGATGTGCTCGCGGCGCTGGTTGGATCCAGTTGGGAGACGTCCTGGCGAATTCCGATCAATTGTTCCAACTGGCTGAACTCGGCCAACTGCGACAGGAAGGTGCTGCTGTCGACTGGCTGGGTCGGATCCTGGTTCTTGATCTGCGCCACCAGCAATTGCAGAAAGGTGTTCTCATTGCCCAGGGTGTCCGTCGAACTGATGGCCGAGCTGGTGACGGAGCCGCTGTTGGCTGTACCTCCGGCTTGGGTTGCGGCGGCGGATTCACTGGCCACCAGGCTCGCGGCTTGACTGGCAGCCTGAGTGGCCTGGCTGGCGAGAGTGTTGGCCACATTGCTGGCCGTCGAGACGAGCGGGCTGAGGATCGAAGTCATGAGGTTTGCTCCTGGTTTGAAGTGGCGAAGGTTGAAGCGCCGGAATTTTGCATGGTCCGGATCCAGCGGGATTGGTTAGAGGCGCGGGATCCCTGCTGCTGGCTGTCCGGATCTCCCTGGTTCCTGCCGGAGCCACGCCGGCCGGTGTCGCCGGGATCGTCCTGCGAGTGGGAAGAAGATGAATTGGAAGAAGACGAGTCGGAGAACGCGCTCTGCGCTGCGGCCGGAGTGGAGATTTCGGCGCGAAGGCCGGCGTGCTCCAAGCGGCTGGTCAGGTCGTTTAGGCCGCTGCGCAGTTCCTGAGCGATGTCCGCACTGGGTGTCCGCACGGAGAGGTGAATGTCGCCGCCGCGTTCGACGAAGCGGAGATCGATGCCCGTGTCCGCGGTCTCGCCGGCCACCTTGACCGTGATGCTGTTGTGCGAGCCGGGCAACGCAGCCGGCGCTTCGATGAGCGGTTGCATGCGCTCCGCGGCCGAGGCTTGTGCGGGAGCGGCAGTAGAGGCTGTGCTGGTTTGCGCCGCCAGCGAGTTGGCCGCGGGCATCGCGGCGGAGGCGATCGAGGCAAACTGACCTTCCGCCTTCATGCCGGACTCCGGCGGATCGGGCTGGGCGCTGGGTTCCTGTGCGGACCAGGGCGCGGCATTCTTGGAAAGGCTGTCGGCCGTTTGTGCGGTTTGCGGCGCGGAGGCGCCGGCGGTGTTTGCGCTCCCGTCCTGAGTAAGCTTCGCCTCGAAGGCCACCGGTGCGGAGTTGCCCTGGGTATTGTTCGAAACCTCGATGCGCAGGTCACCGGGATCGAGGACCCGGTTCGGAGTTCCGGTCTCGCCGTCCGCGTCGCCGGCGGCTTTTCCCGCGGCTGCGGCCGACGGCGAACCGTTTAGCTGGCCGGATTCCAAAACCGCCGCGCTGAGCAGCGCCGAAGTCCCAAGCACCGAACTCCCGGAAGATGGGGCCGGACCTGCCGGAGTTCCGTCCGCGGAGGAAGCTCCGGGGAAGCGTTCCTTCCATCCGCCCAAACCAGTGGTGCTGCCGCTAAGCAGGCCGAACAAGCCCCGGTCAAGCGTGCCCGTCCGCGTGGAAACAAAAGGGGAGGAGTTCGTCGATGATTGCTGTTGCGCCGAGTCTTGCGGCGCAAGGGTGTCGTCGGAGGAGGATGCAGTCGTCGTGTTGTCTGCGTCCGTCGAGTCGTTATGGGCTCCGGCCGAGAGATCGATCGGACCGGAGGGCGCGGGCTGAGCCTGGACCGGCTGCGGTTCGGTTTCCACAGGGGTGGTTTGCGCCGGGTCGCGCGCGTCGGAAGAGCCGGAGTCCTTAACGTGCGCGGGGCTTACTTGAGAAGGCCGGGCTTGAGAAGGCCGGGCGGCGGAATGGGCCGTCTCGTCCTTTTCTTCAGATTGGTCGCTCATGACGGAGCGGAAGTCGGGCGCGTTGTTGTCGTCCGCCTGCGTGCGGCCGGTTCGTAGGGACGCGGCCGGAGAAGCCATCGCGCCCGTGGCCCCGAGGGGCGCCGTGATCCGCATAGATGCCGTCATGATGTTGGAAGCCGCGGAAGTGCAGGAGACGGGCCAATCCTCGCCGGCTCGATTTTCAACATCTTAGAGCCGGGCTCGCGGTAGGGAGCGTCGAATGTCCAGCGCAAACCGGCGGGTTTCCGACGCTAGAACAAAACGGGGCGCATATGTCATATCGGACGGCTCCGACAAAGTTCGAGCAAATCCAACAAAGTTCGAGCAAAATTCAAGGAAAACGTTTGGTCGAAGTTTGGCCGCACAGTTGCTTCCTCCCGTCACACAAGCTTATGGACCAAGGTGCAGTGATGGCCGCCGGCGGCCTGCGTGCGCGCACGCAGGCTCTGGACATGCTGTCGAACAATCTCGCCAACGCGAATACCACGGGCTTCAAACTCGATCGCGAGTTCTACAGCCTGTTCACCGGCAACGCCAACGGCGCCGACGGCAATGAGGCCGCGCAGATCCCCGACGTCAAGAGCAAGTGGACGGACTTTTCACAAGGCACGTTGACCGTCACCAAGAATCCGCTGGATCTGGCGCTCACCGGTCCGGGATTCTTCACCGTCGAAGGACCCGCCGGACCTTTATATACGCGTAACGGGTCTCTTACACTTTCGAACGCGGGTGTGCTGAGCACTGCGGACGGCTACGCGCTGGCCGGAGCCGGCGGCGCAAAGATTCAAACAATCTCGCAGGATCCCATCGAAGTCGACTCCAACGGAGTCGTATATCAGGGCGACCAGACCATCGGTGAGCTTCAAATCGTCGACTTCAAAAACCCGCAGGTGCTCACCAAGATCGGCAACAGTTACTTCGTGAACTCGAATCCTTCCGTGCAGCCGACTACGTCGGGGGCGTCGGTTTCGCAGGGGCAACTGGAGGGATCGAACGTGCAGCTTTCGGAGGCCGCGGTAGGTCTGGTGGGGGTGATGCGCCAGTTCGAAATGCTGCAGAAGGCGATCATGACCACCACGGATATGAACAAGCAGGCGCTGCAGGAAGTAGCCAAAGTCGGCGGCGGAATTTAAGGGAAAGGGACCAAGAAAGATGATCCGAGCTCTTTATAGTGCGGCCAGCGGCATGACCGCTCAGCAGTTGAACGTGGACAATATCGCCAACAATCTGGCGAATTCGAACACCGCCGGATACAAAACGCGGCGGGCCCAATTTCAGGACCTGCTGTACCAGAACATGATTCAACCCGGCGCTGCCGCCGGCCAGCAGACCGTGGTTCCTGCCGGCCTGCAACTGGGCTTGGGAACCCGCGCGTCTTCCAACGAGATCATCTTCACCCAGGGCGAATTTTCCCAGACCAACAACCCGATGGACGTGGTGATTCAAGGCAACGGCTTCTTCCAGGTTCTGCAACCTAACGGGACCATCGCCTATACGCGCGCCGGCCAGTTTCAAGTCAGCCAGACCGGAAGCATGGTGGACAGCAACGGCAATCCGCTGCAGCCCAATATCACGCTGCCAACCAACGCGCAGAGCGTCACCATCGCCACCGACGGAACCGTCAGCTATACGCTTCCCAACCAGACCGCGTCGCAGACCGCGGGACAGATTCAGCTCGCGACCTTTGCCAACCCGGCAGGGTTGAACAGCCTCGGCCAGAACTACTATCAGCCGACCACGGCTTCGGGCGAGCCAATCCTGGGCACTCCCGGCGGGCAGGAAGGAATCGGCACGCTGCTGCAAGGCTACACGGAACAATCCAACGTCAGCGTGGTGAATGAATTTGTGAATCTCATCATCAGCCAGCGCGCCTACGAAGCGAATTCGAAGGTGGTGAAAGCGGCGGATGAGATGTACCAGGAGATGAACAATCTTACGCGATGACGCCGTTTCTTCCACTGCTTCTGGCCGCCGGAGTTGCTCCGGGCGCGGCGCTGGTTCCCGCAGACTGCCACGCTCTCGACAGCGAGTCCGTCCTGGCGCGGGACCTGGCTCCCTTGGTCCCCGGTTTCGACCGGCTTCCTCCGGACTCCCTCGCCGGCTACATCGAATCCTCCGGGATGCCGAGGATCTTTCGCGGCGCGGACCTGGAGAATATCGCCAAAAACCGCGGCGTCGAGCTGCACGGCCTCGCGGACGTTTGCCTCGAGCGGCGAACTCTTGTGGTTCCTCCCGCGCTCATTGAGGCTGCCATGCGGAAAACGCTCGGCGAGGTAGCGGGCCTCAAAATCGAGATTCTCTCTGCGGCACAGCAGGCGGTGCCCACCGGTGAGGTGGTGTTTCCCAGAAGCGGCGTGCAACTGCCGGTCGCACCGGAAGTGACCTGGCGCGGGTTGGTTCGATCCGGCAAAGGTGCGACGTATCCGGTATGGGCTCGGGCGCGTATCACCGCGACGCTGAATCGCGTGACCGCGGCAACGGATTTACGCGCGGGAGCGATCATTGAGCCAAACCAGCTCCATGTGGAGGCGGCCGAGGAGTCTCCTTTTGAAGACGCCCTGGTCCGTAGCGCGGAGGAGGCAGTGGGGTTGGTGGCCAAGGGCACCATTCCGAAGGGGTATGCGATCCGCAAGTCGCAAGTGGCTCCGCCGATGGACGTCGCGCGCGGCGATGTGGTCCGCGTGGAGGTCTACGCCGGGAATGCGCATTTGAGCATGGAAGCTCGTGCGGAGACTTCCGGAATGAAGGGCGCAACGATTACAGTCAGAAACCTGTCGAGCGGCCGGGATTTTCAGGCCCAGGTTACCGGAAAAGGACGGGTGACGGTGGGAGGATTGACGGAATGAAGAGGTTCTTTGCGGCAACGGTACTGTCGTTCGCGCTGTGCTTTGTGATGACGGCGGACGACCCTGACAGCGCGACGACTGCTGCTCCCACGTCCACTCCCGCGGTCACTCCGGCATCGAGTCCGGCGTCCACTCCTGCGGCTGCACCCACTCCTGTCGTCGCCCCGGCCGCGAGTGCTTCGACTGCCGGCGCATCGGCCAGCTCTCCGTCCACTCCCGCCGGGGCCAGCGCCGGCTCAAATGCCAGCGGGGGCAAGAAGAAGAACAATAAGAAAAAGCAGAAGGAAAAGCCGCCTTCGCCGCTGGACCAATACATCAAGGAGGCGTCCATACCGCAAGCCTCCAACGGCCAAGTACCCGACAACGGCTCCATTTGGTTCCCCGCGGCGCGGCTTTCGAATCTGTCCTCCGACCTGCGCTCGCGCAACGTCGACGACGTGGTCACGATTCAGGTTGCGGAGTCGGCGTCGGCGGTCAGCACCGGACAATCCAAGACCTCGCGCGCCTCCTCGGCGTCGGCTGCGGTGACTTCGCTGGCCGGGCCGAAGGCTCCGATCGGGGCGCTCGCGAATCTGTTGAATGCCAACAGCAACACCTCGCTCGACGGCGAAGGGACCACCAGCCGCGAGACGACCTTGACCGCGACCATCACGGCTCGCGTGACGCATGTGCTGGTGAACGGGAACCTGGTGGTGGAGGGCACGCGCAACCTGAACGTGAACTCGGAAAACCAGATCATCACCATCCGCGGCGTCATCCGCCCGATCGATCTTGACACTACCAACTCGGTTTCCTCGGCGCGCCTGGCGAACATGGAGCTCGAGGTCAACGGCAAGGGCATCGTGAACGACTCAGTGCGGCGCCCCAATTTCCTGTACCGGTTTATCCTGGGCCTGCTTCCTTTCTAGAATCTCTATGCGAACTCTCTTGCTTCCTGTTCTGTTGCTCGCCGCGGCGCGTGTGCCGGCGCAAGACGCTCCCAAGCAGACGCACACCGCGCGGCTGAAGGAGCTGGTATCGATCGAAGGCGTACGCGACAACCAGTTGATCGGCTACGGGCTGGTGGTGGGATTGAACAGCACCGGCGACCATCAGACCACCTACTTCTCCGCGCAGAGCCTGGCGAACATGTTGCAACAAATGGGTGTTTCGGTCAATCCCGGGCAACTGCTGGTGAAGGATACCGCCGCCGTGATGGTGACGGCTAACCTCCCGGCGTTTGCAACGCCGGGCATGCACATCGACGTGAATGCCGCGGCGATCGGCGACGCGCAGAATCTCCAGGGAGGGATGCTGCTGCTGACCAGTCTCAAGGGAGTCGACGGGCAGGTTTACGCACTGGCGCAGGGCGCTGTGGTCACGGGCGGCTTCGGCAGCGGGAAGGCGGGGAATTCGGAAGTGGTCAATCATCCTACGGTAGGACGCATTCCGAGCGGCGCGAATGTGGAGCGCGCCGCTCCCTCGATTCCTCCCAAAGGAAAAATCCGGCTGCAACTGCGCGAGCCCGACTTCATGACGGCCCTGCGCATCAGCCGCGCCGTCAACACCAAGTTTCCCGGTCCCGGCAAGCCTCTGGCTGAGCCAGAGACTTCCGCGACTATCGCCATCAACATCCCGCCCGCTTATTCCTCTCGCGTGGTGGAGTTCATCGCCGACGTGGAAGCTCTGGATGTCGAGGCCGACCGGCCTTCCCGCGTGGTCATCAACGAGCGCACCGGAACCATCGTCATGGGTAAAGAAGTGCGCGTCTCGCCAGTGGCGATCATGCACGGCAAGCTGACGGTGGAGATCCAGACCACGCCGCTGGTGTCTCAGCCCAACGCGTTTTCGCAAGGGCAGACGGAAGTGGTTCCGCAGACCAACGTGAGCGCGAAAGAAGAAAAATCCAAGAGCCTGGTGTTGGGCGAGGGCGCTACCGTGGAGGAGCTGGTGCATGCTCTGGGCGCGATCGGATCGACGGCTCGCGACGTGATCGCGATCCTGGAGGGCCTGAAAGCGGCCGGCGCGCTGGAAGCCGATATTCAGGTGATTTAACCATGAGCTCCATCAACTCTGTCCTCATGTCCGGTGCAACGATGGCAATCCCACCGGCTGACTCCGGCACGAAAGACCCCGTAAAAATTCGTGAAGCCGCGTCGCAGTTCGAAAGCTTACTGATCGGCCAGGTTTTCAAAACCGTCCACGAGGATGAAGAAGGATGGCTCGGAGCCGGCGAGGATCAATCCGCCAGCCCGGCGATGGGTATGGCCGACGAGTATCTGGCGCAGTCGATCTCCAAGCACGGCGGCCTGGGTTTGGCCAAGATGATCGAGCGGCAGCTCAGCTCGGCAGCGGTGTCCTCGGCGGCGGGCGCGACGCCGGATGAGCCGCCGGCGGGCGAGTAGACCCCGAGTCCGGGCGGTCAGCAGCTCCAGTCGCGCGATGCGGCGGTCGCAGCGCTCGCACCGTACGCCCCGTAGGGGTTGGTGGGGATCGCGTTCGGTTCCGAAGGCTCCGTGGGCGGTTCTTTCGCGGGGGTCGCCTCGCAGGTGCGCTTGGCGATTTCTCTCCAGGCCACCGCTAAGCTTGAGAGCACCGCGAGGGCTTCCTGAAACGCCGGTTCCGATTGGTTGGCGTGGCCTTCCATCATCCGCTGCAGGCAATAGCGGTACAGGTTGGCCAGGTTGTGGGTAAACGGAGCATTGACGGAATGATCGAGCGAGACCAATAGTTCCTGGACAGCTTCCTCGGCCCGCGTAATGGCGCGCGAGCGCGCCAGCCGGTCTTGCGTCTTCAAATGCCCGATGGCGGCGTTGAGGCTATCGATGGCCACCTCGTAGAGCATGTTGATCAGTTCCAGGGGGTGGGCGGAGCGAAGCCGGTTCTCGAAGTATTCCCGTCTCAGACGCTGGCTGGTCTCGGTGTCCATGACGGCTTCGCATATCGACGCTTCCGGCTCGGATTCGAGAAGAATTTTCGACGATTGTACGAAAACCGGACTGGTGTACTACAGGGATTCTCTAACCCCTCCGATCAATGGGCATAAGCATTCAATTTATGCCGTATGGCCACCGGAGGGGGCCAAGTGTTTCTGGAGAACTATGCCCAAAATTCTATGGCTGCGATCCGTCGGTCGCAGCGAGCAAGTGGAACTGATTGAGCAACATATAGGGGTCAAGGTGATCGTCGGCTGCGGCGCCCCCGCGGCCTGGCAGGAGTATTTGGAGAGAGTGGAGGTGTTGGTAGTGGAGCTTCCTCTCCCTCACGGCTGGGTCCAAGAGGCGCTGATCACGGCGAGCCAGTCCGCGGTGCAGGTTCCGATCGTGATCTACGATCCGGATTCGACCTTTGATGAGAGCCTGATCGGTCCTCCGATGCGGGAGTTCCTGCACCTGACCGAGCGGTTGGACGCCGACCAACTGGCGGCGATCCTCCAGCACAAACTGGAACTGGCGGAAACGTTCCGGGTCAGCGCGTCGCAGACCAAGGAACCGTGGCGGGACTTGCTGGTGGGCGACAGCGGGGTGATTCGCACTCTACACGCCCTGATCCGGCTGACGGCGCCGCGGAGGTCCACGGTGCTGATCACAGGCGAATCGGGAACGGGCAAGGAAATGGTCGCGCGAGCGATCCACATGGCCAGCGGGCGCCCCGGCGCGAGCATGGTCGCGGTGAATTGCGCGGCGATTCCGGAAAACCTGGTGGAGAGCGAGCTGTTCGGCCACGTGCGCGGCGCGTTTACCGGCGCGGCCAACGACCGCGCCGGGCGCTTCGAGCAGGCCCAACGCGGCACCATCTTCCTGGACGAGATCGGCGAGGTCCCGCTGGAGATTCAGCCCAAGCTGCTGCGGGTGCTGCAGGAGCGGGAAGTGCAGCGCGTGGGCAGCTCCGCGCCGATTCAGGTGGATGCACGCGTGATCGCCGCCTCCAACCGCGATCTGGAGCAGGCCGCTGCCGACAGGCTGTTCCGCGAGGATCTGCTGTACCGCCTGAACGTGGTCCCCATCCTGGTTCCGCCGCTGCGGGAGCGCCGCAGCGACATCCCGCTGCTGGCCACTCATTTCATCGAAAAGGTGTGCCTGCGGGAGGGATTGGGTTCGAAGAATCTCTCGGCCGACGCCTTGCGGCGCCTGCAGGATTACGACTGGCCGGGAAACATCCGCCAGTTGGAGCACACCATCGAGATGGCGGTGACGCTCTCCGGAACGCGTTCGCGCCTATATTCCGGCGACATCCAGTTACCGGGGCGCCGTGCCGCGTCCGCTCAACGCGCCAGCGCCATGGGCGCCAACCCCGGCGCTGAGGGCGACTCTTCCGCGCCTCTCAACCTGGAAAAAACCGTCAGCCGTTTCGAACAGATGCTGATCCAGGAGGCCTTGCAGCACCATGGCGGGAACAAGGCCAAGGCCGCCAGCTTCCTGGGTGTGCCGCGCACAACCCTGATGTACAAACTGCGTAACTCCGCAGCGGTCGCATAATGAGGCCGGCCTAGGAGCACATCGAGTGTCGCAGTCCACCCCAGCCGCGGGCAACGCTGAAGTCTTAACCAACGCTTGGACCAATTGGGCCGAGTACGGCGTCCCGATCGGCGTGATCGCCATCATCGTCGCACTGATCACGCCCATGCCGGCTTTCCTGCTGGACCTGCTGATCGTGGTCGACATCATGTTGTCGGTGGTAGTGATGATGTCGGCGGTCTACATCCGCCGGCCGGTCGAGTTCAATGTATTTCCCACGATCCTCCTGCTGCTCACCTTGTACCGCCTGGCCCTGAACATCTCCTCGGCGCGGCTCATTTTGCTGAACGGCAACACCGGAACCGCCGCGGCGGGAAATGTAATCGAGGCTTTCGGGAATTTCGTGGTCGGCGGCAACTACATCATCGGGACCGTCATCTTTCTGGTCCTCATCGCGATCCAATATGTCGTCATCAACCACGGCGCGGTGCGCATTTCGGAAGTGACCGCGCGCTTCACCCTGGATGCCCTGCCGGGCAAGCAGATGTCGATCGATGCGGATCTGAACGCAGGACTGATCGACGAAACGGAGGCGCGCGCGCGGAGAAAAAACCTCGCGGCGGAAGCCGAATTCTTCGGAGCCATGGACGGCGCCTCGCGGTTCACCCAGCGCGACGCCGTCGCCAGCATCATCGTCACCGGCATCAACATCATCGCCGGGTTCCTGATCGGCGTCCTGGAGCATGGGATGGAGCTGCGGCACGCGCTGGAAACCTACACCGTGCTCACCATCGGCGACGGCCTGGTCACGGTGATTCCCGCACTGATGATCTCGATCTCCGGCGGTTTAATCGTGACCCGCACCGGCTCCGACGAAACTCTGGGAACCGAGGTCCGCAAGCAGCTTCTTAAATCCGAGCAGCCCCTGTTCCTGGCCGCCGGCCTGCTCCTATTATTGGGGACCTTCCCGGGCCTTCCCACCATTCCCTTTCTGATTTGCGGAGGCGGTTTGGGCTTCGCCGGGTGGCGAATGCGACGGAAATCCGTCACTGCGCCGGCTTCATCGAAGCCTTTGACCAAGGGGAAAGAAGACCTGGAAGAGTTGCTCAAGGTGGAGCCACTCACGCTCGAAATCGGGCTCGGACTGGTCTATTTGGTGGAGAAGGGACCCGATTCTCCGCTGCTGCAGCGGGTGCTGGGCGTGCGCAAACAGCTCGCCAAACAGATCGGGTATTTGATGCCCCCGGTCAAGGTAAAAGACAACATGGCGCTGCGCTCGCGCGAGTACTCGATCCAAATGCACGGCAGCGAAATCGGACGCTTTGAGCTGCCGCAAGGCCAGGAATTGGCGATTCCTAACGGAAATCCCGATCCCACGCTGCAGGGAAAGCCGGCGCACGATCCGGCCTTCGGTCTGCCCGCGCTGTGGGTGCGGCAGGACCAGACCGACCGCGCCCGCTCGAGCGGTTACACGGTGGTGGACGCGGTCAGCGTGATCGGCACGCACCTGTCGGAATTGGCGCGGCGCTTCTCTTGCGAACTGTTCAGCCGGCAGGACGCCAAGAACCTGTGCGATCGCGTCGCCAAGGACAATCCCAAGGTCATCGAGGATTTGGTTCCCAAATTGCTACCCCTCACAACCATACAACGTGTGATCCAGAATTTGTTGCGGGAACAGGTCTCGGTGCGCGACTCGGTCAAGATCCTGGAGGCTCTGGGAGAGGCCGCTCAAACCAGCAAGAATCCAGTGCTGCTGACCGAGTACGTGCGGCAGTCGATCCGGCGCGGAATTGTGCAGCCGCTGATGACCGGCAAAGAAATGAAGGTGTACATGATCGATCCCGGGGTGGAGCGTATGGTCGAATCGGCGGTGGAACACGGGGAGTTGAACAGCAGCCTCACGCTGCCGCCGGACCACGTCCGCGACATTCAGGCGCGATTCACCCGCAAGATCGAGAAGGCCGACGCCGCGGTGGTGCTGGCTAGCGCCGCGGCGCGCTTTTTTATGCGCCAGATTGTGGAAACCACGCTTCCGAACCTCAGTGTGCTCTCACACAATGAAATCCCCGCGGAGGTGACCCTCCGTTCGCGGGGGGTGATCGATTAGGGCGGTTGGAATCATGCGAATCAAATCCTACTTCGTGAAATCGGTGGATGAGGCGATGGCGCAAGCGCGCCTGGAGCTGGGCGAGGACGCACTGCTTCTGAGCACTCGCAAACAGAATTCGAGCGACGGCGGCTGGAGCGGCTATGAGGTGGTCTTCGGCTGCGTCGACTCCTCCGCGCCTGCACTCACGGAACCTGCGGCGGAATCGCCAGCGGTGAAGCCGGAGCCGGTGCGGGAAAACGTCGTTTCGCCAATAGCGGTCGCACCCGTTAGTCACCATGGAGCGGACACGCCGCTCCATATAAGTGCTCCGGCGGTCACTCCGATCGCGCCTCCTGCCGCCGCAACTCCGCTGGCCGTAGCCGGCCGCACGCCTAAACCGGCCGAAGCGCTTCCCGATCTCGAGATGCTGCGCGCGCAGATGGACGAGATTCACGGCCTGCTGTTGTCGAGCGCCAAGCCGCAAGCGACCACGCGCGGACTGCCGCTGCTGGACGGAGTGTTCGCCCGGTTGAGCAGGGCCGGCTTCAGCGCGGCTCTGGCGCGGCCCATTCTCGATGGTGTGGCCGAGGCACTGGCTGCGATGGAGCCGCATCCTGCCGCCCGCGAGGCGCAGCATGAGCTGGCCTTCGATCTCCTGCGCCTGCAAATGGGCGCGCGGATCAAGATCAACGCCGAGCTCGGGGTGAAATCCAGCGGTGGCGCAGTGATCGCTATGGTCGGTCCCTGCGGAGCGGGGAAGACCAGCCTGCTGATGAAAATCGCTGCGTTCCAAGCTTCACCCACCCGGCCGGTCCGCTTGTTGACGCTGGACAGCTCCGGCTTGGCCGGGCGCCTGCAGCTCCAGTTTTTCGCCGGCAGAACGGGGATCGCCTTCAGCGCCGTGGAAACTCCGGAGCAACTCCCCGGGCTGATCCAGGAAGCGCGCGGTCATGAAATCGTGCTGATCGACACACCCGGCTACCAGACTCCGGCGGAGCGGGAAAAGCTCGCCGCCGCCCTGGCTCGATCGCCCGGCGTCGACGTTCACCTGGTGCTGCCGGGCTACATGAGCGCGACCGCTTGCCGCGAGGCCATCCGCAAGTACGGTGCGTTCTGGCCGTCGAAGCTGGCGGTAACGCGGCTCGACGAAACCACTACCTTAGGGACCCTGGTCTCAGAGGCTGCGCGAGCCGGCCTGAGTCTATCCCTGGTGAGCGACGGCGTCTCGATTCCGGAAAGCCTGCATGCGGCGTCCATCGACGATCTGGTGGCGATCGCGATGGGGCCGGAACTGGCCGCGGAGGCGGCCTGTGCCTAACGAAACAATGGCTACGCCCAGCACGCTCACTTATACTCCGCCGCAGCAGCAGAACGCAGAACGGGAACAGTTGATCCTGGATCATCTGCCTCAAGTCCGCTGGATCGCCTCGCGCCTGCATGAGCGGCTGCCCGAGAACACTTCCCTGGAGGATCTCATCTCAGCCGGAATCGTGGGATTGATCAACGCCATCGACAGCTTCGATCCCGCCCACGAGGTGAAACTGAAGACCTACGCCGAATACCGCATCCGCGGCGCGATTCTGGACAGCATTCGGGGCATGGACGGCATTCCTCCGCACAAGCGCAGACGGGTCAAAGACATTCAAGCCGCCATCAATAAGCTGGAACAGGTACTGGGGCGCGCCCCGGAGGAAGAGGAGATCGCGGCGGAGCTGGGACTGGCGCTGGCCACCTACCAGGAACTGCTTCTGGAACTGCGCGCGGTGACGGTGGGAAGCCTGGACGCCCCGGAGCACGAGGGCAGCTCC
>CAWISY010000152.1:0-19147 GCA_963838455.1 Bryobacterales bacterium
TGTACTGGCTGAGGGAGTTTCACATTGACGGGCTGCGCGTGGACCAGTGGCTTCCATGCTGTATCTCGATTATTCGCGGCAAAGCCGGCGAGTGGATCCCTAACCGCTACGGCGGGCGCGAGAACCTCGAAGCGATTCGTTTCCTGCGCCAGTTCAATGAGCTGGCGCATAAAGAACCGGGCGCGATCACGATCGCCGAGGAATCGACCGCGTTGCCGGGCGTCTCGCGGCCGGTGTATTGACGGGCTGGGGTTCACGATGAAGTGGAACATGGGCTGGATGCACGACATGTTCAGGTACTTTTCGCTGGATCCGGTGTACCGCAAATATCATCAGCAACAACATCACGTTCAGCATGCTGTATGCGTTCACCGAGAATTTCGTGCTGCCGGTATCGCACGATGAAGTGGTCTACGGCAAGGCGCATTGCTGGTCGCAAGATGCCGGGAGACGAGTGGCAGCGGTTCGCCAACGCCCGCGCGTTCCTGGCGTATATGTTCGCGCACCCCGGCAAGAAGCTGATGTTCATGGGCTGCGAGATCGGACAGACCTGGAGTGGAATCACGACGAGGGCCTGCCCGGTGGCTGCTGGAATATCCGGTGCACCGGACGCTGCAAACGCTGGTGCGGGAGCTGAACGGGCTGTACCGGAGAGAGGCGTCGCTCTATGAAGTGGACGACGACTACCGCGGTTTCGAATGGATCGATTTTCACGACGCCGAGGGGAGCGTGATCAGCTTCATCCGGTTTCGCGAAAAATCGGGAGGATTTTATCGTATTCGTGTGCAATTTCACCCCGATTCCGCGGAAGAATTACCGGTTGGGCGTGCCGAAGGCCGGCGCCTACCGGGAGATTTTCAACACGGACGCGGAGATGTTCGGCGGATCGAATATGGGCAACGGAGGATGGGCGGCAGCCACGAACGTGGCCTGCCACGGCCGGCCGGCGAGCCTGGTGCTGACACTTCCGCCGCTGGCCGTGGTTGCGTTCAAGTTGTAGAACGATTCTTCACATCCTTTTTCTTCCGAATCCTTTATTAGGGAGCTCCCGATCCGCGTTTTTTGCCCACCACGGCGTGGGTCCCACGGTAAGGCAAGCGGGGCTCCCCCATCCTCTTAACGTTGCCTCCTGGATGGCCCGGGTTGCAGGAGGCTCGGTGGGTTGGAAGCGAATGGGAGCGCCAACCTCTCTATGCGATTACGTTAGTGCGGACAGGGCGAGTCGGGCGGCGGGTTCCGGCGCGAAGGCCGAGAAAAGATGGAAGAAAGAAAATCGCGACGGGCGAGTTGTGCGTTACCTGTTCCTGTACTGCTCAGGGTAAGCCCGGCGCTGCTCCTCGGCGATCTCCATGGCGGAACCGATCTGGATCAGTTCACCCTTGCCGATGCCGGGGCAGAAGCGGCCGGTGCGGTTCCATTCATCGCGGTCTTCAACCAGTTCGGGCCAGAAGGGGAAGGTGCGGCATTGGGTGGGCTTGGCGGGATGGATGGAGCAGCCGTGGTCCTCAAGAAACGGGCATTGCTTCGTCTTGGGCTTGCGGAAGCGGCGCTGATGGCGGGTGCGATAGATGTAGCGGGCCTCGAAAGCGGCGGGGCTCATGCCGACGAATTTGGCGGCTCGCGGATGTCGTCTTCGGAGAGATAGATGTAGCCGGGCTGATCGCAGCAGTTGATGCAGCCGGGTTGGCAAGTGAAGCGAAGGTCCACGTTATTGGGTTAGATTTGATTGTATGATGGCGGCGCGAGCGATGGTATTTTCGGCGGCGGCGGCGATGGCTTGGGCGCAGGCGCAGGCGCCACTGAGCGGCGACGAAATCATGCGCAAAGTGGGCGAGAAGTACGCCGCGGCGAAGCGGTATGAACTGGCGGTGTCGATCCTGGTGACCAGCCGGCGGGATGAGGATGGGTCGCTGGTGCGGCAGCAAACCGTGCGGATGCACATGGCGCTGGAGAGTCCGGACAAGGTCCTGTTTGAAGGCGTGGGCCTGGGCCCGGACGGAGTAGCGCTACTCAGACGGGAAAACCGCGTGGGTTTATTCCCCGGCCCAAAAATGAATACATGGCGGTGAAGCCGTCCGGCGAGGCGGGCGCTCCTGTGGATCCGCGATCGCTCACGAACGACGACATGATCCCGTACGCGCTGCAGATGGCTTCACTCTCGACGCAGCAATTGCTGCCGTCCGACGACGCGAAATCGAAGCTGCCGCGCGAAAGAAGATCGGGGACGCGGAGTGTTACGTGATCGAGATGCACGATGAGACGACGCCTCCCAAAGGCGCGCCGCTGTGGATCGACGAGAAGCGGTGGTGATTTTGCGAGGCGAGGAGGCGCTGAAGACGGCAGGGAAAGGCCAACCACTGGCGCCTGATTACACCACGGCGCAAAATCGATGAGCCGCTGCCGGAGGGTTTGTTCACGTTCAAGCCTCCCAGGTGGACAAGCTTTAGCCATAGATCAACACAGATGAACACGGTTAAAAATCGCGCGTGTGAACCATATCCGTGTTCATCTGTGTTGATCTATGGCTAAAGCTTGTCCACCTGCTTCGCCCCCTCCGGAGGCTTGAACGTGAACAAACCCTCCGGCAGCGGCTCATCGATTTTCGCCGTGGTGTAATCGGCGCGAGTGGTCTGCGTTAGCCCTGCCGTCTTCAGCGCCTGCTCGCCTCGCAAAATCACCATCCGCTTCTCGTCGATCCACAGCAGCGCGCCTTCGGGAGGCGTCGTCTCATCGTGCATCTCGATCACGTAACACTCCGCGTCCCCGATCTTCTCTTCGCGCACCACTTTCGATTTCGCGTCGTCGGACGGCAGCAATTGCTGCATCGCGAGTGAAGCCATCTGCAGCGCGTACGGGATCATGTCGTCGTTCGTGAGCGATCGCGGATCCACAGGAGCGCCCGCCTCGCCGGACGGCTTCACCGCCATGTATTCATTTTTCGCCGGGGAATAAACCCACGCGGCCTTCCCGTCTGAGTAGACGCTGCTCCCGTCCGGGCCCAGGCCCACGCCTTCAAACAGGACCTTGTCCGGACTCTCCAGCGCCATGTGCATCCGCACGGTTTGCTGCCGCACCAGCGACCCATCCTCATCCCGCCGGCTGGTCACCAGGATCGACACCGCCAGTTCATACCGCTTCGCCGCGGCGTACTTCTCGCCCACTTTGCGCATGATTTCGTCGCCGCTCAGTGGCGCCTGCGCCTGCGCCCAAGCCATCGCCGCCGCCGCCGAAAATACCATCGCTCGCGCCGCCATCATACAATCAAATCTAACCCAATAACGTGGACCTTCGCTTCACTTGCCAACCCGGCTGCATCAACTGCTGCGATCAGCCCGGCTACATCTATCTCTCCGAAGACGACATCCCGCGAGCCGCCAAATTCGTCGGCATGAGCCCCGCCGCTTTCGAGGCCCGCTACATCTATCGCACCCGCCATCAGCGCCGCTTCCGCAAGCCCAAGACGAAGCAATGCCCGTTTCTTGAGGACCACGGCTGCTCCATCCATCCCGCCAAGCCCACCCAATGCCGCACCTTCCCCTTCTGGCCCGAACTGGTTGAAGACCGCGATGAATGGAACCGCACCGGCCGCTTCTGCCCCGGCATCGGCAAGGGTGAACTGATCCAGATCGGTTCCGCCATGGAGATCGCCGAGGAGCAGCGCCGGGCTTACCCTGAGCAGTACAGGAACAGGTAACGCACAACTCGCCCGTCGCGATTTTCTTTCCTCCATCTTTTGTCTCTCTTCGCGCCGGAACCCGCCGCCCGACTCGCCCTGTCCGCACTAACGTAATCGCATAGAGAGGTTGGCGCTCCCATTCGCTTCCAACCCACCGAGCCTCCTGCAACCCGGGCCATCCAGGAGGCAACGTTAAGAGGATGGGGGAGCCCCGCTTGCCTTACCGTGGGACCCACGCCGTGGTGGGCAAAAAACGCGGATCGGGAGCTCCCTAATAAAGGATTCGGAAGAAAAAGGATGTGAAGAATCGTTCTACAACTTGAACGCAACCACGGCCAGCGGCGGAAGTGTCAGCACCAGGCTCGCCGGCCGGCCGTGGCAGGCCACGTTCGTGGCTGCCGCCCATCCTCCGTTGCCCATATTCGATCCGCCGAACATCTCCGCGTCCGTGTTGAAAATCTCCCGGTAGGCGCCGGCCTTCGGCACGCCCAACCGGTAATTCTTCCGCGGAATCGGGGTGAAATTGCACACGAATACGATAAAATCCTCCCGATTTTTCGCGAACCGGATGAAGCTGATCACGCTCCCCTCGGCGTCGTGAAAATCGATCCATTCGAAACCGCGGTAGTCGTCGTCCACTTCATAGAGCGACGCCTCTCTCCGGTACAGCCCGTTCAGCTCCCGCACCAGCGTTTGCAGCGTCCGGTGCACCGGATATTCCAGCAGCCACCAGGGCAGTCCCTCGTCGTGATTCCACTCCCAGGTCTGTCCGATCTCGCAGCCCATAAACATCAGCTTCTTGCCCGGGTGCGCGAACATATACGCCAGGAACGCGCGCGCGTTGGCGAAGCGCTGCCATTCATCGCCCGGCATCTTGCTCAGTAAATGCGCCTTGCCGTGCACCACTTCGTCGTGCGAAACCGGCAGCACGAAATTCTCCGTGAACGCGTACAGCATGCTGAAGGTGATGTTGTTCTGGTGATATCTCCGGTACACCGGATCCACCGAAAAATACCCCAGCATGTCGTGCATCCAGCCCATGTTCCACTTCATGGTGAAGCCCAGCCCGTTCGAATACACCGGCCGCGATACGCCGCTCCACGCCGTCGATTCCTCGGCGATGGTGATCGCCCCCGGCACTTGGTGCGCCAGCTCATTGAAGCGCCGCAGGAACTGAATCGCCTCGATGTTCTCGCGCCCTCCATACTGATTCGGAATCCACTCGCCTTCGCGCCGCGAATAATCCAGGTACAGCATCGACGCCACCGCATCCACCCGCAGCCCGTCGATGTGAAACTCCTTCAGCCAATACAGCGCATTCGAGAGCAGGAACGTCAGCACCTCATTACGGCCCATGTTGAAGATCGCCGTGCCCCAATCCCGATGCTCGCCCTGCCGCGGATCGGCGTGCTCATACAGAGCCGTGCCGTCGAAGCGGTACAGACCGTGCGGATCGTGTGGAAAATGTCCCGGCACCCAATCCACAATCACGCCGACTCCGGCCTGGTGGCAGCGGTCGACGAAATAGCGGAAATCGTCCGGCGTGCCGAACCGCGACGTCGGCGAAAAATAGCCGGTGACCTGATAACCCCACGAGCCTGCGAACGGATGCTCCGCCACCGGCATCAGCTCGATGTGCGTGTACCCCATCCGCTGCGCGTATTCGGAGAGCTTGTCCGCCAGCTCCCGGTACGGCAAAAACGTGTTGCCGTCGCCCCGCAGCCACGACCCCAGATGAACCTCGTAGACTGACACCGGCTCACGCAGAGGATTGGTGCGCGCCCGCCGCTCCATCCACTCCACGTCGTTCCACACGTATGTCGAATCGCCCCAGATGATCGATGCGCTCTTGGGAGGAACCTCGGCGAAGAAGCCGTAAGGATCGCAGTGGTCCTGAATCCCTCCATGTTTCGCCAGCACGGAGTATTTATACGGCGCACCGGCGCCCGCTCCCGGAAGAAAAATCTCCCACACACCGCCGTCCCTCAAACGCATCGCATGCCGGGTGCGGTCCCAGCCGTTGAAGTCGCCCGTCACGCTGACCACTTCTGCGTTCGGAGCCCACACCGCGAAACGCACCCCGTCCACGCCCTCGCACTTGACCAGGTGCGCGCCCATGGTCCGGTAGCTTTCGTAATTCGATCCCTCCCCGTGCAGATATAAATCAAACGGCGTCAGCAGCGGCGCGAAACGGTACGGATCGTCCAGGTCCACGGTCTCGCCCGAATACAGCGTCGCGCGGAAGCGGTAGTCGCGCGTCGGCTCCTCCAGCGTCACGGTGAAGAACCCGATCGGACCCTGTTCCATCGGCGTGATGCTGTCGTCGCAATCGACGAACAGGACCTCGCGCGCCTGCGGCAGCCACGCGCGCACCGTGGCCTCGTGCGGGCCGAGGAAGGAAAACGGGTCGCGGTGTGTGCCGCGCATGATCGATTCAATCTGCGGGTCGATCGGATTCAGCGGGACGACGGACTGCTCTTCCGGCTGCTCTTCGGGCTGCTCATCTGGCATCCTCGTTATTATTACAGGAATGGCCAATCCAGCACCGTGTCTCGCCGAACTGCACCTGCATCTGGAAGGCTCCATCGAATCGGCGACACTGCGCGAGATCGATCCCGCGCTCACGCTCGATGAAATCGCGCGCGAAACCGCCTACACCGATTTCGCCGGATTCATTCGTGCCTACGTCTGGGTCAACCGCAAGCTGACCACGCCCGCCCACTATGCCATCGCTGCGAGGCGCTTGTTTGAATCGCTGGAAGCGCAGGGCGTCGCCTACGCCGAGGTGACCATTTCGGCTGGGGTAGTTTTGTGGAAGAAGCAGGACCTCGCCGCGGTCTTCACCGCTCTGGCTCGCGAGGCCGCACGCGCCCGCTTGACCATCCGCTGGATCTTGGACGCGACCCGTCAATGGGGTGCGGAAGCGGCGCGCCCGGTCTTCGATTTCGCGGCCGAGCGCATCGGCGAAGGCGTGGTGGCCATCGGCATCGGCGGCGTTGAGGCGGAGGGCCCCGCGCATTGGTTCCGCGATCTGTACGCGCAGGCCCGCGGCCGCGGTCTGCGCCTCACCGCTCATGCCGGGGAAACCACCGGCCCGCAGAGCGTGTGGGACGCGCTCGAAATCGGCGCCGAACGCATCGGCCACGGCATCCGCTCCGTCGAAGATCCGCGCCTGGTGGAGCATCTGCGCGACCATCAAATCCCGCTCGAAATCTGCATCACCAGCAACCTGCGCACTGCCGCGGTCGGCTCTTTAAAAGAACATCCGGTCAAGAAATTGTTTGATGCCGGCGTGCCTATCCTCTTGAATACCGACGATCCCGCGCTGTTCGATTGCACGCTGGCAGGCGAGTACGCGCTGGCCCAACGCGAGTTCGGCTTCAGCGCCGAAGACCTGGCCAGCATCGCCGCCAACAGCCGCCGGTATGCCTTCGCCGAACTCTAAGCAGGTTTCCCGTCCTCTTTCCGATCCTTGGCGAGAGCCTTGCGAAGAGTCTCATACGCGCGATGCGCCTTTTGCTTCACGGCTCCGATGGTCGAGGAAGTCGCGCGCGCGACCTCTTCCAGGCTCATGCCGGAAACCTTCAACATGACGATGACTTCGCGCTGCGAATCCGGGAGCGCGGCGATCAACTGCCCTATGGCCTCGCCCCTCTCCGTAGCGCTGGCGGGAGCAGGCTGCGGCGCGGGGCGCTCAGGAAGCTCCGCCATCCCGATTTCTCGCGATTCCAGGCGGCGGCGCTTGCGGTAGGCATCCAGGCGGGTGTGCCGGGCGATGGCGTAGATCCAGGGCATAACCGGCTCCGAAGCCCGGTAGGTGTGGCGCGAGCGGTGAATGCGGATCCAGCAATCCTGCAACAGGTCCTCGGCTTCGCTGCGGCCGAAGCGCGACGCCGCGAAGTAACGCTGCAGCGGCGGCGAGATGCGCCTGACCAGCTCATCCAGCGCGGCCGGATCGGCGGATTGATACCCGGTCATCAAAGTTCTCAACTCGCGATCCTCGATCGTGGCTCCACTCCTTCGCTCGTCCGCCGGATTTCGTTACGGCGCCCTCCCATCATGCCGTAACTTCCGGGCTCGCTCCGCAGGGGAGTGGAGATGATCGCGCTGAGGAACGAGTTTAACCGCTCGCCTAATCTAACAGGATGCTGAAAAAGGGTTCGGCGCAACCGCCCCCGGCCCAGCGGGCACCCCGTCGCGGCTCTGCAAGTTGTTGCACCCACGCCGATGCATTTCTGAGCCGCGCGCGCCAGCAAGCGGTTTCTGCACTTTTTCAAGCATCCTGCTAATGGGACGGCGCTGGGGGAGAGTGAATACCTGGAAATTGTGGCGATGAGGCGTTAGGCGCTGAATTCGGCGCGGGGCCGGTGGAGAGGGGCACGGGCGGCGGAAGCGACGGTATGCCCACTGCGGCCAGCTTATCGCCCTCCGCGATTTGCTCCGGAGTCATTTTGGCCGCGATCTGCTTGCGCATATCGGAGAATTTCTGCTGGTCAGCGGTGATGGTTTTTTTCGCATCGGCCGGCAGCGCGTTGACCGCCAGGCTCACCCACAGGTAGGCTTGGGCGTAATCCTGCGGAATTCCTTGGCCGTAGTAATAAAGTAAGCCGATATTGTAAAGCGCCGGTGCGTAATTCTGCACGGCGGCTTTGCGATACCATTGCATGGCCTGCTCATAATTGAGCGTGACGCCGCGGGCTTTGTCGTACATCACGCCCAGGTTGTACTGCGCCGGTGCGTAGTCTTGCGCGGCGGCCTTCTGATACCACCGCACGGCTTCCTGATAATCCGGCTGGACGCCGCGGCCCTTTTCGTACATGACGCCCAGGTTGAACTCGGCGTCGGGCAGGCCCTGATTGGCGGCCATGAGAAACCAGCGCAGCGCCTCGACGTAACTTTGAGACACGCCCTGGCCTTCGTGGTGACGGACGCCCAGTTCGAACTGCGCGTCGGCGTCGCCTTTTTCGGCTTTCTGCCTGAGCTCGCCGACGCTCAAAGGAGCCTGCACCGGCGGCGGAGCCGGAGCGTTGCCGGGGGTGGGGTTAGGAGCCGGCGTCTGCGCCCAAGCGAGCGTTGCCAGCAAAAAAAGCGGGATGGCTAGGCGGCGCATAACGGTGAGACGGCGGGACATGAGCCGGGGTTGCGGCTACGTTGCCCACGATACCACTTCGTTGCCGCACTACGCTGCGGTGGTTTGTTTTTCCGTCAGGTAATCGGCGTACGGACCCTTGAAGTCCTCGATCGTGCCGTGGTCGAAGTGCCAGATGCGGGTCGCGACTTCTTCCACCAGATCGTGGTCATGGCTGACCAGCAGGACCGTCCCGTCGTATTTCTGCAGCGCGATGTTAAGAGCGTTGATCGATTCCAGATCCAGGTGATTCGTCGGTTCATCCAGCAACAGGAAATTGGGCTTCTGCAGCATCATGCGGCAGAAGATCATACGCGCTGCTTCGCCGCCCGAAAGATTCTCCGTGCGCTTGGTGGCGTCTTCTCCGCTGAACAACATCTGGCCCAGCAGGCCGCGCAGTTCCTGCTGCGTCACCTTGGCGTCGAACTCGTGCAGCCATTCAAGAAGGGTGAGGCCCGGCTGGATGGACTCCTTATGATCCTGAGAAAAGTATCCGACGGCGACCTCATGACCCCAGGTGACCACTCCGCCGTCGACGGGAAATTCGCGGTCCGGCGCGTCGACAAATCCGGTCGCATTGCGAAGCAGCGAACGGAGCATGGTGGTTTTGCCGGCGCCGTTGCGGCCCAGCATGCCGATTTTTTCTCCGCGGGCAATAGATGCGGTGAAATTCTGAATCACGCGAAGGTCGCCGTAGGATTTGGAGAGTGCCTTGATTTCGAGCGGATGACGGCCGGAAGGCTTTAGGTTCCGGAACCGGATAAAAGGCCGCTGAATATTCGATTTCGCGAGATCGGAGGTCTGCAAGCGCTCGACCTCTTTCTTGCGCGAAGTGACTTGCGAGGATCGGGTGCCGGCCGCGAACCGCGCGATGAACTCCTTTAGTTGCTCGATCTTCTTTTCGCGCTGGGCATTTTGCGCCTCCACTCGCGTGCGGATTTGCGTCTTGGCCAGCACCATGTCGTCGTAGGCGCCGGTGTAGGTAATGATGCTTTGATAGTCGATATCCGCGGTGTGGGTGCAGACTTCGTTGAGAAAATGGCGGTCGTGGGAAATGACGATCAGGCAGCCCGGATACGCCAGCAGATAATTTTGCAGCCAGTGGACGGAGTCCAGGTCCAAATTGTTGGTGGGCTCATCCAGCAGCAGCGCGCTGGGATCGCCGAAAAGCGCCTGCGCCAGCAGGACGCGGAATTTCTGGCCGCTCTGCAGCTCCGACATCGTGCGTTCGTGCAGTTCCTCCCCGATATCCAGGCCCTGCAGCAGCGTGGCGGCATCCGGCTCCGCGGTGTAGCCGCCTTCCTCGCCTACGATTCCTTCAAGCTCGCCCACGCGTATGCCGTCTTCGTCGGTCCATTCGGCTGAATTCGCGTAAAATTTCTCGCGCTCTTGTAAGGCTTCCCAGAGAGGCGCGTTGCCCATGATGACGGTATCGATGACGCGAAACGCGTCGAAGGCGAACTGATCCTGGCGCAGCACGCCGACTTTTTTCGGCCGGGTGACGGAGCCCTTGGGAGGGTCGATCTCGCCGGTCAGGATTTTCATGAACGTGGTTTTGCCGGCTCCATTGGGCCCGGTGATGGCGTAGCGGCGGCCGGCAAGGAAAGTGGTGGTTACTTCTTCAAATAGAACGCGGGCGCCGAAGCGCATGGAGAGATCATTGACGGAAATCACTGTTTTGAAACCCTACTTGTTAGAAAAGTGCCTGGGGATTTGCGGCTCGAGCCACTTCAGGGAATGGCGAGCGTGCCGGACACTCCAATTATACCTTGCCTCACCTGGGTCGCCGGACGACCCTTACCTTCCCGCTGGATCCTCCGCCGCAAAAGAACTGATCGCGGCCATCGCACTCCAAGCCGGACACGCCGGCTCCGGCCGGCATATCGAGCTGCTCCAGCACCTCACCCGTCTGAGGATCGATTCGCCTCACATCGCTTTCGTCACCTTCCCACGTGGCGTGCCACAGCTCACCATCCACCCAGGTGACACCGGTGACGAAGCGGCTGCTCTCGATGGTGCGAAGAATCGCGCCGGTCTCGGGATCGATCTGATGGATCTTGCGGTCGCGGTGCTGGCCCACCCATAGAGTGCCTTCAGCCCAGGCGAGTCCGGAGTCGCGGCCGCCGCCGGGCGAAGGGATTGTAGCCAGCACTTGGCCGGTTTCCGGATCGATTTTCCGGATACGGTCCTCGGCGATCTGAAACAGGTGCCGGCCGTCGAAAGCCGTTCCAGCGTGCGCAGGGACATCAATGGAACGGAGCGTCTTGCCGCTGGACGGATCGAAGGCGTTCAGCTTGTCTCCGGAGGCGAACCAGACTTGCTGTCCGTCACAAGTGACGCCATTTACTCTTTCGGTCCCCGGAAAGGGTCCGTATTCGCGAACAATTTGGGCGGCTGATCGTTTCATAATGGCTCGATTCATGTTTCCATCCTAATCGCTGGGTAGCGGAGCGGGGAGTAACAATGTCGTCGTGAATCCCGGAACGGGCGGCGTCATCCAGCGGCGAGCCCGGGCTCGTCCAAACGCCTGCACTCTGCCCGCGGCTGCGAGCGAGTCAAGCGCCCGCTGCACGGTGCGCTGGCTGGCGCCCAATGCCAACGCCAGGGCCGAGCTCGACCAGGATTCACCGTCCGCCAGGAATGCGAGCACCGCTGCATGCTCATGCTCGACGGGCCGCGCGAGTACGACGACCTCGCGTGCGCGGGCCGGAGCAAGCTGAAACCCGCTCTTGGTCGCATTTATCGCGGCGAGGGTCCGAAGCATTCTGCGCAGCCGTCCGATTTCGACACGCAACCGCGCGCGGTGCGATTCGTCGGCGAGCTTCGCTCCGAAGGCGCGGGCCAGCAGGACATCGCGCGGAACGTCTCCGGGCCACGCTTCGGCCAGCGCGCGTGCGAGCTCGAACAACACCGGACGGCTGGCGAGCGACACCGCCTTGCCCGCGGCGCGCACGAGGTAACGGCACGCATCCACGACCAGCGCTTTGGAAGCCTGCAGCGCTTCGACATCCTCCAGCAGCAGGGTCCGCTCTGCGCCGTTGGCGATCAGGCGGGCGGCAGGCGTGGTCAGAACCTGGGACGCACTTTCCACCTCGGCCGTGAGCGCGGGGATGTCGGCCTGGCTCGCAGCGACCCGGGCGCGGGCGAGCGCATCCCCTGCTGCCTTGGTTTGGAGGCGCCGCAGCGCGATCCCGGCGGCCACCAGCTCATGGACGGCCTTCAACGCGGGCGGGAGGTTAGCGGGGTCGAGCTGCGCGAGCATGTGCTCCGCCTCATCGATGTGGCTGAGCAGCAGGAGACGCCGCACCTGAAGGTACCGCGCGTGCGCGGCGTTGAGCCGGTCGCCATGCGCTTCGAGCGTCGCGCGAGCCGCATCCAGCGACTTCACGGGCCAGTTAAGATCGCGCGAGGCCAGCGCGATCTCGGCTTCGGCGACCAGGCAGCGGGCGCGAGCGACAGCTTCTCTGGGACTGAAGGCGCGGGCGGCGCTTCGCAAGAGAGCCTTGGCTCGGACCAGATCGCCCAGTTGCGCCATCGCGATGCCGCGCAACGCCAATGCGGGCGCGTCGTCACGCAGGGAGACGCGTTTCAAGGCGCCGAGTGGATCGCCGGCGGCGAGGGCGCGCGCCGCGGCCGTGATTATTGAGTCCATGGAAAGGCTGTTTGGAATCCCGCCACACTTGTCACTCCCGGTCTTCGAACATTCAGGGTTAAGTTCATATCGAGAGGAGAAACATATGTGTCCAGTATGCATCGCAAATGCAGCCGCAGTGGTGGCCGGAGCCGGATCCACCGGAGGAATTGTGGCGGTGTGCGTCGGCAAGTTCAGAAAAGTATTCAGAGTGATTCGCCCCGAGAAGACAAAGGAGAAATAAGATGGCAACCAGCAAAGAGAGACAAGCGATGAACACGCCCGCGGTAGTGTCGCAGCAGGAGTGGGACGCCGCGCGCCAGCGGCTCCTGGTGAAGGAGAAGGCCTTGACCCGATCCCGTGATGCGCTGGCCGCTGCACGCCGGCGGATGCCGTGGATGGCCGTGGACAAGAAGTACCAGTTCGACGGACCCAAGGGCAAGGTGAGCCTGCTCGATTTGTTCGAGGGCCGCCCGCAGTTGATTGTCTACCGCGCTTTCTATGAGCCCGGGGTGTTCGGCTGGCCCGATCACGCCTGCCGCGGCTGTTCCCTGGGCGCGGATCAGGTCGGCCACCTGGCGCATCTGAACGCCCGCGACACCACGCTCGCCTACGCCTCACGTGCGCCGCAGGCGGATATCGCGCGCCTGAAGACTCGGATGGGCTGGCAGATGCCCTGGTACACCATCACCGACGGCTTCGATGCGGACTTCGGCGTGGATGAATGGCACGGCCACAACGTGTTCTTCCGGGATGGCGACAAAGTGTTCCGCACCTACTTCATCAACCAGCGCGGCGACGAGGCGATGGGGAGCGTGTGGAGCTACCTCGACCTCGCGCCGCTCGGCCGTCAGGAGACTTGGGAGGATTCGCCGGAGGGTTACCCGCAGACCGCGCCGTACAAGTGGTGGAACTGGCACGACAACTATGACGCCGAGGCCGCGCCGAACCCGAAGTGGGTCGATGTAATTACCAACCCTCAAGAAGCCGCTCGAAAGCGCGAGGAGGAGTCGAGAGCCTAAGCCGTTGGATACCTCCGCCCGCCCGCCGGCTCCCCGTGTGGACGTGGAGGGCGCGACACCATCGACCGGCGAGCGCGGCGCGGTGAGGCTCTTTACTCGCAGGCCGTACGCAGGTGCTCCAGTTCGGCGTAGAGTAACCTGGAATAGAAAAGGATCGATGGAGCGATGGCGTTTCACCTCGACATCCCCGAATCCATAGCGAGCAGCCTCAGGCTTCCGGGGCCGGAAGTCGAGCCGCGTATGCGCTCAGAGCTTGCGCTTGCCCTTTACGCGCAGAGCATCCTTCCGTTTGGCAAGGCGAGCGAGCTGGCGGAATTGTCACGGTACGCGTTCGCCGATCTGGTGACATGCCGGAACATTCCCCGGCACTATACCGACGCCGAGCTAGTGCAAGACCTCGACTATGCTCGCGGTCAGTGACACCTCGCCCATCTCCAACCTGGCATCCATTGGTCGTCTTGACCTTCTCAAAAAGCAGTTTTCCGCCATGTGGATACCGGAAGGGGTCGCGCAGGAGCTGGCGGCCCATCCTGATCCTATTGCGCTGGAGGCCATTCAGGAGGCGATCGCGGGTCGGTGGATACGGATTGCAGCCCCACAGGAATCCCATCTGCTCAAGGTACTTTCGGCGCAGCTTCATCGCGGCGAGGCGGAAGCGATCGCCCTTGCTACCGACCTCAAAGCCGACATGGTCATCATTGACGTGCAGGAGGGCCGCCAGTTCGCCGCTCAGGCCGGGCTTTCCGTAATCGGCGTGCTAGGCGTTCTCTTACGCGCCAAACGGAGCGGGCAGATCGCCGCGCTGAGGCCGGAGTTACGGCTGCTTCGCGAAAAGGCCCGCTTTTTTGTGAGTCCAGGTCTTGAGGCCAAGATCTTGGCCGTCGCGAGCGAATAGTGGCCCCTTGAGGATTAGGTCCTGGTGAACTGGCGGAGAGGGAGGGATTCGAACCCTCGTTAGAGTTTCCCCTAAACACGCTTTCCAAGCGTGCGCCTTCAGCCGCTCGGCCACCTCTCCCGACCCTTTAAAACGGGTTGCAGTACTCAGTGTAGCGCAGGCTGGCTGAACAGGTAGTCGCGAATGCGGAGGTAGGCTTCCGAGAAGCGCTCGGGGGCCGGGGAATCGCAGAAGGCGGTGAGCTTCGCGGCTTTGGATTTGTCGAGTTGCGAAAACAGGGCCGCGTCCTGCAGGGCGTTGCGCAGTTCGAGTTTAGCGAGCGGGGAGTTGGAGGCGGCAAGCGGGCAGACGGGGGTTAAGTTTGTGCTCGAGGATGGTACGCGGGCGGGCATGACGCGGGCTTCCATCGGGTAGATCACCCAGTCGCCGTTAATTCGAAGCTGTGGCTCGACTTTGATGCGGGAGATGGGGGCGTCGGACGGGGTCCAGACGTCCATCCAGAACACTTCGGTTCCGGTGCTGCGATGCGGCAACTGGATGTTTTCCAGAGTGCCCGCTGATTCGCGGTACAGCGTGACCCGCAGGATATTTTCGGGGTTCTGGCCGACCAAGAGCCACCACTCGGTTTTTGCATCCGCCCGCACCACCAACTGAAACGAAGTAAAACCGTTGCGGACTACCGCGGGCGAGAGGATTTCGCGGGGAGTTTCGGGCTCGAGCACCTGGCCGGAGCCGTCGATGCGGGCCAAGTCAGAGTAAACGGACATCGTTTGTACGGACGGCGGCTGGCAGTCACAGCGGAGTGAAAAAATGATCGCCGGTACGAGCCACCACTTCACGTCTGCTATTGTACAAATGTGGCTGCGCACCGCAATGTAAGGGTGGCGGAGAACATGCGCGAGGAGCTGGAGGAGCTGATCTCGTATGAGCTTTCCGATCCGCGTGTTGGAAATGCTTCCGTGACCGAGGTGGTGATTTCGCCGGATTTTCGCCGTGCGCTCGTGCGCTTGGCGCTGTCCGGACCGGTGCCGGAGCAGAACGCGACGCTGGAGGCCCTGAACCATGCTAAGCAGTTCTTAAAGCACCAGTTATCCGACCGGCTGCAGCTTCATCACATGCCCGACCTGCACTTTGAGACGGCCCTGCCGAGCGAACTTGCGGCGAAAGCGGCGCAGGTTTTGCGGCGCATCCGGCGCGGGCGTCCCAAGGATTAAAAAAAGTCCCCCTGATAGAGGCCGCTCGTGCTAAGTTGAGGATTAGGCCTACAGTTTCGGGCGCAACGCCCCGGACCCAACTCAAACCTAGATACAGGAGTAGATTGAACTTATCATGCGCGTGGCTCCCATGAACAGCCGCTTTCTTGAAGCCTGCCGGCGGCGTCCGACCGACGTTCGCCCGGTGTGGTTCATGCGTCAGGCTGGGCGCTACATGAAGCCGTACCGCGACATCCGGGCCAAGCACGGGATTCTGGAGATCTGCAAGCGGCCCGACTTGGCGGCGCAGGTGACGCTGCAGCCGGTGGAGATCCTGGACGTGGACGCGGCGATCATTTTCGCCGACCTGCTGCTGCCGGTGGAACCGATGGGGCTGAAGCTGCGGTTTTCCGCGGGCGAAGGGCCGGTGATCGACAATCCGGTGCGGACCTCGAGCGACATCGACAGCCTTTCGATTTCGAACACGGACGATCTGGGGTACGTGGGCGAATCCATCCAGATGGTGACCAAGGCGCTGGCCGGAAGGGTGCCGGTGATCGGGTTCGTGGGGGCTCCGTTCACCATGGCCAGCTACATGATTGAGGGCGGGCCCTCCAAGAATTTCATCCGCACCAAGCAGATGATGTACCGCGACGAGACCATGTGGCGGCGGCTGATGGGCAAGCTGGTGGACGTGCTGGGCGCCTTCGGCGTGCTGCAGGTGGCGGCGGGCGCGCGCATCATCCAGGTGTTCGATAGCTGGGTGGGGGCGCTGGGGCCGGACGATTACGTGCGCTTCGTGGCTCCGTATTCGCGGGCGCTGATTGAACGGATCCGCTCGGCGGGCGTACCGGTGATTCACTTCGGCACCGGCGCGGCGGGGTTCTTCCGCGAGCTGCATGCAGCCGGCGGCGACGTGATGGGCGTGGACTGGCGGGTCAATATCGACCAGGCGTGGATGGACATCAGTTATCGCTCCGCGGTGCAGGGGAATCTGGATCCGGCGGCGCTGTTTGCTCCCCTTCCGGAGCTGCGCATGCGCGTGCACGAGCTGCTGCGGCGCACCGGCTCGCGCCCCGGTCACGTGTTCAACCTGGGGCACGGCATTCTGCCGGAGACTCCGGTGGAGAGCGTGAAGGCGTGCGTCGAGATCGTGCGCGAGTTTAAGCTGTAAAAGAATTGTGGAACAAATCGTCATCGCCGGCGGAGGCATCGCCGGCCTCAGCGCGGCCTACGATCTGCAGAAGGCCGGCGCGGCGTACGCGCTGATCGAGAGGCTGCCTCGTGTGGGCGGCGTCATTCAAACCACGCTTCGCGACGGCTGCGTGATCGAGGGCGGTCCCGACAGCTTCATCTCGCAAAAACCTGAGGCTCTGGCGCTCATCAAAGAACTGGGCCTTGAAAGCGAAGTCATCGGGTCGAACGACGCTTCGCGCGTGACCTACATTTTGCGCCACGGGAAGCTGGTGCGATTGCCGGAGGGTTTCCGGATGATCGTGCCGACGCGGGTGTGGCCGCTGGTGAAGTCGCCGATTGTGGGCTGGGGGACGAAGCTCCACATGGGTCTGGAGCTGCTGCGGCGGCCGGAGAATCGTGCCGACCGTTCCGTGGCGGAGTTCGTGACCGACCACTTCGGGAGCGAGACGCTGGATTACATCGCGGAGCCGCTGCTGTCCGGGGTGTATGGCGGCGATCCGCGCGAGATGAGCGTCATCAGCGTGCTGGGGCCGTTCGTCGAGATGGAGAAGAAGACGGGCAGCCTGGGGATCGCTGTCCTGAAATCGCGCACGGCAAGCAAGGGAGGCGGAAGCCTCTTCAAAACGTTGAAGGGCGGATTGGGCGGGATGGTGGAGAAGATGTCCGCGGGGCTCAACGTGCGACCGGGCTCGGTGGATACGGTGGAGCGCGACGGGTCCGGCCTTCGCGTCAAGATGAACGGGAGCTGGATGGCGGCGTCGAGCGTGATTCTAGCCGTGCCGGCGTGGGCTGCGGCGGGGATCGTGGCGGGGCTGGATACTCAATTGAGCGCGCTGCTGGGCACGATTCCTTATACTTCGTCGGCGACGGTGGCGCTGTGTTACGACGCCGCGAAGTTCGACGGCAAGCGCGCGGGGCACGGATTCCTGATTCCGCGCGTGGAGCGGGCAAGGATGGCCGCCTGCACCTTCGTCGGCAGCAAATTCGACCATCGGGCTCCGGCGGACCGGATCTTGCTGCGCTGCTTTTTCGGCGGGGCGGGGGATGATGCGGTGCTCAACGAGACGGACGAGACGCTGGTTGATCTGGCTCGCGAAGAATTGCGGGTGATTTTAGGATTAAATGCCGAGCCGCTGTTTACCTCCGTGTCGCGATGCCCACGGTCGATGGCGCAATACACGGTGGGGCATGCGGCGCGTCTGAAGGAAATCCAGGCTCGGTTGGCGGCGATTCCGGGGTTGTACCTGGCCGGGAACGGGTACACGGGGATCGGGATTCCCGATTGCATCCGCACCGGCCGGACGGCGGCGGCGAGTGCGCTGAAGGCCGCGACGGTGGCGTCTTGAGGTGGCGGCGGTAAGCTGGTAGAGGGAACTCAACGGATGAGCGTCGATGGCAACGTCGGTATCCAGGCGGGATTACTCAATTGGTCGCAATGCCCTGCTGTTGAGAGCGTTCCGGGTCGATTAGGCGGCGCGTGGGTTTTCCGCGACACGCGGTTGCCGGTTTCCACTGTGTTTGAAAATCTTGAAGACGGGGCTACGATCGACGAGATCTGCGACTGGTTTCGCATTTCGAGGGACCAGGTGGTTGCCGTGCTAGACTTCGCCGCGCAGAGCGTTGCAGCGCCGGCCTGTGCTTCTGCTCGGGATGCTGATCCTGTTTGATCACAGTACGCCGGCTCCCTTGTCTGCTTACCTTGCTGGTCACACAGTGATCGAAGCGAGGGACAGGGGATGGGACCGGCTTTCCAATGGCAAGCTGTTAGCCGAGGCGGAGCGGGCGGGGTTCGAGGTCCTGGTGACGGCTGACAACGGCATCGCATATCAACAGAACCTCAAGGGCAGAAGAATCGCACTGGTTGTCTTGAGCCGCAACCGCTGGCGATCAGTGGAGCGAGTCGTCCGGAAAGTTGTTACGGCTGTCGATGCGGCCGAGCCGGGCAGCTATGTGCTGATCGAGGTACCGATCAGGTGAAGGACCTGAGGTCCTCGCTCCGGTCGACCGGCGGCATCGAGGATCTCGGCAAAAGGAGGGAACAACGCTCGACAACAGAACGGCACCGTCTTTCGCCGAAATCCGGAAGGAATTCGAGGATTCGTTCGGCTATATCCGGAATGACATGCGCGCCATTTGCAAGTGGGATCAGAGGGTCAATTACACCCTGGCGCTCTTGATCGGGTGCGCTTGCGAAATGCTGGCGGCGGCTCGTGGTGAACGGCATCGGGGCGACCACAAGTCGCTCGAGGAGATACTTGATCCGGGATGGCGCCCCCTCGCGAAACCGCTGTTCGACGCGCTGCGCAACGGGCTCGCTCACGGATACGACACCAAGCATATTCTTTTCCGCGAAAAGCCGTACCAAATTCACATGTAGCAATACGATCAGTCAAGTAAGCTACACA
>CAWISY010000153.1:0-6056 GCA_963838455.1 Bryobacterales bacterium
ACTACCTTCTCATGCTCCGGCCGCAGCGTGATGGTCATAGCGCCTCTCTCCAATATTGTCACAGCTCCGGGTCACGTAGCGCGGCACTATGTGGCCTGCCGCAAGATTCCTTCAAGGGATTGGCGAGCCGCTGAGAGCCCAGAGCTTATTATCTCAGCGTCGGCTGGGCCGGAGGGAATTTGACCGTCCCATGCGGATCGCCACAGCTTTTCGGCCCGCACAACTAGGTCCAGGACCTCTTTGAGGATCTCGCTCTTAGGCTGCTTCATTTGACGCTCCTTGCATCGCGATGCGCTTGTTCGAGAGTTTCAGATGCTCCATTCCAGGAAACAGAACAGTGGAGGATGCGGAGGAACATTCTCAGGAACGCAGGAGCATTTTGAAATGGCGTTGCTGGTTCAGGGCTTTGGCACGGCGTATGTCGGCCAGCGTGATTTTGCGAGGGACGGCTCTTACTTGACAACAGAATGGATTGTGCTCTTCTTGGTGCCCGTACTGCCCTTGAGAACCCTCCGGGTTAGCAGCCTGGGGCGCACAGGCTCTGTGTTCTACCAGAAGGAGGACTTTGTCATCCATAAGAGGATGCCGCCTCAAGTTCGGCAGGTGCTTTGCGTCTACGCTTTCACCGTTTGCTACGTCGCGTATCTGTTCGCGGCCCTTTGGGTTTGCGTAGCGTACACCGAATTCGACGGCCGCGCATGGCTTGGCTTCATAGGTTTTGTCGCAGTGGTCGTGGCTCCCCTGGTGGTTCCGTTCTCTCTCAGGCGAAGGGCTCAGAAACGTCGCCTCACTTCACAACCGCAGGCCTAGAGAGCTACCGCTCCCCCCTTATTCACTTCACCCACGTCTCCTTGGTTGGCGCCGTCCGCTCGCAGGCGATCGAATCGGTCACGCCGCCGGCGATATCGGCGCAGGCGTTGGTGACGGCGGTTTGGAGTGTTTCGTCCCGATCCTTGCCGGAGGCGGTGCGGCAGGCCGTGCGGCCGTTGAAGGTCATGCACACCTCCACCCGGAATTTGGACAGATTCATCGACGAATAAACGATCGCGCCCAGCACCAGCAGCGCGAAGATGATGCCGGCCACGACCGGTTTCTTGTTCATCGTGCCTCCCTTGGCCCAACGGCTTGCTCGGTGAAGAACGCGCCCATGCGGCGGAATTTTTCGTAGCGCCCGTCAATCAACTGCTGCGAGGTTTGCGAGCCCAGCTCAGCCAGCGCACCGCGCAGGGTTGTGCGCAGGGATTCGGCGGCGCCATCGGGGTCGATGTGCGCGCCTTCGCCTGGCTCCGGCACGATGCCGTCGATCAAGCCCAATCCCAGCAGATCCGGCGCAGTCATCTTCAGCGCGGCTGCCGCGGCGGGCGCGCGCGTCGAATCGCGATAAATGATGGAGGCGCAGCTTTCCGGCGAGATCACGCTGTAGACCGCGTTTTCCATCATGTAAATCCGGTTGCCGACGCCCAGCGCCAGCGCGCCTCCGCTGCCGCCTTCCCCGATCACCACCACGATGATGGGAACGCCCAGACGCGACATCTCGCGCAGGTTGTGGGCGATGGCTTCGCCCTGGCCGCGCTCCTCGGCGTCGACTCCATGATACGCGCCGGCGGTGTCGAGCAGCGTGATCACCGGCCGCGAAAACTTCGCCGCCAGCTCCATCAGGCGCATCGCCTTGCGGTAGCCCTCCGGCTTGGGCATGCCGAAATTGCGGAACAGGCGCTGCTTGGTGTCGCGGCCTTTCTGCTGGCCAATGATCATGACGGGACTTTCGTCGAACCAACCCATGCCGGCCACGATGGAATGATCGTCGGCGTAGCCGCGGTCGCCGTGGAGCTCCTCAAAATCGGTGATGAAGCGCTGGATGTAGTCGAGCGTGTGAGGCCGCTTGGCGTGGCGCGCCAGGAGCACGCGCTCCCAGCTAGGGTTGGTCGGGACGGGAGACTGCGAATCGGCCATGTAGTGTGATGCGCGCCTACCCGGCCAGCACTTCCATCGCTTCCGTGCCGCAGATGCGAGCCACTTCGGCGCGGAATTCTTTGTCCGGGCGCACTTTGGCGCTTAGATCCAGGATAACCGAGAAGTCGCGCGGCTTCTCAAGACGCAGCCGCACCTCGGTTGCTCCGGGCTTGCGCGCGAACAGCTCATGCAGGGCCGCGGCGCGCTTGGCTTCGGCCGCGCCATTGAGCGGAACCTTGATGGAGATGACCGAAGGCAGGTTCACGCGAGCCACTTCCAGTGGAACGATGTCCTGCACCGAGAGCTTCGGCGGCCCTCCTTCTTCCGGCAGCACCAGGGCGCGAACCAGCACGGCCTTGTCTTCCTGCAATGCGGAGGAGAGGCGCTCATACTGCGTGGAGAAAACCATGGCCTCGATGGCGCCTTCCAGATCCTCCACCTGGAGCGCCGACCACAACTCGCCTTTTTTGTTGCGCTTTTGCGTGACGCCGGTGAGAATGCCGCACAGAACCACTTCGGTGTTCTTCGACAGGCCCTCCAGGCTGGAGGTAGCGTGGGTAGCGAGCTCCTTGACCTTGTCCATGTACTGGTCCAGCGGATGGCCGGTGATGTAAAAGCCGAGCATCGCTTTCTCCGCGGTGAGTTTTTCGTGGCTGGTCCAATCCGGAACCTTCGGCAGCGGATGGTCGACGGGGGCGCCGGGCTGCAGCAGATCGGCGAACAGTCCGGATTGGCCGCTGGCTTTGTCGCGCCACGCGCGGGCGCCGCTCTCCATCGCGTTTTCGATCGCAGCAAAGAGCTGCGCGCGAGTGCCCTGCAGCCCGTCCATCGCCCCGGCCTTGATGAAGCTTTCGATCATGCGGCGATTCACCGCTCCCAGGTCGACGCGCTCGCAGAAATCGTAAAGAGAGACGAACGGTCCGCTTTCCTGGCGCGCCCTCTCGATCGATTCCACTGCGGATTGGCCGACGTTCTTGATCGCGCCCAAGCCCGAATCGGATGCCCTGGTGCGTCGCCAGTGGTGACCGGCGTGAAGGTGAACGCGGAGGAGTTGATATCCGGCGGCAGAACCTTGATGCCCATTTCGCGGCAGTCGTTGATGTATTTCACCACCTTGTCGGTGTTGCCGGTTTCCGAAGTGAGCAGCGCGCTCATGAACTCCAGCGGATGGTTCACTTTCAGGTACGCGACCAGGTAGGCCAGATACGCGTAGGCCGCCGAGTGGGATTTGTTGAATCCGTAGCCTGCAAACTTGGCCATCTGGTCGAAGATTTTTTCCACCTTTTTCTGCGCGGTGTGGCCCTTGGCCTTCGCGCCGGCCAGGAAGCGCTCGCGCTGCTTGGCCATTTCCTCGACCTTTTTCTTTCCCATCGCGCGCCGCAGCAGATCCGCTTCGCCCAGCGAGTAGCCGCCCAAGCGATTCGAGATCTGCATCACCTGTTCCTGATAGACGATGACGCCGTACGATTCCTCCAGGATGTCCTTCAGCTCCGGAAAGTCGTAGACCACTTCCATGCGGCCGTGTTTGCGCTCGATGAAGTCGTCGATCATGTCCATCGGACCGGGCCGGTACAGTGCGTTCAGCGCGATCAGATCGTCCAGGCGGTCCGGCTGGTAGCGGCGCAGAATGTCGCGCATGCCCTGCGATTCGAACTGGAAAATGCCGTTGGTGAGCGCCTTGCTGAAAACCTCCTGGTAGGTGCGCGTGTCGTCCAGCGGGATTTCTTCGATGCGCAGATCGATGCCGCGATGGCGCTGGATCAGCTTGCGCGTATCGTCGATGATGGTCAGCGTGGTCAGCCCCAGAAAATCCATCTTGAGCAGATCCAGCTTTTCGAGTCCGACCATGTCGTACTCGGTGACAATTTCGTCTTTGTTGGTCTTGTACAGCGGAACCAGCTCGCGCAGCGGCGCCGGCGAGATGACCACCCCGGCGGCGTGCACGCTGGCATTGCGCGCAACGCCTTCCAGGCGCTGGGCAACGTCGAGCACTTCGCGTATCCGGGGATCCTTGGACGCCAGATCGTCGATCTGCGGCTCCATCTTGCGCGCGTCCTTGAGCTTGATATTGAGAGGCTGCGTGGGGATCAGCTTGGTGATCTTGTCCACTTCGGCGTAGCCGATATCCAGCACCCGGCCAACATCTTTGATGGCGGCGCGCGCGCCCAGCGTGCCGAAGGTGATGATCTGCGCCACCTGTTCCCGCCCGTATTTTTCGGTGACGTATTGAATCACTTCACCGCGACCGCGGGTGCAGAAGTCGATATCGATATCGGGCATGCTGATGCGCTCCGGATTCAGGAAGCGCTCGAAGATGAGACCGTACGCCAGCGGGTCGATGTCGGTGATGTCCATCGCGTAGGAGACCAGGCTTCCGGTGGCCGAGCCACGGCCCGGACCGACCGGAATGCCCTTCTGTTTGGCGAAGCGGATGAAGTCCCAGACGATCAGGAAATAGCCGGAGAACTTCATCTGCTGGATCATTTTGATCTCGCGATCCAGACGTTCGGCGTATTCCTGCAGGTTGTGCTTGAGCTGGCCCTTGGCGGCCAGAGCCTCCAGCTTGGCGCGGCGCTTCTCGAATCCCTGCCGGGCCACGTATTCAAAGAAGCTGTCGGTCGAGTGACCCTCCGGGATGGGGAATTTCGGGAACGGCTCGGCGACTTTTTCCAGCTTCACCTGGCAGCGTTGCGCGATCTCCCAAGTGCGGTCCAGCGCGTCTTCCACTTCACCAAACAGCGTCATCATCTCCTCGCGCGACTTCAGGTAGAAGACGGGATGCTCGAAGCGCATGCGGTTGGGGTCCGACATGGTCTTGCCGGTCTGGATGCACAGCAGGATTTCGTGTGCTCGCGCGTCTTCTTTGCGGAGATAGTGGGAGTCGTTGGTGGCCACCAGCGGGATGCCGGTGTCCGACGCGAGGCGTGCGATCTGCGGCAGCACGCGCCCGTCCGGCTCCAGCCCGTGATCCTGAATCTCGAGGAAGAAATTCTTGGCCCCGAACATGTCGGTGTACTCGTACGCCAGACGGCGCGCATCTTCATAACGCTCGGCCAGCAAAGTTTCGTTGATGTCGCCGCGCAGACACGCGGAAAGCGCGATCAGGCCCTTGGAGTGGCGCGCCAGCAGGTCCTTATCGATGCGCGGCTTATAGTAGAAGCCGTCCAGGTAGCCGCTGGAGACAAGCTGGATCAGGTTGCGGTAGCCCTCCTGGTTTTCGCACAGCAGCACCAGGTGGTTGTAGCGATTGCTTTCGCTCTTAACTGAGGTTGGCCTGCTGGGCGACGTAGACCTCGCAGCCGATCACCGGATGGACGCCCTTCTCCTTGGCCTTGTTGTAGAACTCGACCGCGCCGAAGAGGTTGCCGTGATCGGTCATGGCCACGGCGGGCATCTTCTGCTCCACCGCCAGGTCCATGAGCTGCGCGATTTCGCACGCTCCGTCGAGCAGCGAGTAATCGGTGTGGCAATGCAGATGAACGAACGGGGCGGCCATGAGGGACGAAAATGCTCCTAATCCCGGGGGGAGGCTCGGTAACTTCAGTATAACGGCTGCCCGAACGCGTGAAACACTCCGATTTCGGCTTCCGTCTAACGGACGGAGAACAAACTGTGAGCTCCTCATTTCGATTGAGTCTCTTGGCGCTCGGCATTGGCGTTTTCATCACGGGCTGCGGACCGACGCGCGTAGGGGTGGTAGGCGGCATCGGCGCAGGACCACCGATCTGCCCATATGGTTATTACGAAGCGCCGCCGTATGACTGCGCGCCGGATGGTTACTACGGGCCGGAATGGTTCGACGGCGGGGTGTTCATCGGCGCCGGGCCCTGGTTTCACGGGCGGGACCATTTCTACGGGCACGTGGATCACGCGCTCGATTACCGCAAGGGTTACCGCGGGCCAAGGCCGGCGCGAAACGAGGCTCCGCGGGCGCAGCGGGCTCCCTTCCGCGGCCAGGCGATGCATGATCCGAGGGGTCACGAGGCTCCTCGTAGCGCTAGAAGGTAAATAAAACCTCACGGCGCTGCGCGGGCTTACAATAGCCGCTATGGGCGTCCGTAATGTCGCTGTCGTTCTCGCGTTTGGAGCGTTGTGTTCGAGCG
>CAWISY010000154.1:0-25898 GCA_963838455.1 Bryobacterales bacterium
TTGCATGCCGCTATAGCGCGGCGGCGGCACGAAGCCCTTCATCGGGCCTTCTTTGGTCTTGGGGTACTGCTGCTGGCCTCGGCCTCGGCCACGTGAGGAGGCGCGCTGCGGGCGAGGAGCTTCACCAGTGGGCGGCGTTGCGCCACCGGGTCCGGGACGTGCGCCGAAGCCAGGGCGGGGCGCGCCAAAGCCAGGGCGCGCACCAAAACCGGGACGCGCGCCGGGAGTTCCGGGACCGAGGATACTGCCCGGGGTAGCGCGTGTGGGGTGCTTGGGGCGCGGTCCGCCGGGGAATTGGCCGGGAGCTCCGGCGCTGCCGGGCAAACGCTGCCCAAGGCCTCCTGACCGCCGGCGGGTCTGCGGTCGAAGATCGGTTTACCACGTTGAATGCGGTCCAGCTCCAGCGGCTGGGAGGTGGTTGTAGGAACGATGGACGCTGTGTAGACTGGCCGGGGGCCGGTTTGCGGCATCACCATGCGGCGCGCAGTGGGCGCGGCGTGCGCGCGGCCCTGCCCGCGAGGTGCGGCGGGGGTTGTGGACGCCGCGGCGATGGCAGGAACAGAGGCCGGCGTTTCCACGGGCGGAAGCTGGGTTTCGGGAGCAACCGGCGCAGGAGGTTCGACGACGGCAATGGACGGCGTTGGCGGCTCGCTGACCGCGGGAGCCAATATGGCAGACGGCTTGGCGGCGTGCTTTTCTTCGCGCGGAGCCGGGGCCGCAGGCTTGTCCGCCGCTGCGGGCGGCTTGACCACTGCTGCCGCGTGCGGCGCAACTACGACGACCGGGTGCGCGGCGGGAAACGCGCGCCAGCGGGAGCCTTGGCGACCACGGCGCCTGCGGGCGGATGCGAAGCGATGGCGGGTGCAGCCGGGCCGGGGGGGCGATAATGGGCGGCGCCGAGCGCGGCTGCGGAACGATCTTGCGCGGGGCCGGATGAGCGGCCGCCGGAGTTGCGGCAGCCGGAAATGCGGCAGCCGGAGTTGCGGCAGCCGGAATTGCGGCAGTAGGAGGCGCGGCGGGCGCAACGGGCTTGGTTGCCGGAGCCGCTGCCGGCTTCACCGGCAAGCGAGCTTGGCGCGCCTCTTTTTCCTCTTCTTTCTTCTTGGCCAGAATGGCCTTCATCACATCGCCGGGTTTGGAGATGTGTGAGAGGTCGATCTTGGGGACGATGGTTTGCCCGGCGTGGCGGACTGCGGCAGCGCTCGCATGGGCCGCGGGCTTGGCGTCCTGCGCAAAACGCGCGCGAACCTTCTCCGCCTCGTCCGCCTCCAGCGAGCTGGAGTGAGTCTTGCCGCCAGCCACGCCGAGTTCCGGAAGCATGTCGAGAATCGCCCGAGGCTTAACTTCCAACTCTCGCGCCAGATCGTTGATACGAACCTTACTCATCCGCCTCTTTTCAAAAAATGTGCTGCCAAACCGCCCTTAGTCGTCTGCCGTGGCGGACGACCTCATGGCACTGGCTGCTCTTTAATAATCCGTGACCGTTTGCATGGCCTTGAAGAACGCCTCGCATCTTACGCGCCGTCCTCTTTGGCCGCCTCGTCTTCCTCGTTCGTGCCCAGTTCCTTCTCTTCCGCTTGCAGTTCCGCCATCTCCACCTGGTCAGCCGGCGGAACATTTTCCACCGCCAGCTCAGCCGCGGTCAGGCTCTCTTGTTCAGCCAAGTCCTCAGCCAGGCTCTCGTGCTGCTCGTCAGCGGAAGCAAGATCTTCAGTTTCTGCTTTGGCTGCGCGAAGGCTCTCAGCCTCCTCAAGAACTTCAGCCGCGTTCTCCGCTTCGGCGGCTGATGTATCCGCGGCGACATCCGGCGTAACGATCTCTGATGCGCCCTCCGAAATCTCAGCGTTATCGGCAGCGGCTTCTCCGGCGGACGGTTCAGAGCCTTCGGCCGCTTGTGCTGCCTCTGCCTCTTCAAAGTGGCCAAAGTAGTGGCGGACCGCGACGCTGATCTTTTCCAGCGTCTTTTCGCCGATGCCCGGAATCTCTTCGAGCTGTTCGGGCGTCATGTCGGCCAGAGCCTCGACCGTGGTGATGCCGGCGGTGACCAGCTTCTGGATGATGCCTTCGCCCAGCTCGCTCACCTGCTCGATCGGTGTGCTGGGCGCGCCGGCCAGCGCCTGCATCTGCTGCTCGACTTCCTGGCGCTTCTCTTCTTCGCTCTTGATGTCGATCTTCCAGCCCAGCAGCTTGGCCGCCAGCCGCACGTTCTGGCCCTTCTTGCCGATGGCCAGCGACAGCTGCGTGTCGTCGACAATCACTTCGAGCTGCTTTATCGGTCAGATCGGTAATCGAAACGCGGCTGACCTTGGCCGGCTGCAGAGCTTTTTCGGCGAAGGTCGTGATCTCGTCGCTGAACTCGATGATGTCGATCTTTTCGCCGCGCAATTCGCGGATGATGGACTGCACGCGCATGCCCTTCATGCCCACGCAGGCGCCCACGGGGTCCACGTCCTTGTCGCGGCTCTGCACCGCGATCTTGGTGCGCTCGCCGGCCTCGCGCGCAATGGCGCGGATAACCACGGTGTTGTCGTAGATCTCGGGAACCTCAGACTGGAAGAGGTTCTGCACCAGTTCCGGCGCGGCGCGGCTCACGATCACCTGCGGTCCCTTGGCGGCGCGGTCCACCTTGAGCAGCACCACGCGCACGCGCTCGCCTATGGTGAACTGCTCCAGCCGCGACTGCTCGCGCTTGGGGCAGCGCGCCTCGGCTTTGCCCAGGTCGTAGATGACGTCCTGGCCCTCGATGCGCTTGACCGTCGCGTTCAGGACTTCTTTTTCGCGGTGCGCGTATTCCTGGAAGACCGTGTCGCGCTCGGCCTCGCGGACCTTCTGGAAGATGATCTGCTTGGCCAGTTGCGCGGCGATGCGGCCCAGCGGGCTGGTGTCGCGATAGATGCGGATTTCGCTGCCCACTTCCACGCCCGGCGCCAGCTCATTGGCCTCGGCCAGCGTGATCTGGTTGACCGGATCCTCGATCTGATCCTCGTCGGCGACCACTGTCTTGTAGATGTAGGCCGTAATCTCGCCGGTCTCCTTGTTCAGTTCCCCGCGCATGTTTTCCTGGGTCTTGTAGTACTTGCGCGTGGCCAGGGCGATGGCCTCCTCGACCGCGCCGACAACGATGCCGGGGTCGATGCCCTTCTCCTGGCTCAGGAGCTCGATGCTTTGATACAAAACGTTGGTGGCCATACTCTGCTTGCTCTCTTCAGTTTCCCGGCGCCTGAGCTCCGCGCCGTCGCTATGAGTTTCTTTCGTTGCTAAGTTCGATGCAGAGCCGAAGCCTCGGACTTCGGTTTCGAGTCTCGACTTCCGACGTCCCGAGTCCCTCGTCTTCAAGTCCTGGCACCTGCTTCTAGATCTCCGGCACCAGTTCGCCTTTCTCAATGTTGCTCGAGGGCGATCTCCAACCGTGCTTGACGCCGGCCTTGCGGCTCTTGCTGTTTTGCTTCACCGCCGCAGGTCGAGCGTGATCGTTCCCGTTCCGGACGGGCTTTGCGGCCCCGCCACCAATCTTCCCTGCCAGTGCCGGTTGTTGCGGACCGGTTCAAAGGTCCGCACCTTCACCAGGCACCCAGAAACCGCTCAAAATCCTCCGGCTGGCTCAACTTGCGATCCAGGCCCGGTGAACTGGCTTCCAGCGTGTACTCCGCGCCGGGAACCAGGTCTTCCACGTCGAGCAAAACACCAAAATCCCGGCTGAAAGCCGCGCAATCCTCGTGCGTCACGCCGGAAAGCTGCTCCACCGTCAGCATGCCTTCGACGAGCCTCTCCGGCAAGCCCTTCTGCGTTCCTCGGCCTCAATCGCAGCTCGCTTTCAGTTGCGCCCGGCCCTCGGCGTTCTTCTCGAGGATCACGCGCAGAATGCGCTCTTTCGCCGGGCCGGCGAACTCGATGTCCACCACGTCGAGCCCATGCGAGGCGGCTACCCGCTCCGCCGCCGACCGGATTTCGTCCAGACTTGACTGCCATCGTTCCCAACGCCCCATCGCAAATACCGCTCGCCGGGACTCCGTCCTTGCCCGCCAGGCGCCGATTCCGTCGCCCTCCGATGCGCATTGATTCTGAAGGAGTTAGACTCATGCAAAACCCAATGTGCGCCCCTGGCAATTTGCCCCAAATAAAAAGTGGGCTGTAAGCCCACTCATCTCTCCGCCAGCCGGTGCGCACACGGCAAAACCTGGCGGACAAACGCGTCTGCATAGTCAGCATACGGCGAAACGCCGGGAAATTCAACCACGTGGGGTGGGGCGAGGACGCTGATGCGGCTGGGCCCAACTGAGAATTTTCACTTTTGGCTGTGACGCCCCGGCAAATCTGCCATACTTTCTGCCATGAATCGGCTCATTGTTTTCTGCGCCGCGGTGCTTGCCGCCGGATTTGGCGTCGCCATTTCTATGCCGGTGCTGGCCGACGACTCGGCTGCCTCCATCGCCGCCGGCGGCCTGGTGCCCCGCCGCGAGACGCGGATCGTGATGGCCAAAGAGGTGCTGCAAATCAGCCCCACACAAGTCGTCGTCGATTACGACTTCCGCAACGATACGGACCAGAATGTGACGACAGAAGTGGCGTTTCCGGTGCCGCCTGTACACGAACGAGTTCCCGAGGAAGCAGCCTTCCGAGCAGTCCTTTCAGAGTTTCCGTCTATGGGTGGACGGTAAGCCCGTCAATTATGAAATAGAGGTGAAGGCGACACTGATCGGCAAAGACGTCACGCAGATTCTCACGGCAAATCATATCGACATCCAGACCTTTGGGCACTTTGTGGATACAGGTAAACGCAAGCGGACTGCAGAACAACCAGCTACAAAAGATTTTGACAAGTTGCCGCAGTCGGCCAAGGATCAGCTCATCAAAGCCGGACTTTTTGAAGATGAGGGGGAAGGCTTCGTTCGTGCGCTTTGGACCGTGCAAGTCCAATACCACTGGACCCTGGCTTTCCCAGCGCATTCCACCGTCCACATCCGGCACGAATACAAGCCGGTTAAGGGAGCGGAGCTAATGCTGCCCGATACCCTCAAGAATGTCTACGGGCACAAGCAGCCTACCGGGGATGCTGACACCGTAAAAGACGCGCTCCAGGACATGCGGCTCACTCGAGGGGCTCTGCCCCGATCCCTCATTCTTGGGCGCCATGATTACACAAATTGAAGCGAGCGGCCCTGGGTACGGGCAATATGCTCATCCCCACTGGGTCGACTTCATCCTGACCACCGCCAACACATGGAAGCAACCCATCGAGGATTTCAAACTGACTGTTGAACGCGGCAAGCCGGAAGAGGAAGATACGCAGACTTTCGTCAGCTTCTGCCCACCGCAAAACGCCAAGGTGGAGAAGGTCGATGCCGACCACTTCCAGGTTCATCTGACTAACTTCGTTCCCACCTCGGAGCTGCGTATCGGCTTCTTCGATGTGCCGATGGCCAAGCCCGCGCAAACCGCGCCAAAGAAGTAGGCCGTCCGCGACAGGTGGCGCGCCCTTGATAGTCTCCGCATTTCCGCTGAGCTGAAAGCATGTGGGTTGGGATTTTCAGTCAGACCGGCAGCGGTGTGCCAGATCGCCCAGCCGTTGCTGCCGTTCCGAGACGAAGCCGCGAATTTACTGCACCCTTGAAAGCAGATCAATCATTCATTTCTTAAGAATTGCTAAGACGGCTGAAGTTTTCCCTCTTTCCGCCCGATAAAGAGGACAGGCCTGCATGGACGGAAACAGCAGTCTCTGTCTCAAATTCGGTCAATATTCTTGGGCTATCAACAATGCAAAACTTCACCAAGCGGCACGCAGTTACATTAGCCGTTACACTCATTCTGGCAGCGGGTGGATCCTTCGCCGGTTACTTTCTAGCGCGAGGAATTACGGCGTGGGTAACAGAGGCACGGCTCGAAGGATACGCGAGCGAGCTCATGGCGAGCGGCGAGGATTGGGCGGCGGAGGCGCGCACGGCTCTGGCCGCGGTGGACGCTTCGCCGCCCAGTTCCTGTTCGGCAGCGGAGATCAAATACCTTCGGGCGCTGATCCTCGAGTCGGAGTTCCTGAAAGACGCAGGACGAATGCGAGGAAACGGCCAAATCGAGTGCTCGGCGGCGCTGGGAAAAGTGAACCCATCCGCGAAGAGCAGACCAAGCCGGACTTTACCCAGCAGGATGGCACGGTGATTTACAAGAATCTGAAGCCTTATCAAGACAGCGCCATCCCCGCCATCACGCTGCAGAGGGGCAATTCGTTTATAGTGTTCACGCCCTCTGCGCGCATGTACATTCAGCCCGCGCCCATGCACTTTACCCAGACGGTAACCGACGAGCCGACGCAAAAGCACGGCTCCCTGATCGGAGAGGCGCTTCCCGCGGAAATGTCGATCCTCACCACAGAAAGAAAGCTTTGGGCGGAGTGACAACCTGTACGTTACCCGATGCTCCATTCGCTTCTTCAATTGCATTACGGCCTATACCACCATCCCTGAGATTGTGGCGGCCAACCGGACGAGATTCGGCGGCTGCATTGCCCGTGTGCGGGCTGTTTGGCGCGTTGGCGGGCTTCTTGTGTTCCCTTCTTTACCGCCGCAACAAGAGCATGGAGCATCAGCTCCGCCGGGCGATAGCCGGGACAGACTGCGGGTGGTCTATCAGCCGATCGTGGAACTGGCCAGCCGCCGCATTGTGGGGGCCGAGGCGCTGGCGCGATGGACAGATGAGGAAGGTTTTGCGGTCGGCCCCGGCGTCTTTGTGCGCATCGCCGAGGAGCGGGGCTTTGTGGGCGAGATCACCAAGCTGGTGGTACGGCAGTCGCTGCGCGAGTTTGGAGAGACGCTGCGCCGGGGAGACTTTCGCCTGAGCATCAACGTGACGGCGGCGGACTTGAGTGATGCAAAGTTTCTGCCCATGCTGGAGGAGGCGCTAGAGCGGGCGGCGGTTCCGGCGAGCAGCCTGGCCATCGAGATCACGGAAAGCTCGACGGCGCGTTACAGGGAGGCCATCGAGACCATCGTTCTCCTGCGCAAGCAGGGGCACAGCGTGCACATCGACGACTTCGGCACCGGCTATTCCAGCCTCGCCTATCTGCACGATCTTTCCGTGGACGCCATCAAAATCGACAGGGCCTTTACCCAGGCCATCGGGACCGAAGCGGTGACACTGGCGATTCTGCCGCAGATTCTTGCCATGGCGGAGACGCTCAACCTGGCGGTGATTGTGGAGGGGGTCGAGACCGGTCAGCAAGCGGAATACTTTGCCGCCGTGGCGCAGCCGGTTTTTGCGCAGGGCTGGCTCTTCGGACGCCCAGTTCCGGCCGCGGAGTTCCATAAGTTGCTGGCCGAGGAAGAAAAGAAGGCGGCAGCTTGCCCGCAATCAGCCCCGGTCGCAGACGGACGGTCAGGGCAGGCCGCTTGACAGCCGCGGCGCGGGGTATGAGGCTGGTTTCATGCGAACCGTGAAACGTTGGGCCTGTCGAGCCGGCCTCTCATGCGCAATTCTGTTGACGATTGCGCCTTGTGCTCATTCTCTCGAAAAACAGCCTGCGGCGGTGTACCACGGCAGGCGCGTGGCGCTGGCTGCGAAACTGCAGGGCGGCGTGGCCGTGCTGTTTGCGGCCGAAGAAGCGGAACTGGATTTCATGCCCTACCGGCAGGATGCGAATTTCTATTACCTGACCGGATGGAATGAGCCGGGGGCGGCGCTGCTGATTGTGGGCGACGCGCCGCAGGCGGCAAACGCCGCGCGCCTACAAGGAGATTCTGTTTCTTGCCCACGCGCAACCTGCGCATGGAAACGTACACCGGCGCCAAGATGGACGCGGCTTCGCCAGGCGTGGCGGAGGCGGCGGGCGTGGATGCCGTGGAACCGATGACCGAGCTGCCCGCGGTGCTGAAGCGGCTGATCGCCGCCGACCGCGGCGCTCGCGAAATGTGTGGACGCAGCCGGAGTCCGCTGCGGCCAAGGCGCTGCTGGGCTTTACCGCGGCCACGCTGGGGATGGATGCGAACGCCGCCGCGGCCGCGCGACGTGACCAGCCTGACGTGCCGTTGCGGATGGTGAAGGACGAGGGAGAGATCGAGCTGATCAGGAAGGCCACGGCTGCGTCCATCGAGGCGCAGCGGGTCATGATGAAGGTGGGTCAAGCCGGGCATGACGGAGCGCGCCGTTGCCGGAGACATGACGGCTGTGTGGATGGAGAACGGATGCGAGCGGCCGAGCTATGCGCCCATCGTCGGCTCGGGGATCAACTCGACGATGCTGCACTACTCGGCCAACGACCGCACCATGCAGGACGGCGACATTCTGCTGGTGGACGCGGCCTGCGAGTACTCGATGTACGCCGCCGACATTACGCGCACCGTGCCGGTGAACGGGCATTTCACTCCGCGGCAGCGGGAGATCTACAACATCGTGCTGGGGGCGCAGCAGGCGGCCATCAACGCGTTTGTGGCCGGCAAATCGACGATCAACGACCGCGACCGCCAGGATCCGAATTCGCTTGACACCGTGGCCTACAACTACATCAATACCCACGGAAAAGACCTGCACGGCCAGCCGCTGGGCAAGTACTGGCTGCATGGGCTGGGGCACATGATGGGCATCGACGTGCACGATCCGGCCAACTACCCCGCGGTGCTGAAGCCGGGGATGGTCTTCACCATCGAGCCGGGCATTTACATTCCCGAGGAAAAGCTCGGAGTGCGCATCGAATGCGACTTCCTGGTGGGCGCGGACGGCAAGCTCATCGATCTGGATGCGGCGCTTCCGCACACCGCCGGATGAGATCGAAGCGGCGATGCGGGCAAAGTAAGGGCGCGTCCAAATGAGGGCGAAGTATGGACCCGCGCGACGCCATGGATCCCGACCAACTCGAGACGCTGAGCCGCGCCTTCAGCGAGCAACTGCTGGCCTGCCTGGATGAGTGCGCGCGCGGGCGGCGCGGGCTTGTTTTCAGAGTTACGTGGGCGAGGATGAGCGAAGAACGGCTGGCCCGAGGCGGCGCGGCTGCGCGAGCTGGCGGTCGCGTTGCAGGGAGTTTTTGCGCAGCAGGAAGAGCGAAACGCGCTGTGCGACGAGTTCCTCGACCTGTGCACGATCCACGGCGAAAGCCATCCCGGAGAACGCAAGCTGGCGCGGGCGTTTCTGGAGCGCATCGAGCGCGGCGAAGTGGGCTCGCCGACCGAGGAAGAGAAAGCCGTGGTGAAACTGCAAGGCCGATCCCACCGCGATGAGCTTCGCGGAAGGACCGGCCAAAAGGCTCGGGGCTCCGCGGTTCAACCTGCTGTTAGTAGCGAACGCCAAACGTGACTGGAATCAGCTCGGTGGTCCCCAATCCGTTGTTTTGGGTGATGGGGGGCGTGTGAATAAACGTGTAGCGCGCCTCGGCGAAAAGCTCGGTATGGCCGCTGTCGTTGCCATACATTCCGCCGCCCAGGCGATGGTAAATGCCAAAGCCGGCGTTGCCGCCCCACTGATTCGAGGTGAAAGAAGCGACGGTGACATTCTCGTAGTAATAGAAGGATTCTTCGGGCGTTTGGAAGTTGGTCAACTTGTGGTACCACCCGAAGCCGCCGACCAGGTAAACGCCGTTCGTCCTCTTAGGAAAGAGGTGGATGACGGGAGAACCGGTGATCGAGCTGATGTGGGTATTACCCGCCATGATCTGGTCCTCTGGGGGGAATTCCGCGAGGAGCGCGGCTGGGAGCTTGTCGTCTATGAATTGATACTCGACGAGCGCCGAGAGCCGCTTGGAAAAGCGCAGGCCCGCGCCGCCGGTGAAATTGCCGCCCCAGGTGATGACTGGGATGGGGTTGCCGGCGTCGCCGGTGTCGTTGCCGATGGGGCCGTTGAAACCGGCGCCGGCTTCAAAGGTCCAGCTGCGATTGTGAAGGAACCCATAGTGGCTCCCGCCTCCGTACCCTCCGCCGTTACCGTACTGGCCGGCGCCAGATCCGCCGCCTGCCGAGGAGCGAGTGCCGGGAAATGCGCTATCAGGCAGTGAAAACTCGGCGAGTTGCAAGCCCGATTCGCTCAGGCCTGCCTGGCTGGACGAGTAGCCGGTGGTGCTGGATTGATCCTGGGAAGGGGTGGACTGAGCGCTCGCAACACCGGCCACTAGCAAAATCGCGGATCCAAGCAAACTGACGCCTCGGATCAGCGACATCCAACTGGGGAGTGACATGTCGGAACCTCAAGAATCGATTTGTCTTAATTACGCTTGGGCAGGGCACCCGGTAATCAGTTAGACACCAAAACCGGCCGGAGGTTTGCTTCAGTGGGAAAGTTTGGCGGCGCGGCCATCGCATCCCACTTTCCTAAAGAGTGTCACTATTATATTATAATGTCACTAACGAGGATGAGTGACACATGGAAATCATGACAAGGGCTCAAATCGGTGAAAAAGGCCGGATTGTGATTCCGGCGGCGATGCGCGAGGCGCTTGGGGTCGGCATAGGCGATAAGGTCATCCTGCGTATCGAAGATGACGAACTGCGCATATCGACGACGCGAAGCCGTCTTCGACGCGCGCAGGAGTGGGCGCGGAAAGTCATCCCGCCGGGCGTATCGCTGGCCGATGAGCTGAGCGCGGAACGTCGCGAGGCGGCCAAGCATGAATGAAGTGGTGTTCGATGCCTCTGCCATGCTCGCCTTGATTCAAGGCGTGCGGGGTGCCGAGAATCTGACCGATGAAATCGTTGATCGCGCTGTCGCCAGTACCATAAATCTCGCCGAGGTTCAATCCAAGCTTGTCATAGCGAGCAACGATCCCGACCGAGCCTGGGCGGCAGCTCTTTCCACGATCTCGGCCGTCGAGCCATTCACCAGTGAGCAAGCCAAGATCGCGGGCAGCCTGATTACTAAAACGCAGAGTCCCGGGCTGTCTCTTGGAGATCGATCCTGCCTGGCGCTGGCGATAGCGCTCAAAGCGCCGGTCTATACCACTGAACAGGCCTGGACAAACCTGAAAGTCGGCGTTCCGATTCATGTGATCCGGTAAATGGCAGGCTTTGAGTATTTGAGGCCAGGCGTGCAATAAATTCCATATGGAAACAACAAAGGCCGGAGCAATCTCTCCGGCCTTTCGCTAACTCCGCTAACTCCGCTAGCTCCTCTAACCCCGCCAGCCCCGCTATCCCTGAATGTCGAACTGCTCGGGTTGGAGCGTTGCGTCGCTCTTGACCAAAACGTTCTTGCCGATCAACTCCTCGAAGTCGGTGAGCCAGCGGTTGCCGTTGGCCTTGAGCACCTTCACTGTCTCTGGATGCACGCGCAGCATCACGTCGGTGTTTTCAAAGTGCTTCCGCATCTTGCGCATCTCGATGTAAATCTCGTTGCAGACGGTGGTGGGGCTCTTCACCATACCGGTGGCCTGGCACGTGGGGCAGGGCACGCTGAGGGTCCGCTCCAGCGACTGTTTAACGCGCTTGCGCGTGATCGCGACCAGACCGAAATCGTTGAACTGCAGCACCTTGGTAGGCGCGCGGTCTGCCTTGAGCGCTTCTTCCAGGGCCGCGAGAACCTTGAAGCGGTTCTTGCGCTCGTCCATGTCAATGAAGTCGATCACGATGATGCCGCCGAGGTCGCGCAGCCGGATCTGGCGCACGATCTCGGGAACCGCATCGAGGTTGGTTTTGACGATGGTGTCCTCAAGCCGCGCCGACTTGCCTACATATTTGCCGGTGTTGATGTCGATGGCTACCAGCGCCTCAGTCTGGTTGATGACGATGGAGCCGCCACTCTTGAGCCAGACCTTGGAGCGCAGGGCCTTCGAGATTTCATCCTGAATGCCGAAATGCTCGAAGAGCGGCGTCTCCTTGGTGTAGAGCTTGACGCGCCGCACCAGCGAGGGCGAGAAGCGGTTGAGGAAGCGTACGATGCGCTCGTAGTCAGCCTCGGTGTCGACCCAGATGTTGGAGAAGTTGGAACTGACCTGGTCGCGCAGGATGCGCTCGATGAGCGACAAGTCGTGGTAGATGAGGGCCGGTGACTTGGAGGATTCCGAGCGCTGCTTGATCTCATTCCAAAGATTCATGAGGAAGCTCAGGTCCGCGCGGAGCTCTTCTTCTGAAGCACCTTCGGCGGCGGTCCTCACAATCAAGCCGCCCGGGGCCTCGCCGCGCTCGTGCAGGAGAATCCGCTTCAGACGATTGCGCTCCTCGTCCGACGCGATCTTGCGGCTGACGCCGACGTGCGTGACGGTGGGCATGAAAACCAGGAAGCGGCCGGGCAGTGCGATGTGGCTGGTGATGCGCGCGCCCTTCTTGGCGATGGGCTCCTTGGCAATCTGCACCAGAATCTCCTGGCCGGACTTCAAGAGATCGGAGATGATGGGCAGGTCGGAGGTTTGGGCCGAGCGGCGCGAAGGACCGCGGCGATTGCCCTGAACGCCACGGCCACGCTGGCCGCGTCCACCGCGATCGCGGCGCTCGCGTCCGGGCGCAGGCTGCGCTCCCGTCGCGGCTTCCTCTTCCTCCTCCGCGGTCTCGAATCTCTTCCTCGCCGCCCTTTTCGTCGAAGTTCAACTGGATGCGGTGATCGAGATGGGCTTCTTGCAGCATCTCGCCCAGGTCGCCGGAGCGAAGGTGCGTGGGAATCGTCTGTTCTTCGTAATCGTCGAGGTCGTGCACCTCGGGTTTGTGGCGGCGCGAATGAGGCGCGGCCTCAAATTCCTCGCCTTCGATGACCTCTTCCTCAACAAGGCCGGCGCCGGGAGCATAGGTCGAAGCGTGGTAGCGGGCGTTTTGGTCCAGCGGCGGGCGCGTCTGTCTTTTTTCTTTGCCAAAGCCGAAGAGCCGGAAACCTGTGGGGGATGAGGGGTCGACGCGGTGCGAAGCGGACGCGTCGGCGTCCGTCTCGTCAGTCGATCTCAGTGGCTTCTGTCTCCTCAATGATCGTTCCGGCTCATCGGATTGGCTCTGCCTCCACAGGCCACTGTTCCGAATGACTAACTAGGTAGTCCTCTTCGAAATCGATATCCGCTTCCTCGTGGCGCAGCCGTCTCAGATTGGGTCTCCGTTTCATCGAGGTGCGGCGCAAGACTCCTCGAACTCTCTCAACCACTTCGTACTGTGCGGAGCCGCTCTCGGGCGCAGCGAAAGATTCGGTCTGCGATTCTCATTTGCATCTTCCGCCGGCTCAGGTTGACGGGAGCGATGCCGGGAAAGAGATTCTCCGGGCAAAAGGCCGCTGCCATCCCATCGATGGGCGTTTCAACCAGCGTAGAAGGCTTGAATGTCGGGGCCGGGCGGACTGGAGAGGACTGCTGCGGCGCAGGCACCTCGGTCTCCGCGCAGGCGCGCCGCCATACTTCGAAAGCGATTCGCCGGGAAGCACAAAGGCCACCGGAGCCTGATGCTCGCGCGGCGCCGGCTGGGCTACGGGAACCTCGGCAGCCTCAATCTCCAGAGCGGGTTCGGACTTTGCGGCTGGTTCCGCGGCAGTTTGGACAACCGGCTCAAATTCCGCTGGAGCTTCAGGCGGAGCGCCCGGCCCACGGCCTCCACGGCGGCGGCGCCGTCCACGCCAGCGACGTGCGCCCGCATCTTCGGGTTCCTGCGGCGCCTCGGCTTGTCCGGGAGATTTGGGAGCGGGTGAGGCTGTGGCCGCCGGCGCGGCTTCTTCGGCCGGGCGGCGTTCAGCGATCTGGCGTTCCTGGCGCGCATCCTGTCTTGATTCTGCTCTTTGGGCCTGACGCGAGCCTGCGTTCTTCCTGGCGGCCGCCGTTGCGGTCGGTTCCATGGGGATGCTGGATCTCGCGAGGCGCTTGCCCGGCTGGCCGCAGCTTTCTCCAGCTCGTCGGTCTCTTCCTGGTCTTCGAGCTCGATGAAGTCGGTTACGTAGAGGAACGCATCGCGCTCCAGGCCGAGGTCGACAAACGCCGACTGCATGCCGGGCAAAACACTTGTTACACGTCCGTTGTAAATGGAACCCGCGAGGGTGTACTCGTTTTCGCGTTCGTAATAGATTTCCGCGAGTTGATCGTCTTCTAAAATCGCAAGCCGCGTCTCATGCGGCGTGCTGGAAATGCAAATTTCTTTTGCCATCGTACCTTTCCGTCCGGCAGCGTATAGCTGCCGGTACCCGCGGCAAGGCTGGATGGAAACGCGCAAAGACGGCAGGGAAGGGGACTGGCGGAAAACCTGAAGAACTCTTGAGCAACGGCCTCCGCGCGGCTGCCTGCCGCGAGGGCGGCGAACCTGGCTGAAGAAGCCGAACGGGCTGTGATTGCATAATCCGAAGCAGAGTTGTGGCCGAACGCCGCGTTCGGTGGTGCCGTCGATCGCGGCATCTGCGGAGGTTTGTAGGCGACCGCGATCCGCTCCGAGACTCCTGCGCGATCCTGTGCAACTTGCAAGCCGACGGTCTTCCCGTCTCTGCGTACTCATAAACCCAATCCTGCCAGGCGCGATCCATCGGGACCATGCCGGCGAAATGCTTGAAAATCCTTCTCTTGCGTCCAGGAACAATTCCAGATCGCTCCGGACAGGCACAAGAGCCAAACTTGCTGGACGACGTCCCGGACCGGTGGCTCGAGATGCGTCAGTTAACGAACCGGCGCATGCGGACATTCATCGCCACGCCCAGCGCCAGGAACGTAAACAGCACCGAAGATCCACCGTAACTCATTAAGGGTAAAGGGATTCCGGTGACGGGCATATAGCCCGATGACCATGCCTACGTTGACCGCAATCTGAAAGGTCAACACAGCCACGATTCCCATGATAATGAGAGAACCGGGCAGGTCAGCGGCTGTTTGAGCGTTTTGAATCAAACGCATCAATATAAGGAAGTATAGCAGCAGCACAAAAAACGCGCCCACAAATCCGTGTTCCTCGCTGAAAGCGGCAAAGATGAAGTCCGTATAGGGAATCGGCAGGAAATAGCCCTGGGTCTGCGTTCCCTTTTCCGTGCCTTTGCCCCAGATGCCCCCCGAGCCGACGGCGATCTCCGACTGCAGCACCTGGTATCCGGCGCCTCTGGGGTCGTTTTCTGGATTGATAAAGCTGGTGAGCCGAGCCTTTTGATATGGCTTGAGAAACTTGCCGCTGGACCAGACGCCGCCCACCAGAACCCCGCCCACAGCGATCAGGATCAGGCTCTGGCGAAGATTGATCCCGCCCAGAAAAAGTCCGGCGACCAGAATCGGCGTATAGGTCAAAGCGTGGTTCCCAGGTCGGGTTGCTTCAGCACCAGCAGCATGGGGATGCCCACCAGCGCAAAAGCCTTGAAGATTTCCTTCCAGGTCACGTTGCGCCCGCCCAGGTTGGCAAAGTAGCGCGCCACCACCAGAATCAGCACCAGCTTCACAAACTCCGAGGGCTGCACCAGCATCGGGCCGAGCTTGATCCAGCGCCGGCCGCCCAGCGCCTTGTGACCGAGGGGTGACAGCACCGCAGCCAGGGCCAGAAGGCCGACCCCGTAGGCCCAGGGAGCCCAGTCGAGCACGCGATGGTAGTCGATTTTGGAGAAGATGAACATGGCGGCCATTCCCGCCGCCACCCAGAAAATCTGCTTGGTCCCAAAGCTGGCAAACTTGGTATGCAGCGTGGCCGAGTGAACCTCCAGAACCGAAACCGTGCAGAGCAGCAGCACCAGCCCCAGCAGGGCCCAGTCGAAGTCGCGAAAACTGAGGATGCGGCGCATGGGCAGGCGGTCATCGGTTCCTTCCGGCGGACGGGCAATCGCCGCGGCCAACTGTGCAGGATTTACGCATGCGAATGCCGCTGCTGCTTGCGGAGCTGTGATTTGTTCCGTGGCTTCACCGCAGATTTCGCGCCCGCATCGTTCTCGGCCACAATGTCCGTTCTCGACAAAGAAATGTCCACTCTGAATGTGCGCGGCCGCAGTTGTGCCTTTTGCGCTTGCCGGTCGCGTCGGCTCGGACCAGATCGCGCCCACTTCGACCGGCTGCGCGGCCTTCTCCGGCGGCAGGTTGTGGGCCAGGCGCCGCTTTTTGTCTACATAAGCCTCCACCACCTTGGCGCCGATGCGCGCAGGGTAATAGCTGAACTCGCCGTTCTGCCAAAGCACCGCGACCACAAGCTCAGGATTGCGGCGCGGCGTCACGCCCACAAACCAGACATTGGGATATGTGACTCTGTCCCTTGTCTTGTTTTGCCCAGCGCTTCGTGGCTCATCTGCTGCGCGGTGCCGGTCTTGCCGGCAAAGTCGATGCCTTCCAGGTGCGCCGAGCCGGCGGTGTGGTAAAGCCCGGCTGCGTCACCTGGGCCATGCCGTCGGTGATGATCGTCCAGTTCTGCCGGATCGATGGGAATATAGGCATCGCCCGAGCCCGGGAAAGCTCTCAAGCAGCGCTTTGTAAAAGTCTGGCGGGAAGCTCGTCGGGAAACACCGCGTGCGGCCGCACCATGTGCCCGTCCGAGGCGATGCCGCCGATGATGCGCGCCAGTTGGATCGGCGTGGCCTCAATGGCGCCCTGGCCGATGGCGACGTCGAAAGTTTCGTCGGCATACCAGCGGTGCGTGGATAGTTCTTCAGCACCATTGCGCCGAGGGCATCAGTCCGGCCTGTTCGCCCGGCAGGTCGATTCCCGTCTTCTGCCCGAAGCCGAATTCGTCGGCGTACTTCGCGATGCGGTCGATGCCCAGCTTGTCGCCCAGCATGTAAAAAAACGTGTCGCAGGAATAGGGGATGGCGTTGTGGATATCCACCGCGCCGTGGTGCTCGTCGCAGTGGTAGAAGTGGCCGTAAGGTCCCCATCCGCCGTTGCAGAAGACATGCATGTTCTGCGCGATGCCTTCCTGCAGGCCGGCCACCGACATGAGGATCTTGAAGGTCGATCCGGGCGCGAGCTGCGCCTGGATGGCCTTGTTCATCAGCGGGTGGTCGGGGTCGGTGATGAGCTTGTTCCAGTCGGCGCGGTCGATGTTGACGGCAAACTCGTTGGGATCGAAGCTGGGGCGCGAGACCATGGCCAGAATCTCGCCGTTGCGCGGGTCCATGGCCACAATGGCGCCATTGCGGTCGCCCAGGGCCAGCTCGGCGGCGCGCTGCAGGTCGTTATCGATGGTGAGCCTCAGGTCCTGGCCGGGCATGGCATGCTGGATGCCGAGGTAGCCCACCTCGCGGCCGTGGCTGTCGACGATCACGTCGCGGGAGCCGTCCTGGCCGCGCAGCAGCTCGTCGTAGGTCTCCTCCACGCCCGCCTTGCCCACCACATCGCCCGGCTCATAGTAGGCATAGCGCGGGTTGTTGAGGTCGTCCTCGCTCACCTCGCCCACATAGCCGATCAGGTGCGCGGCAAAGCCGTCGCGCGGATAGAGCCGGCGCTCCTCGTCGATGGTTTCCAGCTCGGGCAGCTCGTTGCGGTGCGCCTCGATGAAGGCCTGCTCGTCGGCGGTGATGTCCTGCTTGATGGGGATGGGCTGGTAGCCGGGCTCGGAGCGGTAATGGTGCAGCGTGGCGCGCAACTGGTCCAGGTCGAGATCAAGGCCGCGCGCGATCAGCGGCAGATCGGCGTCAACGTTGTGGTTCTGCTCGCGAACCAGAAAACAGGAGACGGAAGGGTAGTTGTCGACGATGAGCCGGTTTTCGCGGTCGAAGAGCTTGCCGCGCGGGGCCAGGATCGGCTCTTTGCGAATGCGATTCTGCTCGGCCAGCACGCGGTAGTTTGCCGCGCCCAGCACCTGCAGCCGCCACAGGCCCGCGACCAGCGCCAGCATCATGAGAAGAATGCCGTACTGCACCACCGTCAGCTTGAACGGGGAGAGTTTTTCGCCGCGATTGCTGCTTAAATTCATCCCTCTATGTTCTCAGAATACCGCTACTTCAATTGCGTCTGTCGCGTTCAATCCGCGATCGCCGAACCGTTCACTTCCAATTCCCTAAATCCCTGATCCCTGATCCCTGATCCCTTTTCTCATTCCCTGATCTGCAGACGGTCGAGCACAGGAAACAGCACCAGCGCGATCACCGAGTTGCCCACGGCACGCAATAGCTCGGTAAGCCAGCTCCACTCCAGCGCCAGACCCAGCAGGAAGCGGTAACGAAGAGATAGATCGCGCTGGAGAGCAGGGAAAGCAGGAAGTTGAGCAGCAGGCGAACGATGTGGTTTTCCACGTCGATGCGAACGCCCACCGACGCAGCCAGAAAGCCGACCACTGTTTTGGCGATGCCGTTGATGCCGATGGCGTGATGCGTGAGCGCATCCTCAAACAGGCCCATCGCCGCTCCCATGAGGGTGCCCTGGATGGGGCTGCGGCGGCCCAGGGCGAAGTAGACGGTGACCACCAGCGGCAGGTCGAACCAGGCATAAGGGCCGATCACGCGCGGCAGCCAGGCCTGCAGCACCAGCGAAGCGAGCGGAACCAGCGCGTAGACCAGCAGCGGATAGCGGTGAATCTCCAAATCGCGCCGGAAGTCGGCGCCGAGCAGGGACATGGCTATGGATTCCTCTGCGGCGTCTTGCGGCGTGGATTTCGACTGCGGGCTTGAGCCGGATCCGCCGCGCTGCCTGAGGCGGCAGGAACGGCGGATCGGGCTCTTTGGGCGGGGTTTCTGCGTGCGAGTCTGCGCCCGGTTCCGATCCGGCGGGTGCGGCAGCGGCGGGCGAGAACTCATCTGGATGCAGCGGCTGCGGCGGCCGCGTGGCAGGATTCGGATTGCTGGTGTCGTTCAACGGCTGCTGGTCGGCGGGCAGGTTGGGATCGATCAGGCCGGGGAGCTTCTCGGCCATGATCTCCGAAGCCTTCACCTGGTCCCTGATCGCGGCGACATCGGCGCCTTTGCAGCGCCTCGCTGGTGGCCATGTCCTGCTGCTCCTCAGGCGAGAAGCGCGGCTCGGTGGAGGTGATCACCAGCACCTCGTCGAGCCGGTCAAGATGCGCGGCCGGCTTCACGATGACGTCGATAAAGGCCGTCGCGGTCGGGATCGCGCAACCACCTTCTCGACCACGCCCACCGGCAGTCCGCGCGGAAAAATCAGGTCGCCGCCCGCGGTGAGCACGTTTTCGCCGGCTTGAATGCGCTGGTCGGCCATGACGCCCACCATCTCCAGCTGGCCGGCGGCGTTGCCCTTCAGGATGCCGCGAATGCGCGTGGTTTCAAGAATCACGCCCGCGCCGCTGGTCTGATCGTTGATGGCCAGCACCTGCGCGGAGTGGGGAAAGACGTCGCGCACCTTGCCCACGATGCCGTCCGCGGTAATCACCGCCATATCCGGCTTGAGGCCGTCGCGCGAGCCCTTGTCGATATAGAAAACATGCGAGTGGTCGCTGCCGCTGGAGCCGAAGGCCTGCGCGGCAACGGTCTTATAGATGTATTTTTCCTGGAAGCCAAGCAGCGCCTGCAGCCGCTGGCCCTGGCGGGCGTCTTCAAGCAGAGCGGCCTGCTCCAGCCGCAGCCGGTCGATGGTCTTCTGCAGATCCTGGTTCTGCTGGCGCACGTGGCGCAGGTCGAAATAGTTGTTCCACAGGTCCGCCACGCCCAGCTTGGAGGCGTGGATGAGCCGCTCCGGCGGCGAAACCAGCGCATTGGCCCACAGGCGGATCAGGCGCACGCCGCTCGGTCGTCCGCGTCGAGCGTGCTGCGTCCGCTGCTGGTGCGGCGCACCTGCACGGCCAGCCCGGCGATCTGCGCCACCAGGATGGCCAGCAGCACCACGAGATTCCGATAGCGAGTGAAGAACGATTCCATGGAAAACAGCTGACAGAGACTCAGGGATCAAAGTAACAGTTTGCAGTGAAGCCTGCACAAAGGTCCAGATTCAAGATCCGCTAAAGCGACGAGCCAATCGCCGGATTCGTTGTCCTGATCCCTAGTCCCTACGATCCCTGAGTCCCTGCCTCTTAATCGATCTTGATCTTGCGCAGCAGGCGGAAGTCGGAGAGCATCTTGCCGGTGCCCAGCACCACCGAAGCCAGCGGATCGTCGGCCACCGAAACCGGCAGGCCGGTCTCTTCGCGGATGCGCTTGTCGAGATTCTTGATGAGCGCGCCGCCGCCGGTCAGCACGATGCCGCGATCGGAGATATCGGCGGACAGCTCCGGCGGCGTGCGCTCCAGCGCCACGCGGATGGCGTTCATGATGACCGCGATGCACTCGCCCAGCGCCTCGCGAATCTCGCTGTCGTCGATGGTGATGGTCTTGGGCACGCCCTCGATCAGGTTGCGTCCCTTGATCTCCATGGTCAGCGGCTTATCCAGCGGGAAGGCCGAGCCGATCTCGATCTTGATCTGCTCCGCCGTGCGCTCGCCGATCAGCAGGTTGTACTTGCGCTTCAGGTAGTTGGTGATGGCCTCGTCCATCTGGTTGCCGGCCATGCGCACCGAGCGCGAATAGACGATGCCGCTCAGCGAAATCACGGCGATGTCCGTGGTGCCGCCGCCGATATCGACCACCATGTTGCCCGAGGGCTCGGTGATCGGCAGCCCCGCGCCGATGGCCGCCACCATGGCCTGCTCCACCAGGTACACTTCGCTGGCCTTGGCGCGATAGGCCGAGTCCTCGACCGCGCGCTTTTCCACCTGCGTAATCTCGGAAGGCACGCCGATCACGATGCGCGGATGCACCAGCATCTTGCGGTTGTGCGCCTTCTGGATGAAGTAGTTCAGCATCTTTTCGGTGACTTTGAAGTCGGCGATCACGCCGTCCTTCATCGGCTTGATGGCCACGATGTTGCCGGGCGTGCGCCCCAGCATCTCCTTGGCTTCCTTGCCCACGGCTTCCACTTCGCCGGTGTTCTTGTTGATGGCGACAATGGAGGGCTCGTTGACCACGATGCCCTTGCCGGCCGCGTAGACCAGCGTGTTGGCGGTGCCCAGATCGATGGCCAGGTCGCTGGAAAACATGCTGAAGAGCGAGCGCAGGCCGTGCGACCGCGAGGAGCGCGAAGGATAACCGTTCAATGACATGGAGAAATCGAATCTACCTCAAAAAGCCTGAATATTGGACCTGCCTTAATGCCTATTGTACGGCCAGCGGGCTCAAGCCGCACTGCAGGCTGAGTACAGCGGAACCGAAGGCAAATGGGCCGCCGGAATGGTAAACCGGGGGCCTGCAACCGCCCATCTCGGCGTGAGGCTAGAGCAGAATCAGAATACCGTGCCCAACGAGAGCCTGCAGTGTCTTCCCCAAGGACAGCGCCCATCCAGGTCCGTTGAGACACTCAGAGCGCGTGCCAATGGGTAGCATCTGATTCGCGTAGCCGGACCGTCCCTGCGGGCGTACGCTGTCGGCGGAGTTGCAGTGGACAGGAGGCCGGCAGCTGGATTGGCTCAACTGACCTGATACCCTGTCCCTTGTCACCTCCTCGAGGCTGTCTATGACCTATCCCATACTATCACAATCTGATTGGCGGCCAGTGGATGCCGGCCGCGAGCGGCAAAACCATGCTGAACCTGAACCCGGCCGACCACTCCGACGTGGTGGGCGCGTTTCCCTCCTCGCACGCCGAGGATGTGGCGCTGGCCGTGGCCGCGGCGAAGAAGGCCTTCGCCGCCTGGCGGCTGGTTCCCGCGCCCAAGCGGGCTGAGATTCTGGTGCGTGCCGGGCGATCTTGCTGCAAGAGCGCAAAGAGAAATACGCCCGCGACATGACGCGCGAGATGGGCAAGGTGCTGGCCGAGACCCGCGGCGACGTGCAGGAGGCCATCGACGAAGCCTTCTACGTGGCCGGCGAGGGGCGGCGGCTGTTCGGCGTCACCACCCCCTCCGAGTTGCCGAACAAGTTTGCCATGAGCGTGCGCATGCCGGTGGGCGTGGTGGGCCTCATCACGCCGTGGAACTTCCCCATGGCGATTCCGAGCTGGAAGCTCTTTCCCGCGCTGGTCGCGGGCAACACCTGCGTCATCAAGCCGGCCACCGACACGCCGCTCTCCACCTACAACCTCGTCCAGGCGCTGGTCGATGCGGGCCTGCCGCCGGGGGTGGTCAACATCGTCTGCGGCACCGGCTCGACCGCGGGAGCGGCGCTGGTCGAGCATCCCGATGTGCGCGCCATCAGCTTCACCGGCTCCAGCGCGGTGGGCTCGCTGGTCGCGCAGCGCGCCGCCGCCACCTTCAAGCAGGTTTCGCTCGAGATGGGCGGCAAAAACGCGCAGATCGTGCTCGACGACGCCAATCTCGATCTCGCCCTCGACGGCGCGCTGTGGGGCGCATTCGGCACCACCGGCCAGCGCTGCACGGCCACCAGCCGCATCCTGCTGCAGAAGGGAATCGCCGCGGAGTTCACCGAAAAGTTTGTCGCGCGCGCCAAAAGCTGAAGGTCGGCAACGGTCTCGACGAATCCGTCGAGGTCGGCCCGCAGGTGAACGCCAGCCAGATTGAGACTTCGCAAAAGTATGTCGAGATCGCGCTGCGCGAAGGAGCGAAGCTCCTCTGCGGCGGCCACGCCTTGACCGGCGGCGCCTACGCGCACGGAACCTTTTTTGAGCCCACCGTGCTCGGCGGCAGTCAAGCCCACCATGCGCATCGCGCGCGAAGAGGTCTTCGGCCCGGTGGTCGCGCTCATCGAGTTCGAAACCTTCGAGGAAGCAGTCGAGATCGCCAACTCCATCGACTACGGCCTCTCGACGGCGCTCTACACGAAAGACGTGAACCGCGCCTTCGCCGCCATCCGCGACCTGGAGGCGGGCATCACCTACATCAACGCGCCCACCATCGGCGCCGAGGTGCACTTGCCCTTCGGCGGCGTGAAGCATACCGGCAACGGCCACCGCGAAGGCCTGGGCGCGCTCGACTTCTTCACCACGTGGAAGGCGGTGTACGTCGATTACTCCGACAAGCTGCAGCGCGCGCAGATCGATAATGCGGAGTGAGCACTTATGCGAGACAAGTTTTATGGGGACAATCGCGACATTGTTAAATGGGGAGTGTTACCAGAGCTTTCCGAACGGTATAAATGCGCAGAAATCCTGCAGGTGCTCTATTATCGACCGGCGACGATTTAAATTAATGGGGAGTCCATCGTTCTGCGCAGGGAGGTTGTGGAGCATTTTCGTGACGTCAGCTCGATCACGGAGTTGGGTGCAAGTCCAAAATCTTACTCTTGAAAGACGAATTCACGGACCACCGCGGGTATCTCGAGTCCATCAACACCGCTATTCATGCCCTCGGCCAAGACCCGAGCGTTATCTTCCTTGATCCCGACACTAGCTTGGAGCTTGGTGGTCACGTACACAATCAGACCCACGTCCTAGAAGCGGAAATCAGAGAAATCTGGAGTTTCATCCGGCCCAAGGACGTTCTTGTTCTTTATCAACATCAAGACAATCGCGCCGGCAGAGAGTGGATTCAGCGGGAAAGGCGGCAGTTTGCGGAAGCGCTCGGATTTAACGGCCAGATGTCCAACATGGTGAAAGGGGCGTATGCTCCGGACATTGCTAACGATGTCGCGTTTTACTTCGTTCAGAAGAGTTGAACGCTCGATGTCGATTCGCGCTACAATCTCTCAATGCGGCACTCGTTCGAAGAAGTTCGTCAACTCGCGCACGCGCTCCCGGAGGACCAGCGAATCCAGTTGGCCAACTCCCTTTATGAGAGTGTCGCCTCTGATGAGGAGCGGGCAAGTGAAGCCGAGATCGAAGCAGCCTGGGGCGACGAGATCAAGCGCCGCCTCGATGAGATCGATTCCGGGGCCGTGAAGATGATTCCGGGCGAAGAGGTTCTAGCCCGGATGGACGCCCGGCTCAAGGCAAGGCGTAAGCAAGTCGCGCGGCAGCGGTGAAACCCTATACATTTCATCCTGAAGCCGAGGAAGAAGCCAACGCAGCATTTGAACATTACTGGACCAAGAGTGCAGGCGCCGCTTTTGGCTTCTACGAGGGACTGCGTGAGGCCTATCGAGGTCTACAAGTCTGCCCACGGATTTGTCCTCCGTACCTGCACGGAACCCGCCGTATACTTCTCGGGCGGTTTCCATTTTCGGTGATTTTTCGCGAGCGGCTTCACGACATCCAGATCATCGCCGTTGCTCACGCAAAACGCCGTCCCTGCTATTGGGCCAAGCGCCTCTAGCTCTTTCCGTCCAGCACATCGCGCAGCGCAAAGCTGGTTTCCAGCCGCGTGACGCCCGGCAGGCGCGAGAGCTCGTTCTGGTGCAGGCGGCCGTAGTCGTCGATGCCGGCCACGCGCGCCACCAGCATGTAGTCGTACTGGCCGGCCATCAGGTGGCAGCTCACAATGTCGTGGCAGTGGCGCACGGCGGCCTCAAAGGCGCCCAGGACCGCGGCCGACTGGCGCTCCAGCGTGACGCGGATGATAGACAGTCATGCGCTTGCCGAGCAGGCGGTCGTCGATCAGGGCGCGATAGCCGCGGATGGCGCCCGAGGCCTCCAGCGCCAGAATGCGCCGCGAAGCCGCCGAGGCGGAAAGCCCACCGCTTCGCCCACCTCATAGTTCGTGGCCCGGCCATGGCGCTCCAGATAGCGCAGGATGGCGGCGTCCAGCTCATCCAGGCCGGTTGCCGCGCCATCAATCGTCTCCAGCTTCCGGCGATGCTTCGGTTGATTCTTGCGCTAAGAGCGGTGTTTCTATCACGTTTCGTTCCCATTTTGCTGTTTTACCACGAAGTTTGCACACATTGGAAGCAGATTATCGCCGTAGAATTCTTGTCAGTTGGAAGCGGAGCCGTGCGCAGCCGGATCAGCCCTCCCCGAACAGATCTACTGGCGCGCAGGCTTCTCATCGAGCTGCAGCCCTCCCCAGGAGGTCACATGATCGTGGAAATCTCGATAGAAGGAGAATCAGCCATGATCATCGGCGTTCCCAAAGAGATCAAGGACAACGAAGCCCGCGTGGGCGTGACTCCGGCGGGCGTGAAGGCGCTCACCGAGGCCGGCCACACCGTGCTGGTCGAGACCCAGGCCGGCGCGCAGTCCGGCTTCCCCGACGACGAATACCAGAACGCCGGCGCGGAGATCGTGGGCGACGCCGGCTACGTCTGGGGCAAGGCCGAGATGGTGGTCAAGGTCAAGGAGCCCATCGAAGCGGAGTACGTCTACTTCCGCGAGGGGCTGGTGCTGTTCACCTATCTGCACCTGGCGCCGCTGCCGGCGCTCACCGACAAGCTGCTCGAAGCGAAGGTCATCGGCATCGCCTATGAGACCGTGCGCGACCGGCAGGGAACGCTGCCGCTGCTGACGCCCATGAGCGAAGTGGCGGGCCGCATGAGCGTGCAGGTGGGCGCGAGCTATCTCGAAAAGGAACGCGGCGGGCGCGGCATTCTGCTGGGCGGCGTGCCGGGCGTGCCGCCGGCGCACGTCACCATCCTCGGCGGCGGCATCGTGGGCACCAACGCGGCGCGAATCGCGCTGGGCTTCGGCGCCAAGGTCACGCTCATCGACGTGAACCTGAACCGCCTGCGCGAGCTGGACGACATCTTCGGCGGCCGCCTCTACACGCTGGCCTCGAACAGCTACAACATCGCCCAGGCCACGCGCGAGGCCGACCTGGTGATCGGCGGCGTGCTGATTCCCGGCGCCACCGCGCCCAAGCTGGTGACCCGCGCCATGGTGGCGCAGATGAAGAAGGGCGCGGTGATTGTGGACGTGGCCATCGACCAGGGCGGCTGCGTGGAGACGGCGCGGCCCACCTCGCACTCCAATCCCAGCTTATGTGGTCGATGGCGTGGTGCACTACTGCGTCACCAACATGCCGGGCGCGGTGCCGCACACCTCCACGCTGGCGCTGACCAACTCGACCTTCCCTTACGTGCTGCGCCTGGCCAACCTGGGCGCGCGCGAGGCGCTCAAGCAGGATGCAGGGCTGGCCGAAGGGCTGAACACCTGGCTGGGCACGCTCACCCATCGCGGCGTGGCCGAGAGCCAGCAGCGCGCCTGGACGGCTGCGGCGAGCGTGATTGCCTGATTGATTCCGGGGTTTTCCATTACCAGCTTTGCACCACACAGTGTGCAAACTTCTCTGCTCACGCGCGTTGCGCGTTTAGTTGTGTCCTGGAGCGGAAAAGTCAAG
>CAWISY010000155.1:0-5708 GCA_963838455.1 Bryobacterales bacterium
ATTTTTATGAGCGTCCCTCGGGCCGGAAGATCATAGGGAGGTCCTAGAAATAGTAGTCAAAGTCCCTCTCCGTGCGGACCAACCTGCGAACCTTCATGACGTGAGCAGGCAGGCTCTCCGGAGTCAGTTCGAAATAATTGCGAGCGCCGCGCCAGACAAAACGGCCGTCACTGAGCAGATCGTGCGCCTGGAACGCGTGCGTGGAGTCCAGGCCGAGGGACCCAAGATCGAGATCGATCCAGCCGGTCTGTGCGTGGAACGGGTCCAGATTGCAAACGACGATGACGATGTCGGATCGGTCGCGACCCGATTTGTTGTAATTCGATTTGCTGTAACAGATGACCTGCGGGTTGTCCGTGGGATGGAAGTGCAGGCCGACGTCACTCTGCAATGCGGGATTTTCACGGCGAATGCGATTGACGCGAGCGATCAGATCCTTGAGGCTCCGGGGGCTGTCCACATCCCAATGCTTGATTTCGTACTTTTCGGAGTCAAGGTACTCCTCGCCGCCGGGCTCTTTCGCGGCGCCTTCGCAGCATTCAAAAACGGGGCCGTAGACGCCATAGTTCGCACCCAGCGTCGCGGCAAGAATGAAACGGATCATGAAGGCTGCGCGGCCGCCGGTTTGGAGGAACTCCGGGAGAATGTCAGGCGTGTTGGGCCAGAGGCTGGGGCGGAAGTACTCACGGACTCCCGATTCGGCTAATTCCTGAAAATATGCAGTTAATTCCGGCTTCGAATTGCGCCACGTGAAATAGGTGTAGGATTGCGAGAATCCAACCTTTGCCAGACGGTACATCAGTTTGGGGCGGGTGAAGGCTTCGGCGAGAAAGATCACTTCGGGATGCTGCTGCTTGATCTGCTCAATCAGCCACTGCCAAAAAGGAAGCGCCTTGGTATGCGGATTATCGACACGGAAGATCCGGACGCCTTGCTCGATCCAGAACAGGACGACGCGTCGCAGTTCCTGCCACAATTCCCGCCAGTCAGGCGTTTCGAAATCGAGAGGAAAAATATCCTCATATTTCTTGGGAGGATTTTCCGCGTATTGGATGGTTCCATCCGGACGCGCGCGAAACCATCCGGGATGCCGGGCGACATAGGGCCCCACATAGGGATGGTCCGGCGAGCATTGGAAAGCCAGGTCGAGAGCGATCTCGATGCCGCAAGCTTCCGCCTTGGCGAGAAGCGCCTTAAAGTCATCGAACGTTCCCAGCTTGGGGTCGATGCTGGTGTGACCGCCCTCCTCAGAACCGATGGCCCACGGACTGCCAACGTCGCTAGGCGCAGCGGTGGGCAAGTTGTTCTTGCCTCTTCGGGCGGTGTGCCCGATGGGATGAATGGGCGGGAGGTACAGAACATCGAAACCCATTCCGGCAATATAGGGAAGACGAGCCTGGCAGTCCCGCAGGGTTCCGGGAGCGGCAGGGCCGGACCCGGACCACGACGAACGCGGAAACATTTCGTACCATGCCGAGAAGCGGGCTTTTTCGCGGTCGACGACAATGCGCAACACTTTGCTGTAGCGTGAGGCGAAGCGTCGATCAGGGTAGCGGCGGACCAGGGCGTCGACGCCGTCCGCGAGGACTTCCTGTTTCGCTGGACCGTCGCTGGAGCGCAGAACGCGAGCCCATTCACGGAGCCGGGCGGCATCATCGGGTGTGGCCCGCGCGGCGGTGTCCTCCAACAGACCTGCGCCGATCAGGGTTTCGACCCGGAGGTCCTCCTCGGAGTCCATCCGCCGCTCCGAACCGAGGCGCCTGAGCATGGCGGCTCTCCAGGTGGCGAAGCGATCGATCCAGGCCTCAATTGTGAAGTAGTACTGCCCAACGTTGGCGGCGAGAAACTCGCCTTGCCAGCGGTCGTTTCCGAGCGGCTTCATGGGCGAGCGCGACCACAGCTCGGCGCCGGGAGGATCCTCCGCCGGACCGTAACGATACAGAAGTTCCGCAGCGACCAAGTCGTGACCATCGGTAAAGATGTCCGCCCGCACGGTAACCGTTTCACCGGCAATTCGCTTTGCGGGAAATGCGCCGCAATCGACTGCCGGGCCAACGCCTTCCACCACTACGCGAACCCGCCCTTCCCGGGGGAACATCTTACGCTGACCGTCCTGTTCTACGCCAAGGCGCCTGACCCAATAAGGATGGGACTTCCCTTTGAGAGAGTCGCGTGGAGGTTTGAATGTTGCGGTAGAACGTCCCTGGGCGTGAAACATTTGAACGCGGCCGGCGCGTCCAACAACTCGAGCCGCCGGAACGGCCCTATCGAAAGCGCAAATTGCACCCGGTTCGTATCGGGCACATCGGTCCGGAGGAAGAGGTGGCGTGGATTAGCAAGGCCGTTATTCCGCAACCGTTCAGCACGAACAGGAAAGCGCCTGGAGGGTCGCGCGCCCAGCGGCGAGGCTACTGGCGGGCGGCGCGCGAACGTAATGAACGGACGTCCTGAATCGAGCCGAATGCGGAATTCGAAGCGTTCCTGCAACCGCTGCTGGAGCCGGCCGGGACCGCGGCGCTCGCGCTTACGCTGCTCCGGCTCAAACAATTATTGCGGGACTTGGCTCAAATGAGCGTGGAACAGATTACCGCCCGAGCCCACGAAGGCTTACCAAGCTATGAGTGGTGCGCCAGGCTCTGCACACACGCGAGAGATATCCGCAGTGCTTCGGCGCGGAGGTGATCGCCGCCGTCCCAAGATTGCTGATGAGCTGCGGAGACTGGGATACTTATGTGGAGATTCCGGAGGGTCGCTGGACCAATCAGATGACGGGAGAGCAGATCCAAGGGGAGCGTGGGGAGGCGGGAAGCCTGCTCCGACACTTCCCGGTAGCGCTGCTGGCAAGAGAGCAATGCTGCTGACGAGAGATCTTCAATGACCCACTTTCGAGTATGGGCGCCTTCCGCCAAATCAGTCGAGTTGCGACTGGACCACGTAACTCACCGGATGCAAGCGGACACTTCAGGATGGTGGTCGGTTGCCTGCGAAGCCCCTGCCGATGCCGCCCACCAAGACGCAGCCTACCAGTATATGATCGATGGCGCGGGACCTTGGCCCGATCCGCGCTCGGCGTGGCAGCGGGACGGCGTGCACGGAGCTTCACGAACGGTCGATCCTTGGTTTCCATGGACCGACGCTCATTGGCAAGCGCCCCCACTTTCCTCCGCCGTGATCTACGAGCTGCACATTGGCACCTTCACGCTGGAAGGAACTTTCGACGCCGCACTCGCGAAACTGGATTACCTGGCGCAACTCGGCGTAACTCATGTAGAGCTGATGCCGGTGAATCAATTCTCCGGACGCTGGGGCTGGGGCTATGACGGAGTGGATCTGTACGCCCCGCATTGCGCCTACGGTTGCCCGCAGGCTCTCAAGAGATTGGTGGATGCGTGCCACTCGAGAGGGCTCGCCGTGATTCTGGATGTGGTCTATAACCACCTGGGACCGGTTGGCAACTACCTGGGCAAGTTCGGCCCCTATTTCACGGATCGCTACTCCACGCCGTGGGGTGAAGCGATCAACATGGACGGGGCGGGCAGCGCCGAGGTGCGCCGCTTTCTTTGCGACAACGCCTTGATGTGGTTGCGCGAATATCACTTCGACGGCCTGCGGCTGGACGCGATCCACGCAATTTTCGACTCCTCCGCCGTGCATTTTCTCGAGCAGCTAGCGGCGGAAGTGGATCAGTTGGAAGCACAAACGGGACGGCACCTGGTGGTGATCGCCGAAAGCGACTTGAACGATCCCCGCGTGATTACGCCACGAGAGGCGGGCGGATTCGGAGTCGACGCACAATGGAGCGACGACTTTCATCATGCTCTGCACACCGTGTTGACAGGGGAAAAGACCGGCTATTATGCCGATTTCGGCGCCATGGCCGATCTTGCCAAGGCGCTGCAGAACGCGTTTGTCTACGACGGCCGCTTTTCGAAATTTCGCAACCGGGTGCATGGACGCAAGCCGGATAGGCTGGCCGGATCGCGCTTCCTGGGTTATATTCAAACCCACGATCAGGTGGGCAATCGCGCAACCGGCGATCGGATTGCGCAGATTGCGGGCGTCGATCTGGCAAAGACTGCCGCAGCTTTAGTGATGTGCTCGCCATTCGTGCCCATGCTGTTTCAAGGCGAAGAGTTCGCGGCCGGAGCTCCCTTTCTCTATTTCAGCGACCACCAGGACCCGGAAGTGGCCGCGGCGGTTTCTGCGGGACGGCGCCGCGAATTCGCTGCATTCGGCTGGAATCCGGAGCACGTGCCGGATCCGCAGGATCCGAAGACCTTCGAGAGGTCGAAGCTGGATTGGGCTGAGGTTGAGCGCGAGCCTCATCGCGAAGTGCTGGAGTGGTACCGGCGATTGATTGCTTTGCGACGATCCGTACCGGAGCTCAGCAACGCGAACCTGGACCGCGTGGAAGTCGATTTTAGCGAAGCCGAACGGTGGCTGGTTCTGCGCAGAGGACGCGTTTCGGCCGCTTGTAATTTTTCAAACCTGGTACGCTCAATCCGGGCTTCCGCACAGCGCGTTTTGCTCTCGTCGAACCTGGATTCCCGTGTTCAAGAGGAAACGATTCTGCTTGCTCCCTTCTCAGCGATGATATTGGAAGCGGATTAGAGGGATGCTGAAAAGAGGCAACAACCGCTTGCTCGCGCGCGCGGCTCTGCTAGTCTTTCTGAGCCGCGACGGGGTGCCCCCTGGGCCTGGAGCGGTACACGCGGAGGTCTATTGGAATGGCGTGGACGATCTTTCCGGGAAAGCCCTATCCTCAAGGCGCGACGTGGGACGGAGTAGGAGTGAACTTTTCGCTTTACTCCGAAGGCGCGACCGGCGTGGAACTGTGTCTGTTCAAAGACGTGACGGGTCCGCAGGCCGATGTGATCCAGCTTCGCGAGTGCAGCGGTCACGTCTGGCATTGTTACATCACCGGCATTCAACCCGGCCAGCTCTATGGTTACCGGGTGCACGGACCGTACGAGCCGGAACGCGGACTGCGGTTCAACCCCTCCAAACTTTCGATTGATCCTTACGCCAAGGCGCTGGCCGGACATGTGGATTGGAATGGGCCGGTGTTCGGTTATCAGCTCGGAAATGGCGACGCCGACCTGAAGCGCGACGATAACAACAGCGCCGCGGCGGTTCCCAAGGGGGTGGTCACCTCATCGTTCTTCCATTGGGAGAACGACCGCCCGCCGCTGATCCCCATTCACGATTCGCTGATCTACGAGGTTCACGTGAAGGGCTTCACGGCTGTTCATCCTGAAATACCGGAGGCGATTCGCGGCACCTACGCGGCCATGGCTCATCCCGCCATCACCGAACACTTGAAATCATTGGGCGTGACGGCGGTGGAGCTGATGCCGATCCACGCGTTCCTGGACGATAAGATCCTGCTCGACAAAGGTCTTAAGAATTATTGGGGGTACAATTCGATCAATTTCTTCGCGCCTGAGGCCCGTTATTCCAGCTCCGGCGATCGCGGCGGGCAGATCGGCGAATTCAAGAACATGGTGAAGCTGCTGCATCGCGCCGGCATTGAGGTGATTCTGGACGTGGTTTACAACCACACCGCCGAAGGAAATCATCTGGGCCCGTCGCTCAGCCTGAAGGGAATTGACAATAGCACGTACTACCGGCTGGTGGCCGATCAACCGCGTTACTACATGGATTACACCGGCACCGGAAACACGTTGAACGTGCGTCACCCGCAGGTG
>CAWISY010000156.1:0-4129 GCA_963838455.1 Bryobacterales bacterium
TCCGCCGGGCAGTTGACGCCCACGCGGGAGATGGATGTCACTCCGGGCTCGAAGCCGGGTGAGACCGAGTTCATCGGCGATGTGGCCGTATCGCCGGACGGAACATCGATCCTGGCGGCCGACCTCTATCACGATGCGGTGGTCGCTTTCGACACGCGCACCGGGCGCGCCACGCAGCATTACAAGACCGGAAAACGGCCGTACCGGATTTTGTTTGCTCCCGGCGGCAAGAACTTCCTGGTCTCGAGTGGGGCGGACAGCACCGTGTACCTGCACGATGCGCGAACCGGCGGGATCTCGACCCAGATCCGGCTGGGGCCGCACACCACCGACATGGTGCTGAGCGACCGCAAAGTCGCCGATGCGGACGGCGACGAGGACAAGGCCTGGCGCTACCGGTTCTTCGTGACCGCGGCCAACACCAACACCGTGTTCGGCGTCAGCGTGAACGATTCGAATGAAATGAAGCTGGAGGAGACGCTGAATTTGGCGATGTCGCCGCGCCAGCCTGCGGGCATGACCCCCAGCGGCTTGGCGCTGAGTCCCGATCAGCAGCGGCTGTTCATCGCCTGCTCCGATGGGAACGTCGTCGCAGTGGCCGATGTTTCCGAAGAACGCGGCAGAGTGGAGGGATTCATTCCAGCGGGCTGGTATCCCACGGCCACGCGCATTCTTCCCGACGGCCGCGTCCTGATCCTGAATGGCCGCGGCCTCGCCAGCTACCCGAGTACGTATCCGGGTCCTCGCCTCCCGGACACGCCGGCGAACCGGAAGGAATACGTCGCCGCGAAGCAGACGGGAACGCTGTCGGTGATCGAGCCGCTGACCGATGAGAAGCTCGACGAATACACCAGATCGGCCATCGAGTTGACGCCGTACCGCGACACGCAGCTCGACGCTGCCAGCGCAGGCGAAAGCGTGATCGTTTCGCAGCCCGGAAAACCGTCGCCGATCCAGCACGTGATCTACATCATCAAAGAGAACCGCACCTATGACCAGGTTTTGGGCAAGCTGGGAAAAGGCAACGGCGATCCGTCGCTGACTCTGTTCGATGAATCGGTCGCGCCGAACCACTACAAGCTGGCTCGCGAATTTGTGCTGTTCGATAATTTTTACGTCAACGCGGACGTCAGCGCGGACGGGCACAACTGGGCCACCGCGGGCATCGCGCCGGACTACACGCAGCGGCTGTGGCCCAATGAGTACGCTCGCCGCTCGCCCTATTACGGCTTTGAAGGCGGTGAGCCAGCCAACCTGCCGCCGGCCGGTTATATCTGGACCAACGCGATTGCCGCGGGGTTGACCGTGCGGAATTACGGCGAATTTGCGGAGAACAAGAAGCAGGCTGGGCCGGACGGGGTTCAAATCGATCACGTGAAGGATCGATCGCTCGAAGGCATCACCAATATGCGCTACCGCAGCTTCGACCTGGATTATCCCGATGTCGAGCGCGCCAAGGTGTTCCTGGCGGATCTGAAGCAGTTCGAATCCAGCGGCCAGATGCCGAACCTGATGATTCTGCGCCTGCCCAACGATCACACCAACGGGACCACTCCAGGCAAGCTTACGCCGCTGGCTCTGTTCGCCGATAACGACTACGCGCTGGGCATGCTGGTGGAAGCGGTCTCGAAGAGCCGGTTCTGGTCCAGCACGGCGATCCTCGCCATCGAGGATGACGCGCAGAATGGGCCGGATCACGTGGATTCGCACCGTTCCGTGCTGCTGGCAATTTCGCCGTACACGCACCGCGGCGTGATTGACAGCACCATGTACAATCAGTCCTCCGTGATGCGGACCATGGAGCTGATTCTGGGCCTGCGGCCGATGACGCAGTTCGACGCCGCAGCGCGTCCGCTGACCACTGCGTTCTCCGCGCAGCCGAATCCCGCGCCCTACACCGCGGAGAGCCCGCGCATCCCGCTGACCACGCGCAATGCGGCGGGAACTTCAACGGCGGAGCGGTCCAGGAAGATGAATTTTGAAGAAGCCGATGAGATTGATGACGACGAATTGAACAATATTCTTTGGGCGGCGATCAAAGGTGGATCCCAGCCCGCCCCAGTGAGGAGCTATTTTTCGCGTCCATGACCACGCTGTGTTTTCTATGGCACATGCACCAGCCGTTTTATAAGGATTTATGGACGGGAGAGTACAAGCTCCCGTGGACGCGGCTGCATGCTCTGAAGGACTATCCGGGGATGGTGGAGATCCTCGCCGAGTTTCCTAAAATCCGCCAGACCTTCAACCTGGTTCCGTCGATGGTGCTGCAGATCGACGAGTATGCCACCGGGAAAGCCTCCGATCCGTTTTTCGATTGCGCCGTGCTGCCGGCGGAGCAGTTGACCAGCGTCCAGCGCGCCTTCGTGCGCAAGTACTTTTTCCAGGCCAATGTGCCGCGCATCATCAACGGCAACGCCCGCTACCGGGAGCTGTACGAGCGCCGCGAAGGAACTTTTTCGACGCAGGATCTGCGCGATTTGCAGGTTCTGAATCAACTGATCTGGTTCGATGAGGATTTGCGCCAGAGCGACGTGGAGCTGCGCGGGCTGGTGGAAAAGGGGCGCGACTATACGCTTGCGGATCAGCAGTTGATGGCGCGTAAACAGCGTGAGGCCTTGGCTCGCGTGCTTCCGGTGTATAAGAAGTACGCGGCCAAGGGACAGATCGAAATCTCCACCACGCCGTTCTACCATCCCATTCTTCCGCTGGTGTGCGACTCCGATATTGGAGGGATTTCGCACCCCGGCGTGCCGCTGCCTCCGCGCTATCGCTATCCGGAAGATGCGCGGGTGCAGCTCCAGCGCGCGCGATCCTACTTCGAAGAGAAGCTGGGAGTCGCGCCGGCCGGCCTGTGGCCTTCGGAGGGTTCGGTTTCCGATGAAGCTTTGACGCTGGCGGCCGATTGCGGATTCCGTTGGGCGGCCACTGACAACGGCGTGCTGGCGCGCACGCTCCAGCGCGATGCGGGCACTGAGGAGACCTATCAGGCTTACGCGTGGCGCAAGGGCGGGCGCGAGCTGGGGATGTTGTTCCGCGACCATTATTTGAGCGACCTGATCGGATTTCAGTATTCCAACTGGAACCCCAGCGACGCGGCCGGCCATTTCCTGTGGCGGATTCGCGAGAACACCGAGGGGCGCGAAGCTCTGGTTCCGATTATTTTGGACGGCGAAAACGCGTGGGAGTGGTATGAGGCCAACGGCCGCCCGTTCCTGCGCGAACTGTACCGGCGCATTTCCGAAGACCCGAATCTGGAAGCGATGACTGTGTCCGAAGCTCTGGCTCGATTCGAGCCGCAGCCGCTCGAGTCGATCTTTCCCGGCTCCTGGATCAATGCGAATTTCGACGTGTGGATCGGCGCGGAGGAGGACAACGAATCCTGGCAGCGGCTGCTCGAAGCGCGCCAGTTTTACGACCGCAAGAAGGATGCCGCGGAGGAGCCGGCTCGCACCCTGGCTTTCGAAGAGTTGCTGATCGGGGAGGGTAGCGACTGGAATTGGTGGTACGGTCCCGAGCACGGCTCCGACAACCGGCCGGAATTCGATCAGCTCTATCGCGACCATCTGTCCAACGTGTATCGCGCGCTGGGCGAAGATCCGCCGGCCAACTTGTCGCAACCGATTTTGAAGGGGCAGCCGGGCGCGTTTCATGAACCGCCCACGCATCCGCTCAGCGTGGTTCTGGATGGCGAGGTGACGACGCCCTTCGAATGGATGGGCGCGGGCCGCTACCGGCCGGATCTTCGCCAAGGCGCCATGGACACCGGCCGCGAGCCGGCGGTACGCGAAATTTTCTACGGCTGTGACGATCAGCGCCTGTTTGTCCGCGTCGACGGAGCCAAGGACGCGCGGTTCGGCATCGAGTTCGATAGCGGCGCCGCGCCAGTTCCCGGGGAAGTTAAGGAAGCGCGGGGCCGGATCGTTGAGCTGGAATCGCCGCTTGCGGGCGGCCGCTTCCGCGTGACCGTCGTGCGCGACGGTCTTCCGCCGGCGCTGGTGCCGGCCGAAGGTTGGATTGAGATTCCGGTTCTCGACAGCAGCCGGTGATCGCATCCGGTGTTATGTTGAATAGCATGCGAAAGCCGTGGATAGTGCTTGCTTTTTGCCTGCCCCTGCTGTTCGCGGCAGGA
>CAWISY010000157.1:0-55866 GCA_963838455.1 Bryobacterales bacterium
CCACCGCTGATTTGAACTCGACGCTACCCAACCCGAATCCCACCTGGACCAATATGGCTGCGCTGGCGGTGAAGCTCAAAGGCGCGATCCTGATGGGCCACTCGGAATCCGGCTTCTTTCCCGAGCAGGCCGCATTGATCGATCCTTCAGGAGTGCGCGGCGTGATCTCGATCGAGATGCCCTGCGCAACCGACTTGAAGCCGGATCAAATCAAAACGCTAGCCAAGATTCCCACGCTGGTCATGTTCGGCGATCATCTGGGCGATGTGCAGGGGTTCAACAACTGGCCGATGTCGTTCGATTCCTGCAATACGTTCGTGAAGCAGGTGAACGCTGCGGGCGGCGATGCGGAAATGATGTCGCTGCCCAAGATGGGCATCAAGGGCAACAGCCATATGCTGATGCAGGACAAGAATAATCTGCAGCTCGCGGATTTGATCCTGGCTTGGGTGGACAAACACGTGGAGAAGAAGGCGCGCTGACGGCGGGGAGGGTAAACTGGAGGCGAGAGCATGAACTTCACGATTGAGCTTTCGGACGAAAAGGCGGCGGCGCTAAAGGCCCAGGCCGCGGCGCATGGACTGACCGTTGAGCGATGGGTTGAGCAAATCGCCGAGCAACATGCAGACGCGGCGCCCGCCTCTGTCGCGCACCTGCAGAAGACCGACCCGAAGGAGTGGGCTCGTCTGTTTCATGAGTGGGCTGAAAGCCACGACCGCACAACGCCTCTCTTGAGCAACGAGGCCGTGAGCCGGGAAAGCATCTATCCGGACCGCTTCTAGCGAATGCTTGTAGATACGAGCATTTTGATTCGCACTCTACAGCCCCACCATCTTCTCTTTCCCCTTGCTGACCGAGCCATCCGGCTTTTGCCCGAGCAAGGCACCGAACTCCACATCGTGGCTCAGAATTTGATTGAGTTGTGGGCGGTGGCGACGCGTCCGGTTGGAGAGAACGGACTCGGCATGGGCGCGGCGAAAGCGGCCTCGGAGCTGGAAAGGATCAAGAGTATGTTCACCTTCCTTCCCGAAACGCCTGCGATCTATCCGGCCTGGGAGACTCTCGTCACCCAGAATCAAGTGATGGGTAAGTCTGCGCACGACGCCCGCCTGGTGGCGGCTATGCGGGTGCACGGGATCGCCGCAATTCTCACCTTCGACCGGACGGGCTTTTCGCGATATCCGGGGATCGAGGTGGTGCACCCGGGGCAAGTTGCACCCTAACGCCTAGGAGCTTGGCTGTCGGACCGCAGCGAATTCGGGAAGGAAATTACAGATCTGCCGGCGTGTCAGGCAGCGGCCCGAGAATATCGACGCCGTATCGCGCCGCCAGAGCCATCAGCTTGCCCATGTCCGGCGGCGAGGGCGGCTCAGAAAGGGGCGTGGTCTGTCCCAGCACGAAGCCCTCGAATCCGGCGGGGGCGCACAGCACCAGCAGGTTCGCCGGCGAATTGCCGATCACGCGGAACCCATGCGGGATTCCCTGCGGTCCAAAGACGAAGGCGCCGGGACCGGCCTTCAGCCACTTGCCGCCGCAGATCACCGCGACCTCTCCCTCTATCACGTAGAAGGATTCATCCTCGCGGTTGTGCATGTGAAGGGGCGTTGCGAAACCCGGCGGCGTGTCCCACTGCTCGATCAAACAAAATTTTCCGTTGGTGGTTTCTGCGGTGGCCCGAACCAGCGTCGGAGCTCCCAAAAACCGGTAGGTGGAATCTCTCCTTGTGTTCAGGTAAGGCTGGAGTGCGCTCGTCATTTTTTCTCCTGGGTGATCCTGCGTCGCTCACACATGGTGACACAGCGCGGCAGGCTCGCGCTCGCTGGTTGTGGCAAACTATGTAGATACCCTCCATAACACTTGGATGAAGAGCGAAGGCACACCCACCGAGCCCCTGCTGGATCCGGCTTGGCGATATGCGGCCAATCCCGGCTTCTACGATGAGGCGCTGGACGGCACTAAACCGGTGCGTCCGCACTGGGTCGCGCTGACTGAGGCACTTTCGCAGATGGGGCACGCAGGCCTGGCCAAGCGCTGGCAGCAGGGCCTGCGCATGATCCACGACAACGGGATCACCTACAACGTCTATAGCGACCCGCAGAGCACCGCGCGGCCGTGGCCGCTGGATCCGGTTCCGCTGGTGATGGAGCCGAATGAGTGGAAGCACATCGAGGCCGCGATCATCCAGCGCGCCATGCTGTTCAACGCGATGCTGGCGGATCTCTACGGGCCCCAGGAACTGCTGCGCGAGCACAAGCTGCCGGCGGAGCTGGTGTTTCCGAATCCGGCGTTCCTGCGTCCGTGCTGGGGCATCGAGCCTCCTGGCGGAACCTTCCTGCACATGTACGCCGCGGACCTGGCCCGCTCCCCCGACGGACAGTGGTGGGTGCTGTCGGATCGCACGCAGACGCCTTCCGGAGCGGGCTATGCGCTCGAAAACCGGCTGGTGACCACGCGCGTTCTGCCGGACGTATTCCGCAGCGCGCACGTGCGCCGGCTGGCGCCGTTTTTCCAGGCGTATCGGGATGCGCTGCTGCGGCTGGTTCCGGCGCAGCGCGAGAATCCGCGCATCGTGCTGCTGACGCCGGGTCCCTATAACGAGACCTATTTCGAGCACGCGTTTCTGGCTCGCTACCTGGGCTATACGCTGGTGGAAGGCGGCGATCTGACGGTGCGCGATTGCCGCGTGTACCTGAAGACGCTGGGCGGGCTGCTGCCGGTGGACGTGATCGTGCGGCGGCAGGACGACCAGTTTTGCGATCCGCTGGAATTACGCGGCGATTCCATGCTGGGCATCGCGGGGCTGGTTCAGGCGGTGCGCGCGGGCAACGTGGCGATCGCCAACGCGCTCGGCTCGGGACTGGCGGAATCGCCGGCGTATGAGGCGTTTTTGCCGGGTCTGTGCAAATTGCTTCTGGGCGAGGATCTGAAAATTCCCACGGTGGCCACGTGGTGGTGTGGCCAGGAGGGTCCGCTCAAGTACGTGCTGGATCACCTCGACAGCCTGGTGCTGAAGCCGACGTTTCCGGGCGCGCGAAGTGAGCCTATCTTCGGGGCCAGCTTAACCGCCGAGAATAAGAAAAAGGTGCTCGATAGGGTCCGCGCCGATCCCGGCCGGTGGGTGGCGCAGGAGCGCGTCGCGCTTTCCACCGTTCCCGTGTGGGAGGAAAATCGCGTGGAGCCCCGCCACATGGTGATCCGCGTCTACGCCGTTCCGTCCAACGGAAGCTACGCGGTCATGCCGGGAGGGTTGACGCGCATATCCAGCTCGCTCGACAGCATGGTGGTGTCGATGCAGAGCGGCGGAGGCAGCAAGGACACCTGGGCGCTGGGCGACTCGCCCGCTCCGCCGTTCACCTTGCTGCGTCCCGCCAAGCATCCGCTGGAGGTCAGCCGGGCCACCTTCGATCTGCCCAGCCGCGTGGCGGACAACCTGTTTTGGCTGGGCCGGTACACGGATCGCGTCGAGTCCATGGTGCGCGTGACGCGGGCCATCTTAGCCCGCTTCCAGGAGGGCGACGCGGTGCGCGCCGCGGGGCTCCACGCCGGACTGGAGATTCTCACCGCGCTGGGGAATCTGGAAGGGCGCGACGATGCCCAAAAAACGCCCGAGCGGGAACGGCTGTCGGCAGCCGAGCGCGAGGTGCTGGCCATGATCTACGATCCGGCCTCGCCCAACGGGCTGGTCTCCGGCATTCATCTGGTGCGCGGCGTGGCCTGGCTGCTGCGCGACCGGATTTCGGTGGACGCGTGGCTGATCCTGAACCAGCTCGATCAGCAGTTTTCCGCGGTCGCGCCGGCCGAGGCGTTCCGCATCAGCGCGGCGCAGGACCGGCTGAATCACGTGATCATCACACTGTCGGCTTTCTCCGGCTTGGCGATGGAGAGCATGACCCGCGGCGACGGCTGGCGCTTTTTGGACATCGGACGGCGTCTGGAGCGCGCTGCGCAGATGACCGCGCTGCTGCGCCACGGCCTGCACGCGGAGTCGCCGGGGGCCGGCGCGCTGGAGGCGATCCTGGAAATGGCCGACAGCTCCATCACCTACCGCTCGCGCTACCTGACGTCGCTGCAGACCGACCTGGTGCTGGATCTGCTGCTGGTGGACGAGGCCAATCCGCGGTCGATCGCCTTCCAATTGGCGCGCTTGAAGGAGCACGTGGACCGGCTTCCGGTGAGCCACGTCTCGATCCGCAGGCCGCTGGAAGCCCGGCAGGCTCTGGCGCTGTTGACCAGCGTGCAGCTAGCCGACGTGCGGGAACTGGGACGAACCGATGACGCCGGCGCAGCCGCGGCTCGCGAGGCGTTGTTCGAAAAGCTGGCCCAGGATCTGGGCGCGATTTCCGAGACCATCTCGCGCGCTTATTTCAGCCATGCCATGCAGTCGCGGCAGTTGGCCGCACCGTAGCAGGATGCTGAAAATGGGCAAGAACCGCTTGCTGGCGCGCGCGGCTCGGAAACGCACCAGCGAAGTTGCAATAACTTACCGAGCCGCGACCGCCAGGGAGCGGTTGCCAGGAGCATTGTGAAACTAAAAGCCACCCACATCACCCGCTACTGGTACAGCGAACCGGTTTCGCTGTGCCATACCGAGGTGCACCTGGCGCCGCGCACGCGCAAGAGCCAGACGGTTCTGGAGCACGAGCTGAGTGTCACACCCGCTCCGGAGGCGATGTACCCGCGCGAGGATTATTTCGGCAACCCGGCCACGTTTTTCTCGATTCACGAGCCGCACCGCGAGCTGATTGTTACCTCGCGCAGCATGGTGGACCTGACGCCCGCTCCTCCGCCGAATCTGCTGCTTTCTCCGCCCTGGGAAGAGGTGCGGGCGGCGGCGGCGGCGCGCGATACGCCGGAGTCGTTCGAAGCCGGTCAGTTCATTTTCGAATCGCCGAAAATCCAGGTGGGCGAGCCGTTCGCCGCCTACGCGCGGGAGTCGTTCGCACCGGGACGGCGCTTTCTGGATGCGGCCAATCACCTCTCCGGCCGCATCTACAACGAGTTCAAGTACGACCAGCGCGCCACCACCGTGACCACCCCGGTGGACGAGGTGCTGGGACAGAAACGCGGCGTCTGCCAGGATTTCGCACACCTGATGATCGCCTGCCTGCGCTCACTCAAGCTGCCGGCGCGCTACGTCAGCGGCTACGTGCGCACAGGGCAGAAATTCGTCGGCGGGGAAGCCTCCCACGCTTGGGTTTCGGTGTGGGGCCCCATGTTCGGCTGGCAGGACTTCGATCCCACCAACAACACCATGCCGCACGATGAGCACTTGACGCTGGCGTGGGGACGCGATTACTCCGACGTGAGCCCGGTCAAGGGCGTGGCGCTGGGCGGAGGCGAGCAGGTGATCAGCGTCTCGGTGGACGTCGACGAAGAGCCCTGAGAAGTTACAATAAAGTCGTGCCTTATCCAGAACAATTTATCGCGCCGATGCGCTCCGACCTTACTCAGTACGGAGTGGAAGAAGCCCGAACTCCGGCCGAAGTGGACCGCCTGCTGGAGCCCGGAAACGGAACGGTCCTGATGGTAGTGAACTCCGTGTGCGGTTGCGCGGCGGGAAGGGCGCGTCCCGCAGTAGGGATGGCGCTGCAGCATGCGACCAAGCCGGCAAAGATCGCCACGGTTTTCGCCGGCGGAGACGATGCCGCGGTCGCGCATTTGCGGCGCATTCTTTCCGACTACCCTCCGTCTTCCCCCTCCATGGCTTTGTTCCGCGACGGTAAGCCGGTGTACATGATCCACCGGTCGGATATCGAGCGGGGGGATCCCATGCAGATCGCGCGGCTGTTGACCGAGGCGTTCGACCAATTCTGCGCCTGACGGCGCATAGGAGGTTCGCCAGGCATCTCCCAGCGCCCGAGAGCCCTGCGCGCTTATAATTCAGTTCGGAGGACACTTCTGATGATGCAGTCAAGAACTGCCGTATTGTGCTTACTTACCTCCTGCGTGGCGATGCCGATCCTGGCACAGACCACTATCGGAGAGGGAACTTGCAGCTCATCCACACTTAGCGGCAACTATGCCGCGTCGCTTTTCGGACGGGCGGTCACTTTGCCCGGCGGCGGAACCGCAGGCCAGACCGCAGCCGGACAACTCAGCGACGTGCTGACTGCCGTGGGGACAGTGAACTTTGACGGCTTGAGCAAAGTGGCGTTCACGATGAGCCAGGACACCAACATCGCGACGAATACTTCGCTCTCCTGGAGCGGAACTTATTCGGTGCAGTCCAACTGCGTGGGCACCGTGAACATCACCACCGGCAACAGCGCGACCTTCAACCTGGCCATCAGCCTGGGTGGCACCGGTTTCGTGCTCACCGGAAAAGACGTCACCTACGCTTACGAGGGCGATGGCAACACACAGCCGACGGGATGCTCCACCAGCAGTCTATCCGGAGTTTACGTGCTCAACGCCACGCAAGGCTTTTATGCGCTGGCAAAATCGGGTGCGGGCGGCGCCGGAGCTCTCTCCGGATTGATTCAGTTCGACGGGCAGGGAAACGTCACGGCACAGGTGAGTCTCTCGGCCAACGCGTTGAGCGCCGGAGTGACGGGGACCTTGGCCGGCCTTGTGGCGGTGGGAACCTACACGATGGGTTCCAACTGCGTCGGCTCGGCCAGCGTAACCAATCCTCTGGCCGGAGCCTTGGTGCTGAACTTCAGCGTTTACACGGCCAACAGCACGGTCGACACAGATATGTATGTGAGCGCCGGGTCAACCCCGTCGCAGGCGATGGGACTGGGCAACGCCTATTGGATTTACGCCGCGCCTTCCACCCCGGCGGGAACAGCGGCGCTGGCGCCGGGCCACGACAGCCAGAACAGCAGCGAGCAGACCAACCAGCAGAAGGGATCCGCGTTATGACCATATCCCGCGCGCTCTTCTTCGCAGCTCTATGCGGCGCGGCCGCTTTACCGGCTGTGGCACAGATCACCGGCGGCCCGTGCAGCGCCGCCACGCTGAACGGAACTTACATGCTTCAATTGACCGGGCGAATCGTCTCCGCTTCCTCGGCACTGCAAGGCTCCTTTCAAGGAGTGGGCGCGGCGACTTTCGACGGCGCCAGTAAAGTTACCTTCACCGGAACCCACAATACCCCGGGAAACATTGGCCAGCCGTTCAGTTTCTCGGGAACCTATATCATGCCCTCGAACTGCCTGGGCACGGTAAGCATCACCTCGGGAGACGTCGCGTCGTTCGCGCTGGTGGTCTGGAGCAACGGCCAGCAGTTGGCCATCACCGGGACGGACACCACAACTTCCACCACCCCCGCTTTTGTATGGGGCGGAAGCGGCAGCAGCGTCACGCCTCCGGCCTGCGGCACTCCCACCCTTTCCGGGACCTACATCTATGAAGTGACCGGCACCACGCTTTCGGGAAGCATCCAGCAGGACGCTGCCAATGAATCCGGAGTGATGGTGTTCGACGGACAGGGCAACGTCACTTCAGACACGTACACGCTGGCGGGATCGCAAACCCCGTCTACGCAGAACTCGGCGACGGGGACTTACAACGTGAACTCGAACTGTGTGGCGTCGGTTACGCTCAAGGACTCGAACGGGAATGCGCGGAGCATGAACTTCGCCATCAACGGAGTGTACGGCGAGAATCTCAAGACCATCCTGGCGTCGTCCACATTCATGGGCGCGGGGTCCGCGCATAATGCGTTTTACTTCGTCAACGGAACCACAACGGTTGGGAATGCGGCGCAATCCATCAACAACGTGTCCAGCTACGCGATTAACGCCACTCCCCCGGGCAGCGTGTTCACGATCTTCGGGCAGAACCTGGCCACCAAGACGGATGACCCGCCCAACGTGCCGCTGCTGACCACGGTCCTCGATACTACGGTCACGGTAAACGGCGTACCCGTGCCGTTGTTCTACGTCAGCACCGGCCAGATCGATGCGCAGATGCCGTGGGACGTTCCGGGCAACACCTTGGCCAGCGTGATTGTCAAGAACACGGGAGCCAACGGCTCGACCAGCAACGCCGCGGCGGTGTACGTTCCGGCTACCGGGACGCCCGGCCTCAGTTTTTATTCCACCAATCGTGCCGTGGTGGTGAATGCCGACATTAACCATACCCTGAACTCCGCGACCGATGCGGCCAGCGTGGGAGATGAGGTGGTGCTGTACTTCACCGGCGGCGGTCCGGTGAACGCTTCGGGCAAGCTGACTTCCGGATCGCCAGCGCCTTCGGGATTATCGCCCGTGACGGATGCGAACGCTTCGATCACCGTGGGAGGAGTCACGGCCAAGACGGCTTATATCGGGTTGACGCCGGGCTCGATCGGCTTGTACCAGGCGAACTTCTATGTGCCGCAACTGGCTAAGGGAACCTATCCGGTGGTGCTCACGATCAGCGGGACGGCATCGAATTCGCTGGGTGGGCAAGCTCCCAATCCGGTGATGACGGTGGCGAACTAATACGTTAATAGCCGCAGATGAACGCGGATGAACACCGATAGGACAAAAAAGTATTATTCTTATCGGTGTTTATCTGCGTTCATCTGCGGCTAAATTAATCGGGGATATTCGCGCTGGAGGTGCCGCCCGCCGCCGGGACGTAGCACTTCAGCGTGTAGTCCATCACCATGCGGTCGGCGTTGAAGCGCCAGCCCAGGGTGCGGATGGTGCGCTTCATGCGCTTGATCCAGCCGCGCGGCAGGCCGTCGTGGTCGCGCTGGTAGTACAGCGGAATCACTTCTTCGCGGAGGACGCGATACAGGTCCTCGCCGTCGCGCGCGTCGTGAACGTCCATGTTGGAGTGCGTGCGGCCGTTGCCGATGGCGAAGCCGTTCAGGCCGTCGTAGGCTTCGGCCCACCAGCCGTCCAGAACCGAGAGGTTCAGTCCGCCGTTCAGCACCACTTTCTGGCCGCTGGTGCCGGAGGCTTCCAGCGGCCGGCGCGGATTGTTCAGCCACACGTCGACGCCCTGCACGAAGTGGCGGCCGACGTTGATGTCGTAGTCCTCGACGAAGACGAACTTGTCGGCGAAGCTGCGGGTCGCGCATCAACTCGGCGATCTGCTGCAGCACGCGCTTGCCGGGCTCGTCGTGCGGATGCGCCTTGCCGGCGAAGACGAACTGCACCGGCCGCTTGGGATCGTTGACCATGGAGGCCAGCTTCTCGATGTCGCGCAGAATCAGGTTGGCGCGCTTGTAGGTGGCGAAGCGGCGCGCAAAACCGATGGTCAGCGCGTCGGGACTCAGCACGCGGCCCAGGCGCTGCAGCACTTCAGCCGGCTCGCCGCGGCGCGCGGCCTGATCCACGGCGCGCCGGCGCACGAACTCCAGCAGCCGCGATTTCAGCGCCAGGTGCGTTTCCCACAGTTCGCCGTCGTCGACGCTTTCGATGCCTTCCCACAGCCGGGTTTCGGCGCCGCGTGCGCGCCAGCCAGTCCCCAGGTGGCGGTCGTACAGACGGAACATCTGCGGCGCCAGCCAGGTGGGCACATGCACGCCGTTGGTGATGTGGCCGATGGGAACCTGCTCCTCCGGCTTGCCGGGATAAAGGCCGGTCCACATGGCGCGCGAGACCTCGCCGTGCAGCGCCGAAACGGCGTTGGCGCGGCGCGAGAGCTTCAGCCCCAGCACGGTCATGCAGAAATCTTCGTGCGGGTTGTTGGGATTTTCGCGGCCCAGCGACATCAGCCGGTCATGCGAGAGGCCCACAGCCTCGCGCAGCGGGCCCAGATGCTCCTCAATCAATCCGGCGTGGAAGCGGTCGTGGCCGGCCGGCACCGGCGTATGCGTGGTGAACACCACCTCGCGAGCCACGCGGGAAGCGGCCTGATCGAAGCCCAGGCCCTCCTCCTCCATGCGCGAGCGGATCGCCTCCAGCACTCCGAAAACCGAGTGGCCTTCGTTCAGGTGCAGCACGCCGGGCGTGATCCCGACGGCCTTCAGCGCGCGGAAGCCGCCCACGCCCAGCAGCAGCTCCTGGCGGATGCGGACGCGCGCGTCGCCGCCGTAAAGGCGCGAGGTCAGCTCACGGTCTTCGGGCGAGTTCCCATCGACGTTGGTATCCAGCAGCAGCAGGTCGCAGCGGCCGACCTTGACGCGCCACACCTTGGCGCCGATGACCCCGCTGCGGGTCTCGACCTGCACCGTCAAGGGGACGCCGTTTTTCCCGATCGCGGGCTCACGCGGCAGCTGGTTGACGTCGGTGGCGAGATACTCCTCCTGCTGCCAGCCGTTGATGTCGAGCCGTTGCCGGAAGTAGCCTTGCGCGTAAAACAACCCCACGCCCACCAGCGGAATGCCCAGATCGGAAGCGCTCTTGATATGGTCGCCGGCCAGCACGCCCAGTCCGCCGGAGTAAACCGGAAGCGATTCGTGCAAGCCGAACTCGGCGGAGAAATAAGCCACCGGCCGCGGCCGCAGCACTCCGGCATTGGACGCACCCCAGGTGTGATCGTCGTGCAGATATTCTTGCAAGCGGCGGTAGGCGTAATTGATGCGCCCGTGCAGCACCAGCTCACCCAGGCGCTGCTCCAGCGTTGGCAAAGGGATCTCGCTGAGCAGAGAGATGGGGTTGTGATTCAGTTTGCGCCAGCGCAGCGGGTCGATGTCGCGGAACAGGCCGTTGGTGTCGTTGTCCCAGCTCCACCACAGGTTGCGCGCCAGTGTCCACAGGCGCTCCTGCGCGGGCGCGATGAAGCGGGCCAGCGTGCGCGCTTCGGTGATCACCGGAGCCACCTGCTCCGCCGCAGCGGTCAGAGCTTGAATCTCCTCATCGCGGAAGGCGCGCGGATCCAGGGTCTGCACCACCAGCACGCCTTGCAGGACCCCGCGGTGCAACAGCGGGACGCCCAGGAAGGAATGGTACTGCTCCTCGCCGGCGTCGCTGAAGAATTTGAAGCGCGGATGGCTCTGGGCATTTTCGGCGGCGATGGGAGTGACGCGTTCGGCCACCAGCCCGGCCAGGCCTTCGTGCAGACCCATGCGCAGCGTGCCGACGCATTCCTTGCGGAGCCCCAGCGTGGCGGCCAGCACCAGGTTGGCGCGGTCCGGCTCCAGCAGGTAGGCCGAGCACACATCGGTCTTGAAACGTTTGGCGATCAACGCGACCACGTTGGTCAGGGTTTCGGCGGGCTTGCCGGCTTCCGCGGCCAGGGTGGCGATCTCCTCCAAAGTGAGGACAAAATGCGCGTCGTAAGATGTTGCAGGTTGACTCATTGGGAATCCTTTCAGCTTGAGGCGAGACGCGGACTCACCCGTTGCCGACCCGGCCCAACGACGCGGTGGACTCGATTGAAACGGAAGCTGAGTTCTTAGTGTAAGCCCGCACGAGGGCTCGTATCAAATTTGGGTTTATCTTCAGAGCAGGACATCCTTTGTTCGCAGACGCGGATGCAGACCAGGTGGCCGCTGGCGGCCAGCTTCGCGTAAACGATCGTAGGGTCCAGCGCGGCGGCGGTGGCCGAGTCCAGCACCATCACGGGCGCGGGGTGCCTGGCGAACTGGGCCAGCAGCTCGTCCCGATTCGCGGGCCAGATCAGGAAGCGGTCGCCGTACCACTCCATCTGATTGGCCTCGTCGTAGCGCGGCTGGCCGTCATCGTAGAAGACCACGCGCTCACCGGGAGGGGTGGCTTGGGTCGCGGCCACGGCGACGGGGCGCACTTCGGTGGCTTCCAGATGCGTCCGCGGAAACAGCCACAGTACGCAGGCGGCCATTGCTAACAACGCCGTTCCGGCGTTTACCCCCGCCCGCAGGAATCGTTCCGGCACGTATTTCGCCAGGCTCAAGCCCGCCAGCACAGCGAAGGCGGGATAGGCCGGCAGCATGTAGCGCAGAACGCGGCTGCGGGTCACCGCGCACAAGGCGAACACCACCGCGATCCACACCAGCAGCAGATAGAAGCGCTTTTCGCGGCGGCGCACCACGTACACGATTCCGGCGGCCATGGCCGGCAGCCACGGCCAGTAGGATTTCGCCAGCATCCACAGATATTCGAAGGCTCCGGTGTAGCGGCGCCACGAGGGTGACAGCGGGCCGTAGACTTCCTGCACCAGCCAGCCATTGTGCTTCGCCAGAAACTGATCGCGATACAGATGAAAAGCTCGAGCATACCAGGCGATTAGCGGGAGGCAGCCGAGCGCGAGGGCAGGCGCGGCGTAGCGCCACAGCGTGCGCCGTCCGGAGATCCAGGAGTGCAGCACGAAGACGGCCGGAAGGCTCAAGCCCATCAGGCTGCGCGTCATCTGCGCACACGCGACCGCCGCGGCCACGCCCACATACCAACCGGGATTGTCTTCGGCCAGCGTCCAGGCGCACATGGCGCACAAAAAGAAAAGCGTGAACGGGACGTCGGTCATGGCTCGGGCGGCGTACTTCAAGAAGTACAAGGAGCCGATCATGGCCAGCATCGCCAATTGGGCCGTGAGCGCATCTCCGGTGAGCCTCCGCGGCAGCCAGTACACCAGCAGGATGACGAAAAAGCCGCAAATCGCCGACGGCAGCCGCGCCAGCCGGTCAGTGAATCCGCCGAGTTCAAACAGGCTCGCCTGCATCCATTCGAACATCGGAGGGTGCTCGAAGGAGAGATTGCCGCTCGAGCGGACGTCCAGCCATTGGCCGCTCTTGACCATGTCCTTGGCGATGTGCGCGTACTGCGCGTCGTCGTAACCGGCCAGGTCGCCGCGGCGCAGCGGCGCCAGCAAAAGAACCGCGGAGAACAGCAGCAGAATCCAGAACTCCCGGCGAGCGTGCACCTTGACAAGTTTAGCTCCGGCGAGCGCGGCTTCCGAGTCGGCGCTAAAATGAAAGGTCGATTTCCCATGCGACGCCTGCTGCCCCTGGTTCCCCTTTTGTTTCTCGCGTCCGTCTCCTGTAGCCGGTCGGCACCCGCCAATGTCGCCGCCATGGTGAATGGCCGCGCCATCACCTACGCGGAGCTCGACAAGCTGTATGCGACCAATTTCGACACCGGCGGCGGCAGCGGCGCTGGCGGCAGCGGTACCGGCATTAGAGGAGACGCGCAGGGCGGACGGCAAGGCGGCGTCGGGCAAAGTGGCAGCGATGCCGCGGGCTCGCACCCGGGCGACGAGCAGATTACGCTACAGCGGTTGCAGGTGCTGCGGACGCTCATCGACAACGAGATCATGCTGCAGCGCGCGGAAAAAGAGGGCCTGCTGGCCACCGACGCCGATGTGGAGGCAAAGTACGCCGAGCTGCGTGCGCCCTACACCCAGGAAGAGTTTCAGCGGCAACTGACCGATCGCAAGATGACTGCCGAGGATCTGAAGTCCGATCTGCGGCGCCAGTTGAGCGTGGAGAAGCTGATCAACAAAGAGACCACTTCGCACATCACCATCAGCGACAAAGAAATCTCGGATTTCTACAACGCCAACAAAGCCAGCTTCAACCGCACCGAGCCGATGATCCACATGGCGCAGATTCTGGTCACGCCGCAACCGGATCCCAACGTTCGCAATCTGAAAAACGACAAAGCGCAGGATGAAAAGCAGGCGCAGAAGAAAATCCAGCGGATCTATGAGCTGCTGCAGCAGGGTGAAGACTTCCGCGCGCTGGCGGAAAATTACTCCGAAGACATGAATTCGGTGCAGACCGGCGGGGATCTCGGCTTCATTACCGAGTCAGCCCTCGACAAGGCCAACGCCGATCTGCGCAAGGCGGTGATGGCTCTGCAGCCGGGGCAGATCTCGCAGGTGATTCCGTCCACGGAGGGTTACCGGATTCTCAAGGTGCTGGGACGGGAGCCGGCCGGCCAGCGCGATTTGAACGATCCGGCGGTGCAGCAGAACATCCGCGAGACGCTAATGAACCGCAAAGACAACCTGCTCAAGGAAGCCTACTACGAGATGGCTCGGAATGAGGCGAAAGTGGTGAATTACTTCGCTGCCGCGATTATCGGGGATCGCGACAAGAAGTAGGTTACGGACACTCGCCGCGGGCGGGGCGGCGAACCAGCGCCTGCGGGCGAATCGCAATCAACGCGTCGGTGGAAGCGCCACGATAGGCGATGCTGAGCTGGTGAGACTCAATAAACGGGTGGTCGAACTTGCCGTGGAGCACATAGACCGGCGCGTCTTCCGGTAACGGCAGGCCGGGTTGGAACTCGGCGAAATTTTCCCGCCCCGATTCACGGCGATAAAAGTTCAGTGAAGAAGTGTACAGCCAGTTCGATCCCGCCTGCTCCACGCAGAATTCGTGATTGTAGTTGGCGAGCGCCGCATAAACATCCTTCATATCGGCGTCGTAGCGCCACTCGCCGAAGTAGGTCAGGCGCATGCTGCCGAGGAAGTGCAGCGCGAAGAGCCAGAACACGGCGATGAAGGCGTAGCGGGAGAATCGACCGCCGCGCCCGTCGAGCGGGATAGCCGCCAGCGCTCCCGCGCACAAGGTGCCCAGCGGAACGTAGAACAGGGCCTTGCGATCAAGCGGATACAGCAAGCCGCCAAGATGGAAGGCGACAAACGCACAGGCAGTCACTAGCACCAGGGCTGCGCCCATCGCGGCGGCTAAATTCATAATCCAACCATCTGGGCGACGGACTAGGACCAGCACCAATCTCCACGCGGCGACGACTCCTAAAGCCGGGAACAGCCAATGCTCGATGCGCTGCAGGATGCGTAGCATCAACGGATTGGCGACCTCCGGATTGAGTTCGTACAGCGACCAATGGATCACGCTGGTAAACGCCTGGCGCAGGCTCGATGCCCCGTCGTAAAGCTCGCCGGAGGGGAAATGGAGCAGCGTGGGAAGCGGAAGCGCCACGGTCACCGCCAGCGCCGGAATCGTCGCCCAGGCCAGCAGCCGCAGGGAGAAGCCCTGGCTCCGCCAGATCGAGGCGATCATCACCACGAAGACTGCAAAAGCGGCAAAGGCGAACGAGAAATTTGCCGTGAAAGATAACGCAGCAAACGCCGAGCACAGAGCGCAGGATCGCTCCGGTGAGGCCCCACGCAACAGGCGGCCCGCCGGGACCACCACGGCGCAGAGCAGGAAGGCCGAAGCCATCCCGTAGCCGCGTGCGGCCACCAGAAAATCGAACAGGAACGGGTTGTAGACCAGGCACAGGAACAGCGGGAGCCGTAGGCTCAACTTCGCCGGCAGGATCGTGCAAATGTACAGCGATGCCCCGATGTAAATGGCCGCGCCAAGCAATGCCGGCAAGCGCAACGTGAGCGGAGAAAGTCCGAAGATCTGCGTCGACAGGCGGATCAGCGCGGTATTGAGGATGTGATTGTTGGCGGCGGCGAACCACTGGAACGGGGCGGCGCGATCGGCAAACTTGAGGAACGTGTCGGCCTCATCCATAGTGACCGATTGCACGGAGGCTCGCGCGATGGCCCATAAGAACGCAAACAGCGCCGCGACCATCAAAGGAAAATCAGTTCGCCAGCCTGTGCGCTCGGGAAGCACTGTCTTGAGCAGAGTATCATTCTGAAAGGACCGCCATCCATGTCATCTGCTCCGCCACGCCATGTGGCGCTGTTCGTTCTCCTCGCCGCTCTTGTCTTTACCGTTCTCGGCCTCATTTTGATTCCGCTCGCCGGGATACAGGACGATGAGGCTCTCTTCGCTGCCCCGCTCTTCACCGGCGGGAGCCCGCCCTTTTCGCTGAGCATTCACGGCCATCATCCGCCGCTGATGGTATTTGCCTACACCGGGGCCCTCAAAACCTACGTATACTGGCCGATTTTCAAGCTTTTCGCGCCGGGGGCGTATTCGCTGCGCGTTCCCGTGCTGCTGGCCGGGACGCTCACGATTCTGCTGTTCTACTATTTCGCGCGCCGCATCGCAGGTGAACGCGCGGCTATCTTCGCGGCAGTATTGCTCGCCAGCGACACGACGTTTCTGATGTCGAACACGTTCGATTGGGGCCCGGTAGCGCTGCAGCATCTTCTGCTGGTAGCCGGTCTGTGCCTGATCGTGAGCGGCAACATGGTGACGGCGTGCTTGGTCTTCGGGCTCGCGCTGTGGGAGAAATCCGTTTTCATCTGGTCGATCGCGGGATTGGTCGCCGCCGGGCTAGCCGCCTACCACAAGGAGATTCGCGCGGCGTTCTTCGCGGACGGCTCCTTCAACCGGCGCAAGGCCGCCTACGCGGCGCTGGCGTTCCTGATCGGAGCCTCGCCGCTGATCGCCTACAATCTCAAATCGCGAAACGAGACAGTGCGCTCCACCGCCCACTTCTCGCTGGAACATTTCCCCACCAAAGTGGAGGAACTGGAGCTGGCGCTCAACGGCAACGGGCTGTTCCGCTTCATCGCTGCGGAGGATTGGGAGACCGAGCATCCCAAGCCCGCGGATTCTTTTCACGCCAAGATCGCCGAGGCGATTCACGATGTCACCGGCGACGTCCGGTCCAGCCTGTTTTTGTACGCAGCGGCGCTGGCGTTGCTCGCCTGCGTGAAGGGTCCGTTGAGGAAGCCGGCTCTCTTCGCGGCCGTCTTCTGCGCCGTGACCTTCGCGTCGATGGCCGTCACGCGCGATGCCGGAGCCGCGATTCATCACACCGTGCTGCTGTGGCCCATGCCGCAGCTTCTGGTGGGCGTGGCGCTGGCGATGCTTCCGTGGCGCTGGCTGTCGATCGGCCTGGTCACGCTGCTGGTCGCGTCGAATCTGCTGGTGGTGAATCAGTACATCTTTCAGCTCGACCGTAACGGCGCAGATGGCGGATTCAGCGACGCAATCTACACTCTTTCCGCCCAACTCCCGCCTGCGCCGAATGACGAAATCTACATCATGGACTGGGGCTTGATCGAGACGCTAACCTTGCTGCACCGCGGCAAGCTGCATCTTCTGTCGGAGTCCGATCCGTTCCAGACCGCGTCGCCGGATGAGGGGCAGAGCAGGATGATCGCGAAGATACTGGCCGATCCGCACGGCCTGTTCCTGGGGCACGTTCCGGAGCGCGAGGTTTTCACTGGGGTGCGGCAGCGCCTGGAAGACGCCGCGCGCCAAGCGGGCTACCGGAAGCGGATGATCGAGGTGGTTCCCGACTCCAATGGAAGACCAGTGTACGAAGTCTTCCGCTTTGAGAAGTGAAAAGTAGATCTACGTTTCAGGCGTTTATTTCTCAGGCGTCTTGGCGAGCTGCTGCTTGGCCCAGGCGCGCGCCGGATCTAACTCCAACGACCGCTGCAGCTCGCGCCGAGCCTCCGCGTTGCGATTCGCCTTGCGCAGCGCCAGCCCCAGCCACAGGTGAGCCTCAGAGGAGCGGGGATCGAGCACGATGGCCTTCTCGAAATCTTTGATGGCAACGTCAGCACCTCCGCCGAAAGAGGGCGGCAGATAGTAGTTGCCCACGCCGCGGCTGAGGTAGTTGGCAGAAGACTTGGGATCGAGCTCCACGGCTTTGTTCACTTCGTCGCGGGCGCAGGATCCATATTTCAGGCCGACCAGCACGTTAGCCGGGATCACCTGGCCGCACAGCGTTCCCAGCACGCGATGGTATTCGGCCATCGCGGGGCTCGCTGTGGTGATGCGCTGCGCCGCCTTGATTCCTTCTTCCGCCGCCGCACGAGCCGCATTTTTGTCGCCGGTCTCCATGGCAACCTCGGCCACGTAGGATTCGGCCAGAGCCAGGCGGTATTGAATGGAAGTGTCGTTGGGCTGCTTCGCGGCCGCGGCGGAAAACTGGCTGGCCAGCCGCTCCAGGGCGCCTCGATTTTGAGCGTCGCGGGCTTTGTCGAGCTCGGCTGTGTTGAACCCGGCAGTTTGAGCGAAACCGCTCTGCCAGCATGCGAACAGGGCCAGACAGATCAGGCGGGCAGACATCGACTCTCTCATTTTACTAGAACCGAAAATATCTCGTTCTAGCGGGTTGCGGGCTCCCTCTGGTCGCGGCTCTGTAAGTAATTCTGAGCCGCGACCAAAGGAAGCGTGTGATCGAGTTACTTTAAGCCGCGCGGTAGGTGCCCAGGATACGCAGGAAGTCCGCCAGCTCGCGCAGATGCCCCAGGGCGTGGCGAACCTTGTCCTCCTCTTGACGCCCGATGAAATCAAGGTAGAACAGATACTCCCAGGGCTTGCCGCGCAGCGGGCGCGATTCCACCTTGACCAGGTTCAGATCCCGCAGAGCCAGCGCGCTGAGGGCCCGGAACAGGGCTCCGGGAACATTGCGGATGGAAAACACCAGCGAGGTCTTCCAAGGCCTCTGGCCCGATCCTTTGGGCGGACGGGGCTTGGCGCCGGCATGCTCCAGCAGGAAGAAGCGTGTGTAGTTCTGGCGGTCGTCCTCAATTTCGCGCTTCAAAATACGGGCTCCGTAAATTTTCGCGGCCAGGTCGGAGGCGATGGCCGCGCCGCCCGCAGGCCTCTCGGCCATGATCATTTTGACGCTGCCCGCGGTGTCGTAGTAAATCTCCTGCTGAATGGAGGGGTGCTGGGCGAAAAAGTCGCGGCACTGGTTCAACGCGACGTCCTTTGAAAAGACTCGCCGCACCTGGCGGAACGTCATGCCCGGCGGGGCGATCAGGTTGTGCACGATGCGCACATTGGTCTCCGCGGTGATGATGAAATCGTGCTTGATCAGCAGGTCGTAGTTTTCGTGGATCGAGCCGTGAAGCGTGTTCTCGATAGGGATCGCGGCGGCGTCCGCCCGTTTCGCGGCCAGCGCCGTAAAAACCTGGTCGAAAAGCGGGCACGGGACCGGACGCGCCGAAGCGCCCAGAAACTGCCGGATCGCCTGCTGGCTGAAGGCTCCCAATTCACCCTGGAAGGCGACTCTCATTCGTTTTCCTCGTTGCGCGTCTTTGGCTTGTTGAGCGCAGGCGCCCGCTCGGCTCTCGCCCCGTCCCAGCGAAACGTCTCCTCGGACGGCAAGCCCAGCAGGTCCAACACGCGGTCGACGCTGTGATCCACCAGTTCCGCGACGCTGGATGGATGCTGGTAAAAAGCCGGGACCGGAGGAGCGAGGATGGCGCCCATCTCGGCAAGTGCAGTCATCGAGCGCAAATGCCCCAGGTGCAGCGGCGATTCGCGGACCATCAGGATCAGCTTGCGCCGCTCCTTCAGGATCACGTCGGCGGCGCGAACCATCAAGTTGCCGCTGACTCCGCAGGAAATGGCTGACATGGTGTTGATCGAGCACGGGGCGATCACCATCCCGGCAGTTTGGAAGGAGCCGCTGGCCAAGCGGCAGCCGATGTCCTCCGGAGGGTAGCTGCAATGGGCGAGCCCCCGAAAGTCGGCCGCGGTTTTTCCCAGTTCCAGAAAAGCGGTGCGTTCGCCGGAGCGTGAGAGGACAAAATGCACCTCGCAATCCGGGTGCTGGTGAAGTTTTTCGAGCAAACGCCACCCATAAATGGAGCCGCTTGCTCCGGTTATGCCCACAATAATGCGCACTTTAGGCGTTTCGCCCGGCAAGTGGATGCCCCTCCTTTACCTGTTCCAAAATCGCTAACAGGCCGGTAACTTTGTTCGGAATTCAGAACAACAGAGCTTGCGGCATGCAAGCCAGGGCCCGTATAATTATCGATGCTAGCGAGCTAACTCCTTCTATGACATGCCATTTGGCCTATCCAACCGCACTCGCTGTACGCCTCAACCATCCATGATGGAGGATGCTGGCCAGAAACTCAAGCGCATCCGCGAACGCCTGCGCCTGAAGTATCGCGACGTGGAGGAGGCCAGCGCCAGGATCGCAGAAGCCAATCAAAACGACGAGTTTATCGTGGCTTTGAGCCGGCTCTCCGACATCGAGAACAAGGGAACGAATCCGGGCATGTACCGGCTTTATTCCCTGTGCGCGATCTACCGCTTGAATTTTGACGAAGTGCTTTCCTGGTACGGCGTCTGCCTCGACCGGCTCCCCGCCGATTCACAACTGGTGAGTCTGCAAGCAACGCATGTCATTGGAATTACGCCACGCGATCAGAGCGAAGTGCAAGCTCCAATGTCGCTCGATCCGGGACTCGACCTCAGCAAGACGGAGTTCCTCAGCCGCATGATCCAGCGGTGGGGGAAACTCCCGCTGACATTGCTGAACCGGGTGGATTTGCGGAATCATCTCTACGGCTTAATTGGGACCGAGGATTGGTTCATGTACCCCATCGTTCCTCCGGGCTCGCTGGTGGTGATCGACGACACTCGCCGGCGGATCGTCGAGGGTGGTTGGGCCAGTGAGTACGAGCGGCCGATCTATTTTCTGGAGCATCGCCAGGGATTTGTGTGCGGCTGGTGCAGCCTGCGCGAGGGTCGCCTGGTGGTCCAGCCGCATCCAGCTTCGCGGTGCGAGCCGGAGTTCTACGCTCACCCGGATGAGATCGAAGTCATTGGACAGGTCACAGAAGTAGCCATGTGCGTAGACCCGGCGCAGCGGCGGCGACCCCGTTCGTAGCCAGAGGGTCCCTAGAATGGCTATTCCATATGGCATAGCCGTTCTGAATTTCGAACAACTTCCTTAAACCTCCCACCTTTGGTACTAGACCTCCCATAGTACCCCTGAGGGCACTACACCCCAAAAGGAAAAGGAGGTTTCTTCATGCTCAAAGCCTTAGCTCAAGGCGCTGGAGTCGCGTTAACGCTACTAGCCGTCATCGACCCTGTCCCGGTTGACGCCAATATTGCAGTCCCGGACCAATGCTGGCCGAACTGTGAGGCCTACTACGAGAATCAGGAATGCCAGGCCTGGTTTGGATCAAGCTGGTATTACTGCGGTTGGAACAACGGTTACACGTATTGCTGCGGTGGCGAGTAGCCACGACGAAAGGGCAAAAGGGATGCGCTGCCGCCGTGCATTCGCATCCCCCAAGCCACCCGAACCTCAAGGAGACAGAATCCGTGAAGCCGCGAAATTATCTTGCTTGTTTGTTTGCTCTAGGCGTTTTGGGAGTACTGATCGTTATGTTCCCGCCGTTCCAGATCACTTGGGGGGCCTTTTTTCATGAGCCCTCGTCCTGGGCGCGCAAACTATCGTTCTTGCTGAGGGTCTACGCGGTTCCCTGCGGGCTCTCCTTCGGCGCCATCTTCCTGCTGCAAATGCAAGCCAGGTTAGGGACTTTGGGCGCCGAAGCCTCATCTGTTTTTCCCCTGGCCCTGATGGCTGCCGGCTGCATGATGACGGCTTTCCGCAGCATGGCGAGCGGAGTAGGCGGCGTGCCCGGTTACGCCCTAGGGATGGCTCTGGCATATACCGTGATGTCCCGAATTCATACGGTGCAACCTTCCGGGCGGATCCTGTTGGGGAGACCCATGATCCGCATCGTCTGGAAGGGCGAAGTGGCCGCGCAACGGCGGGCGGCGGCGGAGCTTCAAGCCCGCCGGGAATCGGAATCGGCGCAGCGCAGCGCCTCCACCAGCACCTCGAACTCCGCGAAGAACAGTTCCCTCTCGCTCTCCCGAGCCGAGGCAGGAATATAGGTGCGATAGGGGCGCACCTTGATCCAGTGGTGGAGCACCGCCGGCCGGGGGTCTTCCAGGCCGGCCAGAAACTCGGATAGGTCCTCGCATTTTTCATCGAGCGACAGCCGTAGCCACTCCTGAAACGCCGCTTCGTGATGCTGCAGGAACGCCTGGCGGCTTTCTTCGCGCCCGAAGCGCGAGGCCAGCCCATGATGGCGGTAGACTCCGGAGTGCGCGTCGCGCAGGGACGCCAGGTAAACCAGGCGGCCGAATAGCGTCGGAATTCGGGAAAGAGTATTCTTAGCTAAGTCCGCTGCGGCCGACCGTTCGAGCATCGCTTTAACCCTGAATTGCGGCACGGCTCACTTCCTTCAAATTGTAAGCCAAACGGCCGTCTTTGCGCGATAGGAAAATGTGTCTGCCCAGCTCGCGGGCCCGCGCCGCAGGAACATTTCGTTACTTGAAACCGGGTGATAGACTCTTTCCATACCGCAATGAATTGTCCCGAGTTGAACCGCTGGATCGGCTACCTGACGCTGGCGGCTGGGGTCTGCCTGCTGGTGCGGCTGATTTGGCTGGGCATGGTGCGCCGGTACTGGGGCGTGTTTGGCTACCTGCTGGCTGACACGCTGCAGGTATTGCTGGCGGCCGGCGCGAGGACGGGCTCACGGTGGTATGGCTACGTGTACCTGGGAGGGCAGGCGGCCAAGGCCGTGCTGGCGGTGTGCCTATCGGTCCAACTGTGGGTCCTAGCGCTGCGGGCCTATCCCGGGCTAGCCATGTTCGGCCGGCGCGTGGCCATCTATGCCCTGATCGTGGCGTTGCTGATCGCCGCGGGCGGATTGGCGCTGCAGCCGCCGGTCACACCGGATCAAAGCGTCTTTCTGCATTACTTCAACGCGTTCGAGGGCGCCCTGGACTCGATGGTGGCGCTGTTTCTGGCGGCGGCAACCCTTTTCCTGCTGTGGTTTCCGGTGGAGGTTCCGCGCAATGTGGCGGTGTTTATCGGCGGCATTGTGTGTTTCCTTATCGCCGAATGGGGCACCTTGCTGGTGGTGAATTTACACCCAAACACGGTGGGTATCCCCAATGTGGTGATACTGAGCATCTACCTGGCGTGCCTTATTTTTTGGACCGTCGCTCTACGCCGCACCGGGGAAACCCTGACAATGGTGACGGGCCATCGCTGGAATCCGGAAGAAGCCGAGAGGCTTCTGGGCCAATTAGACGCGATCAATGCCCGCCTGAAACATGCGGCCGGGCGCGCCTGAAACAGGCAGCCGGCTGGGAACAATTCCGCGCGGATTATGCGGTAATTGTTCCTTGCCTTCGAGAGTTTCCTCTTGTATGCTGTATCAGGCAAGGGAAATGAACCAATGACTGAAACCATAATCCCTCCGGTAATTCTCGCCGCCGGCGTGGGGCTCACCGCGCTGGGCGTGGCCGTACTCAGACGGGTGCGCTCTTATCGCCGCGTCCCGGGCCGGGTGTCATCCCAGCCCGGCGCGCCGGGAATGGAATTCTCGCTGACGCGCTATCAGCCGCTGTTCCGCCTGCTTTCGACAAGTGACGCGGACTTCCTGGCGGACCATCGCCATTGCCCCAGCATCAGGAAGCGCTGGGAACGGTCGCAGCGCCGGGTGGTGCGGCTGTATCTGAAGGAGCTCGCCGCGGACTTTCAGGCGCTGCATCGTACCGCTCGGGTGATGGTGGCGCAGTCGCCGGACCCCGCCCACCTGGTGCCGGCGCTGTTCCAGCAGCAGATGGCGTTCTGGCGAGCTCTGATCTGGATCGAGATACGCTTGTGGCTGCACTGGGGGGGCGCTGCCCGGATCAACCCGGAAGCGCTCGCCAAAGCGGCGGAAGCGCTGTGCCAGGAGCTTTCGCGCGCCTAGCAGGTTGCGGGAAGAAGCCTGCGTCGGTTCCGCTCCCCAGAAGAACGGCCTGCGATTCGCCGCATATTCGCCATTTCGCGATCGTTCTTCATCACCATCGGTGGGCCACAGGCCCATGGGGACTCCCTCTGGTCGCGGCTCTGTAAGTGACTGTGTACAGGTAGCGCCGATTCTGAGCCGCGACCTGCTAGGCGGCTTCGGCCAGTTAAGATTTCCCGCGTTCGGCTTCCGGCGTTTCGTGTCCGGCGTTTGGTCTCCAAAGGGCCGCGTGTTTTGGGCTAGACTAAGAGAGCATGGCGAAGATCTCGGAAGTTATCGGCGGCGCAGCGGCGATCGCCAAGGGGATGAGCATCACCTTCAAGGAGATGATGAACCCCACGATCACCGAGGATTACCCGGAAGCGCCCCCACGATTTCAGGAGCGGTTTCGCGGCGTCCACGAGTTGCAGCGTGACGAGAACGGGCTGGAGAAGTGCGTGGCCTGCTTCCTGTGCGCCGCTGCCTGTCCGGCCGATTGTATTTACATCGAGGCCGCCGAGAATACCGAGGAGCTGCGCATCAGCGGCGGAGAGCGCTACGCCAAGGTCTACAACATCGATTACAATCGCTGCATCTTCTGCGGCTATTGCGTCGAAGCCTGCCCCACCGACGCCATTACGCATGGTCACGGCTTCGAAATCGCCAGCTACAACACGTCGACCCTGATTTACCGCAAGGAACAGATGCTGGTGGCGATTCCGGCCGGCGCCCACTTTCCGCTGAAAGCTGAGCCGCACCAGGCGGCCGACGGACATTAGGGCTCCGTTTTTCTTGCGCGGGAGCTGGCGGAATGCCCCTTCGATAAGTGTTCGATAGTGTAAGATTGTCCTTCACCCTGTGCTGCTACCTACCACCTTCAACGAGGTCATTTTCTGTCTGGCGTTGACGCTGCTGTGCTGGGGGTCGTGGGCGAATTTTCAACGCCGGTCCGGGAAGTGGCGGTATGAACTGTTCTTTTGGGACTTTTCCTGGGGCGTTCTGCTGGCGGCTGTGGTGGCCGCGTTCACACTGGGCTCGCTCAACACCAAGGAGCTGACCTTCCAGGACAATCTCCTGATCGCGAGTTATCACAATATCGCCTACGGATTGGCTGCGGGAGTACTTCTAAACCTTGCGAATCTAATGCTGGTCGCGGCCGTCTCAGTAGCTCCCTTCTCAGTAGTGTTTCCCGTGGGCATGGGCGTTGGCCTGGTGATCGGCAGCGGCTGGACGTTGTTTCCCGCGCAGGGCAGCGTGCTTCTTCCCATGGGCGGTGCGGTGGTGGTCCTGGCGGCTATCGTGGTGAACGCGTTCACCTATGGCACGCACATGCAGGACCTGCGGAAGGTGAAGAAAGCCCTATCGCCCGATCCGCGGGCCGCTGCGGCAAAGACCCAGGCGCTTCCCACCGCGGCCAAAGGCGTTGCCTTGAGCGTCGTGGGCGGAATCGCGATGGGGATGGCGTCGCCGTTGCTCTCCATTGCCACCACGCCAGACGACGGATTGGGCGCCTACACCGCCGCGCTGCTGATCGGCATCGCGGTGGTGGTCTCGACTGCGGTTTTCTCTCCGTTCTTTACGAATTTTACGGTCCATGGCGCGCCCGTGCCGGTGCGGGCCTACTTCAAAGGCTCGAAGGCGCAGCACCTGTCCGGGCTTATGGCCGGCGGCCTGTGGGCCATTGGGCTGCTGGGGCGGCTCGCCTCCGGAGGCACTCTCTCAAAGCTTTCGGCCGGCCCGGTTTGGACCCGCGCCTTCGAGGAGGGCGCGGTGCTGGTGGCTGTGACCTGGGGCTGGCTGGCCTGGGGGGAATTTAAGGGAAGCAGTTACCGGGTGCGGCTGCTGTTGACCGCGATGCTGGCCCTGTGGGTGGTGGGTGCGGCCATGTTGGTTGCCGCGCCGAGCTTCGCGAAATAATTAAACGTCCTGCACGCTGCCCGGAGCGGGAGCGTCTGAAACTGGTAGACCCGCTGCTCGCGGGCTCGCTTCGAAAATGCGCCGTATTGTCTTTAGCCGCCTTGTCTGGAGTCTTGTTGCGGCCAGCCTTCCCGCCTGGGGAGGAGAAACCGCCGTGCTCTCGAGCGGGATGCGGCTGCATATCGACCGCCACGAGGAAGCCGGCGAGATCGTCAGGCTGATTCAAGGACAAGGCGTGACGGAGCTGCCGCGCACCGTGATCATCTCCTTCGAACCGGATGAAGCCGCGCCGCCGATTGCTTCTACTTTAGCCGCCGCTGCTCCAGCCGAGCAGCCCAGGCAGCCTGAAGCGCCCCCGCCGCCGGCCAAGCCGGACGCGCATGCACTGGTGAAAGACGCCGCTGCCCGCACCGGCCTTCCTCCAGCATTTGTGGAAAGCGTGGCAAAGACCGAGTCGGGATTCGATCCCGCTGCGGTCTCGCCCAAGGGAGCGGTGGGGGTGATGCAACTGATGCCGGCAACGGCGAAGGCTCTGGGCGCCGATCCGGGGGATCCGGCGCAGAATATCGATGCCGGCGCGCGGCTGCTGCGCGAGCTGTTGCTCAAGTACAACGGCGACGTGGTGAAAGCTCTGGCGGCCTACAACGCGGGCGAAGCCGCTGTAGACCATTACCAAGGCGTGCCGCCGTATCCGGAAACGCAGCATTACGTCAACACCGTAGTCCGCGATTATTTGAGCAACAGCGCCGGATCGAGCAGCGGCAAGGACGGCCCGGCCAAGGGCACCGGGCAATAGCTCCTAAGTAAGCGCCCGCAAAACGGAGCCTGGATCGCGGGAACCCATGCTGGGAGTGCTCGGCCGCTTACGCGGGCCGCGATCGGCCCTTTGCGGGCTTGCTACCATCGGAGTGAATGCATCCAAACGCTCCTCCGCAGGGTCAAGCTCCTCAGGGCCAGGCTCCCCAGGGTCAGGCCAAGACGCCGATACCGGGTGTGCAATACCTGGTCGCGATCGGCTCCGGTAAAGGCGGGGTCGGCAAGACCACGGTTTCGGTGAACCTGGCGCTGGCGCTCGCTAAGCTGGGGCGCCGCGTGGGTCTGCTGGACGCCGATGTCTACGGCCCCAACGTGCCGCTGATGATGGGCACGCGCGAGGCTCCCGTCGGGAACGCCGAGAGCATCCGGCCGGTGGAGAAATTCGGCGTCAAGCTGATGTCGATGGGTTTCCTGAACCCGGGCGACAAGCCGCTGGTGTGGCGCGGCCCCATGCTGCACAGCGTGATCCAGCAATTCCTGCGCAACGTGATGTGGGGAAACCTCGACTACCTGTTGATCGACCTGCCGCCGGGCACCGGCGACGTGGCCCTGTCGCTGATTCAGACCGCGCCGCTCTCGGGTGCGGTGGTGGTGACCACTCCCTCGGCCGTGTCGCTTGAAGACGCGCGCAAAGCTGTGAATATGTTCACGCAAGTGCGCGTGCCGATCTTAGGGGTGGTGGAGAACATGAGCTACATGACCGTCCCTTCTACTGGCGAGCGGCTGGACCCGTTCGGGCAAGGCGGGGGCAAGCGCATGGCGGGGGAAATGGGCATCCCGTTTTTGGGTGAATTAGCTCTCGATCCGCTGGTGCGCGAAGGCGGGGACAGCGGCAAGCCAGTGGGAGCGCGAGAGGCGGCCGATCCGCACGCCGCGCCGTTCTTCGAGCTCGCCGGCCGCCTGGAGGAGGCCTGCCGCAGCACTACACTCGCCGCACCGACGGTGACCATAGAGGATTAGCATAGGTGGATGGAACTCCCCATTTATCAGGTTGATGCCTTCGCGAGCGCGGCTTTTCGGGGCAATCCCGCCGCAATCTGTCCTCTGCAGCAATGGCTGCCGGAGGAGACGATGCGGGCCATCGCCCAGGAGAACAACCTGTCGGAGACGGCGTTTTACGTCCGCCATGGCGACCGCTACCACTTGCGATGGTTTACTCCCGCGGTCGAGGTGGATCTGTGCGGACACGCGACGCTCGCTGCAGCCAGCGTAATTTTAGAGGTCCGGCGCGAGATTTCCGGTCCGCGAGTGGTGTTTGATACCTTGAGCGGCGAACTGACCGTGGAACGTCAAGGAGAACTCTACGCACTCGACTTTCCGGCGCGGCCGCCGAAGAACTGCAGTCCCGGCGCGGACTTGGAGACAGCTCTGGGCGCCCGGCCGTCGGAGGTGCTAGCAGCGCAAGAATACCTGTGTGTCTTCGATCGCGAGGATCAGGTGCGGGAACTGAAGCCGGATATGCCGAAGCTAGCCGGTCTGGATTGTTTCGCCGTGATCGCCACGGCTCCGGGCCCCGGTTCAGGAAGCGGCGCGTGCGATTTCGTGTCCCGTTATTTCGCGCCCGCCAAGGGCATTATAGAAGATCCTGTAACGGGCCGGGCGCACACGATTCTAATCCCATACTGGTCTCAACGCCTCCGCAAGACCTCATTGTTCGCGCGGCAAATTTCGCGGCGGGGAGGCGAATTGTGGTGTGAAGACCGGGGTGAACGGGTCCGGATCGCCGGTGGTGCGGTACAGTACCTACAGGGACGGATCACCTTCCTGTAACTGATTCTGGATGCAGCGCATCTGAAGGAGCATATGAGAAAAATTCTGGTTGCGGCGTGGTTGCTATGTGGCGCCTCCGCGTGGGCGTCGGGGATTGAATTTTGGGTGATGGGCGGGGATACTTTAATGTCTAACGGCAACCTCGGTACCAGCTCCTGTTACGGGAACGCGCTCACGGCGACACCCTCCACCTGCGCACAGTTGATTCCCGCCAACCAGCAGGATCAGTATTCTTTAGGCAATGCCTGGCATTTCGGATTTAGAGGCGGTTTTAATTCCGGAGAGCATCTGGGTTACGAAGTCGGCTACATGTACAACCGGACGGGCTTTAATTGCTCGATGCCCCCCAGCGCACCCGCGTCCTCCTACGTGTGCTCGACGGTGATTAACGGGCAGAGCGTCCCGGAGCGGACGTCGTCGACCGGCATGGCGTATCACCAGGTGGATTTCGACGCGCTGTATTACTTTACGGGCTCGGATTCCAGGTTCCGCCCGTTTGTCACGGGCGGAATCGGATTCACAGCCTACGCGTTTCCGGGGACCTCGGCCTACTACGGGGGCGCCAGCAATGAATTTGCGGTCAACTACGGCGCCGGCATGAAATACAGGATCGGGGACCGGTGGGGCGCGCGCATCGATGTGCGCCAATACACCACCCCGAAACCGTCTTTTGGCGGGCAGCTCGAGTTTGCCTCGGGCTGGCTGCGCGAGACCGAAGTTTCCGCCGGTTTCGGAATCCTGTTCTAGCAGTGTGAAGAACCGCTCGGCCCAGCGGGCGCCCCGGTCGCGGCTCAGAAACGGGCCGGAAACAGAGCCGCGACCGAAGGAAGCGGACGCGGCCGAAATGGAGAATGCGCGGGGAGAGTTTACAGGAGGCAAGATGGCTCGGAGAATCCTGCTATTGATTCTCCTGGCGGCGAGTGTAGAGAGCTGTTGGGCTCTCGATTCCAACCGCAGGCTGACGCAGTACGTCCATCGCATCTGGACCACACAGCAGGGTCTGCCGACCGGCACCATCTACAACATCTGGCAGACCCGCTACGGATACCTTTGGCTGGGCACGCAAACCGGCCTGGTGCGCTTCGACGGCGTGCGTTTCACCCAGGCTGAATCGCTGTATCCGCAGCTTCCCGAGAATCTCTGGATCCGCTCCGGATTTGAAGATGCGGACGGGGCCGTCTGGGTGGGCACCAACGATGCCGGCATCTACCGCCTGGCTGACGGCGCAGCCGTACATTACTCGGTCAAGGAGGGCCTGCCGTCCGATCAGGTCTATTGCGTGATGCCGGGCGCCGCGGGCGTGGTGTGGGCTTGCACGGCCAACGGCGTGGTCCGCTTCACGGACGGCAAGATCGAGGTCTCGCGCCTGCGACCCCCGGCTCCCAGCGGCGTGGTGCGGGCCGGCTGCGTCGCCTCCGACGGCAAACTTTGGGTGGGCGGCGATGGCGCGCTGATTTACTCCGGCTCCGGCAAGGGCGATTCGTTCGAGCCGGTGATGCTGCGCTCGGTTCCGCCCGACGCGCAAGTCCGGGCCGTCGCCTGCGGGAAAAACAGCATCTGGGCCGGGACAACCGCGGGACTGGTAGAGCTCCAAGGGAACACCCAGCATCTCTACACGGTCAAGGACGGTCTGGCCGACGACGGCGTGCTGTCCTTGAACGAGAGCGTGGACAGCAGCCTGTGGGTGGGCACGCGCGGCGGATTCAGCCGGCTGCGCAACGGAGAGTTCGAGAGTTTCCTGCCGCAGGACGGGCTGTCGCAGAGCAGCGTCTCTTCGCTTTACGAAGACCATGAGGGCAGCTTGTGGGCCGGCACCAAGCACGGGTTGAATCAGTTCGTCGACGGCCGGGCGATTCCCTACACGGTCAGCGAAGGCCTTCCCAGCAATGCCACGGGTCCGATTCTGGAAGACCACTCCGGCACGGTATGGATCGGGACTCTGGACCGCGGCTTGGCGCGCTTCGACGGCCGCCGCTTCCCGGTGCTGGGCGTGGAGCAGGGCCTGGCCTCGTCGATGGTATTCTCGCTGGCTTCTTTCGAAGGCGCGGTGTGGGCCGGAACCAGCCACGGCTTGAATGTGCTCGAAAAGGGCGCGGTGGTGCGGCGTTTCGGCAAGCAGGATGGCTTGCCGTCGGAGGAAGTCCGGACCGTATACGCGGATTCGCGCGGCTTCCTGTGGGTGGGAACCGCGGCCGGTCCGGCGCTGTTCAGCAACGGCCGCTTTACCGCCGTGCCCCAGGCGCCTCGCGATCCGGTGGTGTCCATGACCGGCGACAAGCTGGGGCGCATGCTGTTCTCCACCGAGCATGGCCTGTTCCGCGTGGACGGGCAAACGGTGGAGGAGGTGACGCCCGGCGGCATGCCGCTGCGCGGCGTAGACGCGCTGTACGTCGACGAGGAGGGCCTGATCTGGCTGGGCGGAAACGGCAACGTCGGCGGGCTGCGGGTGCTGGATGAACGCGGCGCGCAGCCGAAACTGGCGGCCTTACTGGTGCGCGACGGCCTGTTCGACGGCGAGATCTACGCCATCGTGCCGGATGGCCAGGGCCGCCTGTGGATGGCCTGCAGCAAAGGGATCTTTTCAGTGGAGCGCGCCGAGGTGCTGAGCTTCGCCGCCGGACATGTGACCAAAATCTCGAGCACGCAGTACAGTCCCACCGACGCCTCGCGCGTGATTGAATGCAAGCCCGGAGTGCAACCGGCGGCCTGGCGCGTCCGCAGCGGGCAGATCTGGTTCTCCACCATCCGCGGACTCATCGTGATCGACCCGAGTCATCTGCAGCGCAACGTGCTGCCGCCGCCGGTGGTGATCGAAGATCCGATCGTCAACGGCGAGCCGCAACAGGCGTCGCATATCGGCGATCTGGTTCCGGGCCAGAAAAACGTGGAGATCCACTATACCGGCTTGAGTTTCGTTTCGCCTACGCGGCTGCGCTTCAAGTACAAGCTGGAGGGGTACGACAAGGACTGGATCGACGCCGGCACGCGGCGCGAGGCCTTCTACACCAATCTTCCTCCGGGAACGTTTCACTTCCACGTGACCGCCTGCAACGAGGCCGATAATCTGTGCAACGACACCGGGGCGTCGGTGGAGTTCACGCTGGCTCCCGCATATTATCAACGGGTCTGGTTCGGGCCGCTGCTGGCGATCCTGGCCGGGCTGCTGGGATGGCTCGCCTATCAGGTCCGCATCCGGCGGCTGCGGGAGCGCTATGATTTAATCGTGGCTGAGCGCAGCCGCATTGCGCGGGAGTTGCACGACACCTTGATCCAAGGCTTCTCCGGAATCACCATGGGAATGCAGGCGCTGGCGGCAAGAATACGCCCCAGCGAGGAGCGCACCAAGTTGCTGGACATCATCGACGACGCAGGCACCTGTCTGCGCGAGACGCGCCGCAGCGTCGCCGGCCTGCGCGGGACCAAGGCTCCGGCGTCGTCCGGCCTGGCCGCCTCCATCGCGCAAGCCGCGCGCCAGATTACCGAGACCAAGAACGTGCGCCTGAAGCTGCGTCTGGAGACGGAGCCGCCGGACCTGGCTCCCGAGTTCGAATACAATCTTCTGCGCATCGCCACCGAAGCCGTCTCGAACGCCGTCAAGCACTCTGGAGCGCGAACCATCGAGGTGACGCTTAAGCCCGCGCCCAAGCCCGCGCAGAACGCCATCTTTCTTTCGGTGTCCGACGACGGCGCCGGATGCGAGCCCTCGGAAAACGGACATATCAAGCCCGGGCATTATGGATTAATCGGCATGAAAGAGCGTGCCGCGCAAATCGGAGCGCAGTTTGCCTTCGAGAGCGCGCCCGGCCGGGGCACCACCGTCAGCGTGATGGCGCCCGTGGAACGCTCCACTGCAATGGAGGTAGAGAAATGACACCCCAACCCCAGACTCCGCATGCACAGCTCCCTGCGGCGCAGGCCAAGATTCGCGTCCTGGCGGTGGATGACCATCCGCTGGTGCGCAAAGGAATCGCTTCCATCCTCGCCAACGAGGAAGACATGGAACTGGTGGGAGAGGCGGGCGACGGCCGCGAGGCAGTTCAGAAATTCCAGGACAGCCGTCCCGACGTGGTGCTGATGGACCTGCGCATGCCGCACGTCGACGGCATCGAGGCCGCGCGCCAGATGCGCCAGACCGATCCGGACGTGCGCATCATCGCGCTCACCAGCTATGACGGCGACCAGGACATCTACCGCGCTCTGGAGGCCGGCGTGCGCGGCTACCTGCTCAAAGAGATGGTCCATACCGAGGTGGTGCGCGCCATCCGCACGGTCCACAGCGGCAAGCGGCTGATGCCTCCCGAGGTGGCCGAGCGGCTGAGCGAATATTTCCCGCAAGTGGCGCTGACGCCTCGCGAGGTGGAGGTGCTGGGCTTTGTCGCGCGCGGCTTGGCCAACAAGGAGATCGCGCACAAGCTGGGCACCGCCAACGGGACCATCAAGATGCACGTGCAGAATATCCTCGAGAAGCTGGGGGCCTCCGACCGCACCCACGCGGTGACGCTGGCGATCGAGCGCGGCATCCTGCACCTCGATTTTTGATTCCGGAACTGCGCACGGCCCGGCTGCTGCTGCGCGGCTGGCGCTCCGAGGACCGGGAGCCGTTTGCAGCGATCGGCGCCGACCCGGAAGCGATGCGCCACTACCCGTCTGTGCTGACGCGTGAGCACAGCGATTCCCGGCTCCAGGCGTACCAGGATGAGTGGAACCAGTGCGGGCTGGGAAAATGGGCGGTCGAGATCCCCGGAGTCGTGGCCTGCGCCGGCTCCATCGGGCTGGGCGAGCTGCGCTTCCCCGCCAGCTTCACGCCGTGCATCGAAATCGGCTGGAGGCTGGCGCGCTCCTGCTGGGGGCAAGGCTATGCGACCGAGGGCGCCAGGGCGGCCCTGGATTTCGGATTCGAGGATCTGGGGCTGGGGGAGATCGTCGCCTTCACGATCCCGGAAAACACGCCGTCGCTGCGCGTGATGGAGAAGCTGGGAATGCGCCGCGCGGGGGAGTTCGCACACCCTTTCTTCGCCCCCGGCGACAGGCTGCGCAGGCACGTCTTATATCGCCTTTCGCGCTCTGCCTGGCGCCAGGAAAAACAGCGTAGCGGCGCACAGGAAACGCTCCGGACTGCCGATGGCAAGTCTAGCTCCTGGGCCCCTTTGCAGCTTGACACCGCTTGCAGGCAGGCGCGAGACTCGGAAGTGTCCGTCGATATCAGTCCAAGGAAATCGGAGAAACCGGCTTGAAACAATTATTGGCGCCGCTCGCCTGCTGCGTAGCGTTCGCCTCCATCGCAACCGCGCAGTTGAGCGATTACCTGGGACCGGGAGTCATGACCGACGGGGCCGGACAGATCGGGAACCGTTCCGGAGAGCAGGTGGACTTGCGCTACTATGTGGACGCCAATGCGGTTTATGACAACGGCCTGCAGCCGATCTCGACCAATTCCGAAGGGAAGTTGACCCGGGTGAATGGACTGTACGGCGTCGAAGCGTTGATCGGCGCGTACGGGACGCATTCTTGGAAAACCGCCTTGCTGGGAGTGGATTATCGCGGGGATTTTATCGACTATGCCAACGGGTCCTATTACGACGGCAGCAATCAAAGCCTAACCATCGGCTATACGTACCAAAAGTCCAGGCGCTTGTTCTTCGACCTTCGGGGGCTCGGCGGCACTTATTCGAACTATCTCGGAGCGGTTCCCGGTGAGCAAACCGGTGCGCCGACGGGGATCAATCAGACCGGGATTCTGCTGTTTGACAACCGCACCGACTTTCTTCAGGGATTCGCAGGCATGACCTACATGTTCACGCCGCGGGCCAGCTTCACGGTGGGCGGCGATGGCTTTTTCGTCGGTTACCAGTCGGGCGAATTGATCGGCGTGGACGGGTGGAACGCCCGTGGGCGGTTTCAATACAGGCTATCGCGTCTCACCAGCGTTGGCGCGGAATACCAGCGCTCACACTATCAGTATTCGGGTTTCTTCGGCAATACCGACATCAACAATTACACGATCTTTGTGGCCACGCAGTTGGGCCGGCTGTGGACCTTCTCGCTGCAGGGCGGCGCCTACCAGGTGAACACGCTGGGTGTGCAGCAGGTCGCACTCAGTCCTTCCGTGGCCGCCATCCTCGGGGTGAGCACGACGGATCAGAGGTTCGTAGCCAATGCCTGGCTGCCCTCAGCCCGCGTGTTACTGAATCGCAAGTTCAAGAACGGGCTACTCAGCTTCTCCTACAACCGCATGATGGTGCCGGGAAACGGCGTGTACCTGAGTTCGCGGTCGGATGGCGGGTCCGCCACCTTCCAATACACGGGCGTCCGGAAGTTCACTTTTTTGATCGGCGGCGGTTATTACTCGCTGGCCAGCGTCGGCCAGGGCATCCAGCCTTACGCCACGATCACGGGATCGACGGGCCTGACCTACAATCTGACCCGCGCGCTGCACCTGGTCGCCCGCTACGACCTGCGGCAGCAGGCGATTCAAATCGTGGGCTACCGCACCACTTCCTACCGGGCCACGCTGGGGCTGGCGTTCAGTCCCGGGACGCTTCCGTTGTCGTTGTGGTAGGCGCACGATGACGACGGCCGCACGGCTTCTGATTGTCGACGATGAAGCTCCGCTTCTGAACCTGCTGCAGCGCTACCTGACGCGCCTGGGCTACCAGGTGGAAGTGGCGGGCGATGCAGAAGAAGCGCTGGCCCGCTTCACAGCGGCTCCCGGGAGCTACGCCTGCGTGCTCACCGACCTCACGCTGCCGGGCATGAGCGGAGAAACCTTGCTGGAGCGGATACGCGAGCTAAGCCCCGGTCTTCCGGTTCTGATCAGCAGCGGCTATCCTTACCAGCCGCGCTCGGCGTTGACCGGCTTCCTGCAGAAACCGTACCTGCCCGGCATGCTGGCCACCGAGCTCGAGCACCTGCTCAAGAAGAAAAGCAGGGGGGCATCGCAGGATTAGGGCATCCTGGATTAAAGGCTCGGCAGGATTAGTTGTCGCTGCGCCCGCACAGATCCGGCGTCGCGCACATGCCGGACGGGCACGACGGCCGCGAGCTGGCCGTGAATGGGTCGCGCGCCGAATGCGCCGCAAACGCGGAGAACTGCTGCTCCAGATGATCCTTGCCGCAGGACGGGCACAGCACCTCCTCTGAGGAACGGCGCACCAATTTCTCGAACTTGTTCCCGCAGTCTTCACACAGATATTCGAAGATAGGCATACTCTCTCCTATTGTACGAGGGTTAATATTCAACCAGCGTAAGGGCGATGTGATCCACCCACTGCTGGATCTCCGCCGGCGGAGCCGCAAAATCGTTGACCAGGATGGAAAAGGCGAGCCAGCCGCGAGTCTTGCTGTCGGCGTAACCCGACAAGGCGATGGCGCGACCCAGCGTTCCGGTCTTGGCGTGGATCAGGTGCGCATCGTAGGTGCAGCACAGCCGGCGCCCCAGCGTTCCGTCCTCGCCGCCGATGGGCAGCATCGAGATCCAGGTGTCGCGCAGGGTGGAGTTGTACATGTGCTGCAGCAGGCGCGTGACCAGGCGCGGCGTGACCAGAGTCGCGCGCGACAGGCCGGAGCCGTCGTCGATGCGCGAATCGTCCGGGCCTCCGCCGATGGATCCCAGGAACGCGTTCATCGCCATCACACCGCTTTCCACCGATCCGTTGCGCCGTTCCTGGCGCGCGATCTCCCGCAGGAACAGCTCGGCATGCAGGTTCTCGCTGATCTTGTCGGTCATTTGAATCAATTGCGCGGCGGGAGGCGAAAAGCGCGTAGCCACAATCTTGCCCTCGGGCGCTTCGTAGGGTTCACCCAGGCCGCGATGCCGCGCCATCGGGTGGCCGTCGATCACCACCCCGCGGCGGGTGAGCGAATCGTACAGCGCGCAGGCCGCGTACAGCGCCGGATCGTCCAGCGTGACGTAGGCGAAGTGCTGCGATGGCTCCTGCTGCGGGATGGTCCCCTCAAAAATGATCTCGCGCGTGCCGGGGATGCGCGTCATGCGAATCTCCGGCTCCCCGGTTCCGGGGACGGTGACGATGCGATTGTCGAGGGAGAAGTATTCGAGCGGCGGATTGACTTGCAGCGCGCCCAAATCGCCCACCCTCTGGCCCGGCAGGAACGTCACCGTGATCAGATTGTCGGTGACGGTCAGGGCGCTGACCGGTGCGCCGGATTCGCCGGAGGGATCGTTTTGCGTCCAATTGGGCGGGAAAGGCTCCCAGGCATAGAGGCGGTCGTCGCCGACGATGTTGCCGTGAATGCGCAGAACGCCGCTCGCGACCACCTGCTGCGCCAAGTCGTCGATGGCCTTGAGCGGCGGGCCCTCGGGGACACCGGGCCGGTACGGATACTGGCGGCCGGACATGGAAGGATCGCCCGATCCCACCAGCGTGAGATCGCCGTTTTGCTCTTGGATCACGCGGGTCTGAAATTTGTAATCCGCGCCCAGCCTCAGCAGCGCCAAGCCGGTGGTAAACAGCTTCATATTGGAAGCGGGGAGAAAGAAGCGATCTTCGTCGTGACCGTAGAGCGTTTTCCCGGTCTTCAGATCGACGACATGAATGCCGATTTCCGAGTGCGCCGCCAGCGGATTGGTCTTGACCAGAGTATTGATGATCTCTGCGAAATCCGGATGGTATGAGGTTTGCCCGCGGTCCGGAGCTTGCCCGCGGTCCGGAGTTTGCCCAAAGACCAGCGTCCAGGGCAACAGGAAGGTCGGGAATAGGGCAATTCTACTGCGCTTCATTGCTTTGCTAGGCGGGCTTACTACTGGCGCCTGGCTAGCCGGGCCTCGAGTCCTATCAACAAAAGTAACACGAAGACTACGGCCGATCCGACCACCGGCAACCCCATCACGATGATGACTCCGAACTGCGAGGCGAAGTAGCCGAGCATGGCGGGAGCCAGCAGCCCTCCCGCGATGGCGACCGAAAAGATCCCGTTGTAGAAGCCAGGGTGGAACTCCGGAAAACGGTTGCCGATTTTTTCCACCAGCAGCGGGTAGATGGGCGCGAAGGCAAAGCCCAGAAGCAGGATGGCGATGACGGCTCCGAAGCGGTTGTTAGTAGCGAGCAGGATGAAGCAACCGAAGATCGCGTTGGCTGAGCTCAACATCAGCAGGCGCGCGTGGCGCGTCCCCGGCAGCAGCCACTGCGCCAGCACGCGTCCCACCAGCAGCGCCAGCCAGTAGACCGCCAGCATGATCAGCGAGGAAGCCGGGCTGATGCCCAGGCGTTGAATCAGAAACAGCGGCAGCCAGCCCGCGACTGCCCACTCATTACCGAGCTGGAAGAACAGCAGCAGAGCGAGCAATACGGCCACGGGACTTTTCATTTCGGCGAAAATCTGGCTCACCGGCGGGTGATGCGGAACCGGGCGCGGCGCAAACGGCGTCTTTACGTACATCCAGCCGAACCCCGCCGGGATCACCGCGATCCAGGCCTGCAGCGCGGCCGCGGTATAGGCGTAAAACGCGCCGGAGATCAGCAGCGCCACGGTGAGGCATCCCAGGCCGAACAGAATCCCGCCCAGGTTCACGGTCGCTGCCGGATCATGCCGGTACATCGGCGAGACCGCGTGAAACATGGCGGTATGCAGCAGCCCGGCGGCAAAGCCGAGCAGCACCATTCCCCCGATGCGCCACCACGCCGATACCGGCGGCGACACGAAGGCCAGATAGAGAAAAGCGATGCCCGCGCCTCCGCAGGCAAACGCAAGCGTCCAGCCGATTCCCTTGCGCTCCAGCAGTTGCGGAGCGACGCCGACGGAGGCGAGCAGCCCGCAAGCCAGTCCCAGAAAGTACAGCCCTACAATGCCGTATTCCGAGGAGATGTGATGCTGCCAGGCGGGCAGAATCGCGCCCGGAAACGATAGCAGCAGGCCGGAGATGAAGAAGCCGCCCAGAGCGCGCCGCGAGCCTGCCGCGCCCAGCACGCCCTCCACGGGCGGAGCGGGATGCGCGGGAGCGGCTTCCTGCGGGGACGCCTCCATCGAGAGGCGCTAAAACCGCTCGTCGGCTTCGCCGGCCAGCGTCACTTTGACATCCATCGAGCGGCCGTCGCGGTAAACCGTCAAGGTGAGGACGTCACCGGAGTGCTTGCTCTGAATGGCGTGCGAAACCGCTTGCTGATCCTTGACCGGTTTGCCGTCGATGGCGGTAATCAGGTCGCCGCCCACGGGCACGCGGTAATTGCCGACGACGACTTCGCGGTTGGAGCCGCGCAGGCCAGCCTTCGCCGCTGGCGTGCCGGGTTCGACTTCTTCGATGAGGATTCCGCCGCTGGAGGGCAGCTTGAGTTCGTCGGCGATGCCGCCGGTAACATAGCCCACCAGTTGCACGCCGAGGTGACCCGCCGGCAGAATCTTCCTTCCGCTGCGGATCGCCTCCAGCATCGCCTTGGCCTTGTTGATGGGCATCGCGAATCCGATGCCGATGTTGCCGTTAGGGCCGTAAATGGCGGTGTTGATGCCGATCACGTTGCCCGAGGAATCCAGCAGCGGCCCGCCGCTGTTGCCGGGATTGATGGCCGCGTCGGTCTGAATCATGCCTTCCAGCTTATGGTTGTTTTCGCCCTCAATGTCGCGGTGCAGGGAACTGATGACGCCCACGGTGAGCGTGCCGTCCAGACCCAGAGGCTGGCCGATCGCGAGCACCTTCTGGCCCACTTGGATGCCGTCGGAATCGCCCAGCTTCAGGAAGCCCAGCTTGGTCTTGGCGTTGATCTTGATCAGCGCCAGATCGTTGACTTGGTCGCGGTCCAGAATCTCGGCCTTATAGGTGGTCTGATTCGGCAAGGTGACTTCCACCTGGGAACTGCCGCTGACCACGTGATTGTTGGTCAGGATTTCTCCGTCCGGGCTGATCAGGAAGCCGGAGCCCAGGCCCTGCGACTTGTAGTCGCCGAACCAGGTGCGCTGGATCACCGTGCTGGTGATGTAGACGACGTTATCTTTATTGGTCTTGTAAACGTCGATGTTGTTCTGTTCGTCCTGGGTCAGCGTGCCGGCCTGGGCCGCGATCGGCTCACTCCAGGTGGGCAGTTCGTGCGTGGAGAAGACCTCGTGGAAAGGTGAATTGGAACGCGAGGTCAGGTATACGAAGCTGCCCACCAACAGAGCAGCCAACAGCAGGCTTCGAAATCTCATATAGGCTCACCTCCGCGGTCGCGCTTATCCGCTACATTCAACCCGGCTAAGGCTTGCAAGGACTCGAACACGGCTCGAGTCCGCTCAAGGGTGTGCTCCTTGGTTCCGGAAGTGTCAATCACATAATCGGCGAACTTGACTTTTTCTTCCAGTGGCATTTGCCGCCGCATCCGATCGAGCACCTCCTCACGTGTGAGATGGTCGCGCGCCATTGCGCGCCGCACCTGCTCATCCGGCGGGCAGGTGGCGACGATCAAGCGATCATAATCCCGGTAGGTACCGGTCTCTATTAGTATGGCAGCTTCAGTCACGGCGATGCCATGGGGATGGGTGCGCGCGTATTCGGCCTCGATCCGCCGCTGCCGCGCGTGGACGTGCGGGTGCACCAGGGCGTTGAGCCGCTTCAGCCGGTCCGGGTCCTGAAAGACGATGGAGGCCAGACGGCGGCGGTCGATGGAGCGGTCGGGATTGAGGATTTCCGTGCCGAACTCGCTGACAATCGCGGAGTAGGCTTCACCCTCCGGCTCTTGCACCTGACGGCCCAACTCGTCGGCTTGGATCAGCAGACAACCCATGGCAGCCAGATCCCGACCCACGCAGCTTTTGCCGCTGGCCAAGCCGCCGGTGAGACCCACCTTTAACATCAGATGTCAGGCGCCCAGACGCTTGACGCCTTGATGTTGCTCCGCCAGGGCGACCGTGTTCGCCATCAGCATGGCGATGGTCAACGGCCCCACTCCGCCCGGCACTGGACTGTAAGCGCCGGCCACCCGGCGCACGTCCACCGGGTGCACATCGCCCACCCAGGCGGCGCCATTTTTGGCGAAATCCTCGGCTTTGCCCAGCCGCTCGGCTTCCGCCGCATCGGTAATGCGGCTGGTGCCGACATCGATCACCGCCGCGCCGGGAGCGATAAACTCCCCGGTAACCAGCGCCGGCTTGCCGATGGCCGCCACCAGGATATCCGCGGCTCGGCATTCCTGCGCCAGGTTGGCCGTACGGGAATGGCAGACGGTGACGGTTGCGTTCTCGGCCAGCAGCATCAGCGCCATCGGTTTGCCCACGATGTCGCTGCGCCCCACCACCACGGCTTTCCGGCCGTCGATCGGGATGCGGTAAAACTTCAGCATCTCCATGATTCCAGCGGGCGTGCACGAGCGCGGCCCAGGCCGGCCGGCCACCAGGTGACCGACATTCATGGGATGAAAACCGTCGGCGTCCTTATCCGGCGCGACCGCTTCCAGCACCCGGCGCGAATCCATGTGCCGCGGAAGCGGCATCTGCACCAGGATCCCGTCGATATCGTCGCGATGATTGAGCGTATCGATGACTGCCAGCAGTTCTTCGGTGGTAGCCGTCGCCGGGGGCGTCAGCTTCTCGCTATAGATTCCTAACTCCGCGCAGGCGCGTATCTTATTGCGAACATACTGGCCTGAGGCGGGGTCCTCGCCCACCAGGACCACGGCTAATCCGGGGGGCCGGGGCAGGCTCTTCACGCGTGGTTTCAAACCGTCCAGGATCTGGTTCCGGACGGGCACTCCTTCCAATACTTGAGGCATTCAGACCGAGTGTAGCATTACTGGAGACGGGCTCCGCCCTCCCTTTGACGGGCTCCGCCTTCCCTTGAAACGGGCCCTGCCGTCCGGCTCCCAATTTCCGCTTGCTGAATGGAATCAACATTCTGCGAGGGGTCAATCAGTAGGAGTCAAGGTTAGCCCTGCCCCATCGACGGGGTTAGTTCTAAGGTATAACGTGCTCCGAAACCACCAGGGTGCTGAGACGTTTTGAACCCCTCATTAGGTCTAAGCACTGATTCTTTTAAAAATCTGCCGATGATAGTTTTGTATCAGCGACAGAGACTGTCGCGCACCGTAGGAAGAGGAGAAAAGAAGCAAAATGAAGAACCTGGTTTTGAGACTCAAGATTTGGAAGGATACGCGCGGTCAGGACCTCATCGAGTATGCCTTGATGGCTGGTTTCGTGGCCGTGGCCGCCGGCGCGATCATGCCTGGCGTCGCTTCCAGCATCAGCACGATCTTCTCGAAGATCGCGTCGGTGATGTCGAACGCTGCCAACACCGGTAGCTAAACCCTTTAACCGGAAGGGGGGGCGGGACTGCGGTTCCGCCTCCTCTTGCACGTTCCCTGCCCTAAGTTCCTGCCCCCGTCATTTCCCGTCACTTTCAGCGTAAGATACCTTCATGCGAAGTGTCTTCGCCCTCGGCTTCCTCACCGCGGCAGTTTTGTTCGCGCAAACTCCGGCGGGAGATGTCCCGGCGGAAGACGATCCGGCGAATCTGGAAGCTGTGGTGAGCACCGATCTCGGCTCCTTCCGCTTCGAATTCCCTCCCGACAAAGCTCCCAAGCACGTGAACCAATTCATCGCGCTGGCCCGGCAGGGCTACTACGACGGCAGCGCTTTCTTTCGCGTGGTCGCCAATGGCGTGATCCAGGGCGGCGACCCGCTACTCAAGAACCCGTCCACCGCCAGAGCCCTATGGGGCACCGGCGGCCTGAACCTGCTCAAGGCCGAGTTCAGCGACATGAAACATGAGCGCGGGGTGGTCTCCACCGTGCGAGTTCCCGCCAAGCCGGATAGCGGCGGCAGCCAGTTCTTCGTGTGCGTGAGCCCACAACCTCAGCTCGACGGCCAGTATTCGGCGTTCGGACGCGTTACCGAGGGGATGGATGTGGTCGAGAAAATCTCCCAAGCCCCGGTGGATGCGAACGGCATGACCGTCACGCCGGTGCGCTTGGTCAAAGTGACCATCGAGAAGAAGAAGCAGGAGCCGTTCGCGAACGCTTCTCTCGATGAACTGCGAAGAACGGTGACGCTGAAGACCACGCTCGGCACGCTGCGGATCAAGATGGAACCCGATTGGGCTCCGAATCACGTCCGCCGGTTCCTGATGCTGGCGCAAACCGGATGGCTGGACGGAACGGCGTTCCATCGCATCTCCAAGGATTTCGTCGCGCAAGGCGGCACACCACAGAGCCGCGCGAGCGGTCCGGATCATCAAGAAAATCCCAACCATCCGGCCGACCGCTGGATTCATCCGCTCAAAGCCGAGTTGCGCAGCGACGTGAAGCACGTCAGGGGCATCGTCTCCATGGCGCACGGCGACGATCCGGACTCCGCGACAACCTCGTTCTTCCTGATGCTGGGCGACGGAGCGAACCTGGACGGAAAGTTTTCGGCATTCGGACGCGTCGTGGCGGGGATGGATGTGCTCGACGCATTTAATAAGGAAGAGGTCGACGGGGAGACGCCCAAGCGGCGGATCGAGATCATCCAGGCGAAGGTCGATCCTCCGGACACAACCCGGTAACGGTGACTCCATGCGCAGCAAGAGCATCTGTGAAATTGTCCCAGTCGGAATCGACGGCGTTCAGGATCGGCGGACGTTCGGGATGCGCAATCGAAACGGCTACGAACTTCCGGTCGCTGAGGTCGAAGCTTGAAAGCCGGGGATGTGCCGGAAATTCCAGATAGCCGCCGTCTTCTGACGGAGAAATTTCGACCGCGTCGCAGTGCGCGACATTCCAGTGGTTGTGAAAGACCCATTTGACGAACACGTCTCCCACGCCTTTGCCGGAGAGATTGGCGTAGCGAAGATACTCGCTGAGGATTTCGTAGCCGGCGTCGACCACGACTCTTTCCCTTGAAAGGATCGCCTTCAGCCGTTCCACGCACGCAAGCACGCATTGCGGCGTCGCAATGTGCGCCTCCCGGTCATTCGCCACCACGACGACGTTCGTGTCGACGACGAACGTCACTTGGCCTTGGCCAGACGGCGCTTCATCGCCTCTTCGGTAATCGCCGCGAGTTCGCCTATCTCATCGCCGAAGAAGTCCTTCGGCCAATTGCGGATGAAACCGTCGTCTGTGATCTCAAGAGGCGTGCACTTGGAGGCGCCGTTCTCCATCTCACAGAAGTACAGCGCGGCGTCGGCGGCCGCGAACTGCCCTTCCGCAATGCGCCGTTGCAGGCGCCGAAGGAGATGTTCGCTGTGGCTTTCAAGAATGATCTGCATGTCACGGTTCTTGACGACGTCGATCAGAACATCGGCGAGCTCAGATTGCGCCGCTGGGTGAAGATGAAGCTCGGGTTGTTCGATGACGAGGGTGGAACCCTCATCGGCGTAATAGCAAAGTACCAGGACCGGAAGGACTTGAGATACGCCGAAGCCGACGTCGGGCAGCAAAACTTCGGCGCTTGACTTGGTTTGTCTGAGAAGAATTTCGTAGTCCCTTCTTCCCATCGCGGTCAGCCGCATTCGGAAAGCGTCGATCAGCCGCATCCGATGTAACGCGGCGGCGACCGCCGTGAGGGTGGATTCACCCTTGACGCGGGCCAGTAGGGCCTGGGCAAACTCACCACCGTCCGGCCCAACGTCCCACGGAGCGCTCCCGGACCAGACGTAAGGGGCGCGGCGGGGCCGCTGTCGAAGCGGGCCTAGGTATTTGAGCTTCGCCAGGGCCCATCGTAGGCTCGACGTCGGGTCGCTTGGTGGAGACTCAGGGAAGAACCATGGAGAATGTGACTCTACTTCGGGCTCGCCATTTCGGGAGAACCTAAAGTGCTCGGCACTCTGCTCCACCCTCAGCGCGTCGGATCCGAGTTCGCAAACGCCCTGGTAGAGTCGGAGTTGATCGTTCACTTCCTCGAATGAGTAGTGCATGCGACCGCTCTCGGGAAGTTCCGTCCATGAGAGTTGCAGGTGCAGCTGGAGTTGCACGCTGTGACGGTGAATCAAGGCCGGAAAGGTACCAAGGTCAATGAGAGACCGCTCATCTCCTAAGAACAGAGCCCGACCGGCCTCGGGGAATTCAGCAGACTGCTTCAGCAACAGCAGCGCCTGCAGAATACTCGTCTTCCCGGAACTGTTTGTTCCGAAAAGCCCGGTCAAAGGCGCGATGCGCAGGTCGCCCGTATCCTTCCACGACTTGAAGTTCTGCGCCCGGAGACCGGTGATCATCTCAAAATCAGAGTAGCACTTGAGAACGAATCGGCTCAGTGAAACGTAACGCTGGATGCCGCCTCGAAGTGGCGGTGGTTCTTATACTGGACGGTCACGTGGTAAAGCGAAGCCGGAGCCGGGAAACCACCGGAGAACTCCTCGGAAACCGGCAGTAGATACATACCCTCGCCGATCTTCACGTAGTCCCACTGAACGGATTCACGGAACGGGTCAGCCGGAAAGTCTTTGGGGAACTCATGCGCTTCCTCTTCGAAACGGATCACGGAACCTCCCGGATCTTCTACCAGGAAGCGGCCGCTCCAAGGCGGGTTGGCGACCTTCTTGCCGCGGAGGAATCCGCGATTCCACCCGAAAGTACCAAAGCAGTCCTTCATACCAGGGGCGCGAAAACGGTAGGCCAGAGCGGGCCGGCCCAGCGCCTCCGTGGTCCCCTCATATACGATCATGGTCTGGCATTTGCTTTCGAAAAGCGGCTTGAGTTCCGCTCCGAAATCGACGCTGAAGCTGATCCTGGGGAAATCCGGCTTGTTCCAGGGCCTTCCGTCGATCCGGGTGTTGCGGCGGATGAAATCGGTTCCGTGAACCGCGATCTCAGACTCAATGGTGTCCAAAAGCTTCCATTGCGGAGGGTCAACATGCGGGCTGGTGTAACGCAGCACAATTTCGTCGGCGACAAAACTCGGGAGCGTGGCGGCGCGCTCCAGATTCACGCTGCGCGCGTGCTCGATGTTCCTTTGTTGCTCGGAGAGGTCCTGCGCGCAGAGGCAGGCGCAGAGCAGCCAGGCCGCACGCTTCTCATAGCGCAGAACTTTACTCATATCGCAAGGCAGTCAGCGGATCCACACGGCTCGACCGCAGAGCCGGGAACCAGATGGCCGTGAGTGCGACGGCGCCCAGCACCAGCGGCACCGCCGCGAAAACCACTGGATCGTGAGCCTTCACGCCGAACAGGAAGCTTTCGAGCGTCCGCGCCAGAGCCCACGCCGCCGCGAGCCCAACGCCCAAGCCGGCCAGCACCAGCCGCATCCCTTGGTGCACCACCATCCCGCGGACGCGCCTTGAATCCGCGCCCAGAGCCAGGCGGATGCCGATCTCCTGCCGCCTCTGCTCCACGGTGTATGCCATCAGCCCGTAGATTCCCATCGCCGCCAGCAGCAGCGCCGCGCCTCCGAACGCGGTCATCAGCCACAGACTGAAGCGTTGCTCCTCGATCGACTGCGCAATCACTTCATCCATCATCAGGAAATTCGACACCGGCAGACCCGTCGCCTGCTGCAACTGCTTCTCAATCAGCGGAGCCAGCCGGTGCGGATCATTGCGCGTCCGCACCACCCACTTCATGAAGTCGTCGCGAAAAAAGGCCGTGGTGAAGGCATCGGGAACCTGCGCCTGCGGAACGTACATCACCGGGCGCGGAGCGCGCTGCAATCCCACGTCGCGCACGTCGGCGACCACGCCGATAATCTGGCGGAACGGCTCCTCCTTCAGCTCCTTCATGATTTGACGGCCGATCTTGATCTGGTCCTGCAGCGGGTCGCGGTCCTTCCAAAACTGCTTGGCCATGGTTTCGTTGATCACCACCACGGGCGGCGCGTTGCCAGTGTCGCGATCATCGAAGGCTCGCCCGCGTTTCACGGCAATCTTGAAGACTTCGAAGTAGCCGGGAGAGACTACGGCCCACCCGGCCGGCTCCGGTGGATCTGGCTGACCGGCGATATCGAAGGGAAGAGAGGAGACGCCTTGGAGAGGCACCTGCTCCCCGGCGCTGACGGCCGCGACTCCGGGAATCGCTCGGATGCGATCGAGGCCGGCGCGCACGGTGTCTGCGACTCCCGCGGACGTCGCATACTTCGGCCCGCCCAGTACCGTCTGCATGGTCATGACGTTGCCGGTCTCGAATCCGCGATTGACTCCGTACAGTGCCAGAAAGCCTCGGATCAACAGAGCCGAGCCGACTAATAGGATCACGGCGAGGCTCACCTCGCTCACCACCAGCGCCGCGCGGGCCAGGCCTTGTCGCGAACTGCCGCCCTTGCCGCCGTCCTTCAAGAACTGATTCAGATCCACGTGGGAGCCGCGCAAAGCCGGGACCAGCCCAAACAGAATCGCAGTGAGCAGCGAAAGCGCGAGCACGAACCCGGCCACACGCCAGTCGGGCAGCAGGGCGTTGCCGTTGTCGCCCGACAGCAGAAAGCCCGAGTCGGTCCGGGCGAGCAGCGCGCGAATCCCTCCATAACCGAGCGGCAGCCCCAGCGCTCCGCCGGCCAGCGCCAGCAGCATGCTTTCGGTCAGAAGCTGGCGGACGATCCGGCCGCGGCTGGCGCCAACCGCCGCGCGGATCCCGATTTCGCGGCGTCTCACCGTGCCGCGCGCCAGCAGCAGATTGGCGACGTTGGCGCAGGCGATCAACAACACCAAGCCAACCGCGCCCAGCAACACCAGCAGCATCGGCTTGGTTTCTGCGGTCAGAAACTCCAGCGCGGGCGAGAGACTCAGCTTGGCCTTCGGCCCGAGCACGCCGGGAAATTTGGCGCTGAAAGCCGCGGTCGAGTGCGCGACGCTTGACTTGGCCTGCTCAATGGTCACGCCCGGTTTGAGGCGGGCCATGGTCAGAAGATATTCGCCCAGATCGCGGCTCAACGGATCGAGCCGGGTGGGAAGGTAGACCTGCGGCAACGCCCCGAATTCGCGCAGCGCCGCGCTTTCATCAACCACTCCGATCACCGTATAGGGCATTCCGTTCAACCCGATGGTGCGGCCGAGGATGCCCGGATCGCCTGCGAAATGCCGCTGCCATAGATCCCGGTCGAGCACCACCACGCGAGGTCCGCTGGGCGAATCTTCCTCCGCTGAAAACGTGCGTCCTAGCACGAACGGTACTCCCACGCACTTGAAAAACTCGGCGGAGGCTTTCTGCGACTCCCACTGCTCCGCCGTCTCGCCGCTGGTATAGTTGACCGCGGTGTCGTCGCCAATGAACGCAGAAATGTTTTCGAGCACGTCCGTCTGCGAGCGCCAGTGCGCATAGAGCGCCGGAGAGACCACCGGATTCGCGTTGCCGTCATCGAGTGTGGTCAACATCACCAGACGATTGGGATCGGGAAACGGCAGCGGTTTGAGCAACACCTGGTTGACGACCGTGAAAATCGCGGTGGTGGAGCCGATCCCGAGCGCCAGAACCGCGATTGCCGTCAGCGCAAACGCCTTGCTCTTGCGCAACCCGCGCAACGCGTAGCGCAAGTCGGCGAGGAATTCTTCGAGCCACGGCAATCCGCGCTGATCGCGATAGCTCTCCTTCACGGCTTCGATGCCGCCGAAGGTCAGCCTGGCCGCGCGCTCGGCCTGATCCGGCGTCATCCCAGCACGCAGATTATCCTCGGTCATCAGGGCGAGGTGGGAGGCGATCTCGTCGGTGAGCTCCTGCTCATGGCGCGGCCCCGCGGCCAAGCCTGCGATTCTCTTCCAAATACGTCGCAGGGGTTTCATAGTCTCTCACCCCGATTGGAGAATCGCGCCATGATCGCCGTGGCGCGCTGCCACTCGCGCTCCTCCTTGGCCAGATCCTTTTTGCCCGCGCGCGTGATGCGGTAGAACTTGGCTTTACGGTTGTTCTCGGAAACGCCCCATTCGGAGGCGATCGAACCCTCCTGCTCCAGCTTCAACAGCACCGGGTAGAGCGTGCCGTGATTGATGGCGAGCCGATCGCCGCTGGTCTGCTCGATCCGGCGCGCGATGCCGTAGCCGTGCTGCGGGCCCAGCAGGTCCAGCGTCTTCAGCACCATCAGGCTGAGCGTTCCCTGCCAGACGTCGGATTTTTCCTTCATGTTGGATTCCAATAGAGAGACTATCATGACTCCGCTGGGAAAGCAATAGGAGCGGGGCGGAAACGGTTCCGGTGCTATGATGTCCCTCGCGCGGAGGGCTCCAAGCTTGGCCGGATCGGGCTTTCCAAGTTCGGTTCGCCTCTCCGGGGTTACCCCGGGGCAGAGTGTTGATGTTGCGTTTCGTCGCGTGAGCCTCTCTGCCAGGACAGGCAGGACTGCTCACGCCCAGTAAGACTGGTTGAAGGCTTCCGCGCAGCCACTTTATGGCCTTCGCCGCCGTCGTCTCCGTTCTCGCCCGGAGCTTCCTTGCGGGGGAGCAGGGTGTGGATGCGGTGCACGCGCGAGCCGTCCGGACCCTGGGCCGAAACTGGCGCTGGCTGCGGCCCCTGGCCGCTCGCTATGTGGAGGCGTTTGCCGGCCACATTCGCCCGCGTCACCGCGAGGTGGTTCGATTTCTTATCGAGGATTCCGGTTTCGCGCATGCCCGGCGAAAATACGGCCACCAGATTTCGATCGCCGAATGGCTGGCGGAGCCACAGCGGATGCAGCCCGTGGATGCCGCCCGCGCCTGGGATCTCCCCATCATCGAGACTGCCGGCGATCTGGCCGCGTGGCTGTCGCTCAGTGTCGACGAACTGGAGTGGATGGCCGAGCTGAAGGGGCTCGGGAACAAGCTAGGGCGGCCGAAGCTGCAGCATTATCATTACCGGATCCTGCCCAAACGCTCCGGCGGCTTCCGCGTGACGGAAGCACCAAAGGAGCGTTTGAAAGCCCTGCAGCGCGCCGTCCTTGCTGGCATTCTCGATCGCGTTCCGGCCCATCCCGCCGTGCACGGATTCGTCAAAGGCCGCTCGATTCGAACCTTCGCTGCTCCTCACGCGAACCAGAAGGTGCTTCTGCGGCTCGACTTGGAGCATTTCTTCCCGGCCACGCCGCGGGCCCGCATCCAGGCGCTATTCCGGACTCTGGGTTATCCCGAGAGCGTCGCCAATCTCTTGGGAGGCTTGTGCACCAACGCCGTCCCGCAAGCCGCGCTACGCGGTTTGTCCTTCGAGACGCGAGTCCTCTACACTCGCCCGCACCTTCCTCAAGGCGCGCCAACTTCGCCCGCGCTGGCGAATTTGATCGCCTATCGCCTGGATTGCCGCTTGACCGGATTGGCCAAGTCCGCCGGAGCCGTCTATACACGTTACGCCGACGATCTGGCGTTTTCCGGAGGCGAAGAATTTCGCCACTCGGTCGAGCGCTTCGCCTCCCACGCTGCCGCGATCGCGCTGGAGGAGGGATTCAGCGTCAATCATCGTAAGACCCGCATCATGCGGCGGGGAGTGCGCCAACAGCTCGCGGGCGTCGTTGTCAACCATGAGCCCGCCGTGGGGAGGAAGGAGCGGAAGCTCTTGGAGGCAATCCTGACCAATTGCGTTCGCCACGGTCCAGCCTCGCAGAATCGCACGGGGCACGCGGACTTTCGTGCGCATCTGGAAGGCCGCATCGGGTTCGTACTCATGATCAATCGCGCGAAGGGCGAGCGGCTCAGGAGGCTTTTCGACGCGATCCGATGGGAGGAATAGCACTCGTCAAGGCACGTACTTTGCGCTCTTGATGTAGTCGAGCTTGGGAAACCGCGGCACCAGATACTCGTTGGCTTCTTCCTCGATACGCCCTGCGTCGGGACCTTTTCCCTCCGGCCCCAGCTCGCCGTAGCCCGAATAAAGTTTGTCCGGCACGTCCATCCCTTCGACGATTTTTCCGAACGGGACGAAGCCCTGATCGTCCAGAATCGCGTTGTCGGCGAGGTTGATGAAGATCTCGGTCGCCCGCGTAGCCGGGCCGGATTTGGCGAAGGCGAGGGTGCCGCGCTTGTTGTCCTGCTTGCGCGGATCGTCGGGGATGAAGTTGACGCGCCATTTGTCGTGAACGTTGAAGTCCTTGTTCACGCCGAACTGCGCGATGAATCCGGGCAGCACGCGGAAGAAGCGGCCTTGATCGAAGTAGCGGATCCAGACCAGCTCATGGAAGCGGTCCGCAGCAGCCGGGGCCCACGCCTTGGTCACCTCCACTACGAAATCGCCCTGCGTGGTTTCGAATTTGACGCGATAGACGTCGGGAACGGGCGGCCGCACCTGCTTCTTCTGGCATCCGGCGAGTAGGGTCAGCGCCGCGCCCGTAGCCAAGAGCGCCGTAAGGCGCTTATTTCGCATCGCGCCAATTCTCCCCGGAGCCGACATCCACCAGCAACGGCACGTCCAGCCTGGTCACCTGCTCCATCTCGCGCTTGGCCATCGCCTTCACCTGGTCCAACTCCTCCGGCGGAGCCTCGAACACCAGTTCGTCGTGCACCTGCAGCAGCATCTTGGCTTGCATCCCGCGCAGTTTCTCGGCGATGCGGATCATGGCCAGCTTGATCAAGTCCGCGGCCGTCCCCTGCAGCGGAGTATTGACCGCGGTGCGCTCGGCAAAATTGCGAGCGTTGGGATTGCGGCTGTTCATATCCGGAATCGGCCTGCGGCGCCCGAACATGCTGGTGACGAATCCGTCGCGGCGGACCTTGGCGATGGTCGCGTCGATGAACTTGCGCACGCCGGCGTAACGCTCGAAGTAGGAGCGGATGTAGAGCTCGGCTTCCTTGCGCCCAATGCCGAGCGATTGCGCCAGTCCGAACGGAGTTTGTCCGTAAACGATGCCGAAGTTGACGGCTTTGGCGTTGCGGCGGTGCTCCGGCGTGACCATCAGCGGAGGAACTCCGAACACTTCCGCCGCGGTGCGAGTGTGAATGTCCTCGCCGTTGCGGAACGCCTCCACCAATACTGGATCGCGCGAGAAATGGGCCAGCAAGCGCAGCTCGATCTGCGAATAATCGGCGACCACCAGTTTCCATCCCGGCCGGGGTACGAACGCCGCGCGAATTTCGCGGCCCACCGCAGTGCGAATCGGAATGTTTTGGAGATTCGGGTCGGAGGAGGACAAGCGTCCGGTGGCCGCGCCGGCCTGGTTGAAGGTGGTGTGCAAACGGCCGGTCTTAGGATCGATCAGCGCCGGCAGCGCGTCCACATACGTGCCCTTAAGCTTCGCCGTCTGGCGGAAGTTCAGAACCTTGCGCGCGATGGGAAACTCCTCGGCCAGGTTCTCCAGCACATCCGCTGCCGTCGAAATTACCTTGCCCTTCCCCATCTTCACGGGAGCGGGCAGATTCAGGTCCTCGAACAAAACCTTCCCTAATTGTTGCGGCGAGTTGATGTTGAAAGTTTTCCCGGCGAGCTCATAAATCTCGGTTGAGATCGCCGCGAGTTCCTCCTCCATCCGCACGCTCATGACGCCGAGTTGCTTCGGGTCGATCAGAATGCCGGTCTCCTCCATCGCGGCCAGCACCCGCGCCAGCGGCAGATCGATGGTCTCATACAGTTCCGCCAGCTTGATCGCCTCCACCTCAGGCCGCAGCTTGCGATAGAGGCGCAGCACCGTATCGGCTTCGCCCGCTGGGCCGGTCTCCATCGCCTCCTCCAGATGCCGCTCGGCGAGCACGGGCAGGCTACACGCGCCTGGATCGGCCGAGAGGAGGAATCCGTAGAGCATCACGTCATGGTGAAGCGAAGGCGACTCACCGAATTTGCGCACCAGCGCCTTGAGGTCATGGCAAACGGTGGCGCGCTCCGGGATTTTTTGGAGCGGGGCGTACCGGGCGACGCCGGGCTCGGCGCACAATCCCATGACGGTTTCGCCCATGATTTCTCCGGCCGCAACAGCGACCGGTTCCTCCGGCGCTATCCCCGCGAGCCACGCGTCAACCGCGACGTCCTCAATGGGCGCGTAGTCTTTCTGTGCTTGCGTCTTCGCCGCAGGACCGAGGTCGCGCAGCAGCGAATGAAACTCCAGGGTCTTGTAAAGTTCGCGGAGGGCTTCCGGATCCGGATCGTGCGCCTGTAAGGCATCCAGATCCAGCTCCACGGGAACGTCGCAATGAATCGTCGCCAGGCGCTTGCTCAGCAGGATCTGCTCGCGATTGTTTTGCAGGCTCTCGCGATACGTTTTCCGCTCGACTTCCGCGGCGTGCTCCAGCGCCCCTTCGAGCGAGCCGAAGCGCAAGAGCAAGTCCCGCGCGCCCTTGTCGCCGATACCAGGCGCGCCGGGAATATTGTCGACCGAGTCGCCCTTCAGCGCCAGCAGATCCGCCACCTGGGACGGCTTCACGCCCATGAACTTTTCGGTTTCCGCGGCGTCGTACCACATGTCGTCCTTCATGGGGTTAAGCATCGACGTATGATCGTCAACAAGCTGCAGCATGTCCTTGTCGCTGGACACGATCACCACGTCAACGCCGCGGCCTTCCGCGCGCCGCGCCAGAGTGCCGATAACGTCGTCGGCCTCGAATTTGCTGCTTTCGAGGACGGGAATGCGCATCGCCTCCAGCGTCTTGCGAATCCAGGGGATTTGTTCCAGCAGATCCGGCGGAGTCTCGGCGCGATTCGCCTTGTAGGCTTCGAAGGCCTCATCGCGAAAGGTGGGGCCCAGGCTTTCGAAGATCGCCGCCAGGAATTCGGGTTTGTGCTGAGCCTTCAGCTTGCGCAGCATGTTGTGGAAGATGTAGACGGCCTCAGTGGCGACCCCGGCCGCCGTGCGCATCGGCGGCGCGCCCGACCGTGCCCGCGCGTGGTAGGCCCGAAAGATGAAACCGAAGGAGTCGATCAGGAAAAGCCGGGGCACCAGACCATCTTAAACGGGCGTACGCCTCGGAAGTTGCGCTCTTTTGGGCCTTCCCGCGCCTGCGCCACTCGGCCAACGCTAGGACTGCCATTCGGGTAAGGTGGTTTTCATACCTCTTTCATCCTGCGGCTTACCGTGTCCCAGACGCCACGCGAAACGCTCCAACTGTGGCAAAGATGCAACACAAAGGCCGCTCAAGTCGTTAGCTGTCAATAAAACGAGTGGATTCATTGTAATCCGGGTTGCTAGAATAACGTCAATGAGACTTGTGCCCCAGCCAAAGTCCATGCACGCCGCGGACCCCTGTTGGTTCCCGGCTCGAAACGAGGTTCTTCTTGCGTTTTGAAACCACGGTCCAACGACCGGTGGAAGCGTCTGGCGTAGGGCTCCATTCCGGAGTCCCGGTTCGAATCCGAATCCTTCCCGCCCCTCCCTCCACTGGCATCGTTTTCCTTCGCTCCGATCTCGAATCCTTTTCTATTCCGGCAAGCTGGCGATACGTGCAAAAGGTCAGCTACGCCACCAGTCTCATGCGCCAAGGCGTGCTCATCTCCACCACCGAGCACCTGCTGAGCGTGTTCTACAGCATGAGCATCGATAACGCCTTTGTGGAGATCGACAACCTGGAAGTGCCGATCCTGGACGGCAGCGGCCAGCCTTTTGTGGAGTTGATCGAAGCGGCGGGCATCAAGTACCACCGCAAGCGCCGCAAGTATCTGCGCATTCGCCGGCCGGTGTCGGTGGAAGGCGGCGGCAAGCGCATCACCATCGTCCCCTCCGACCGCTTCCTGCTGACTTGCGACGTATTCTTCGACCACCCCCTGGTGGGACGCCAGCAGCTCCAGATGGAGGTGAACCCGGAGCGCTACGCGCACGAGATCGCCCCGGCGCGGACCTTCGGCTTTGAATATGAGCTGGCGCAGATGCGCAATATGGGGCTGATCCGCGGAGCTTCGCTCGAGAACGCCGTGTGCTTCAACCGCAGCGGGATCCTGAATCCCGAGGGTCTGCGCTTCCCCGACGAATGCTGCCGCCACAAGGCGCTGGATCTCATTGGAGATCTCGCGTTGATCGGGCGGCCGCTGCTGGGTCACGTGATCGCGGAGAAGGCCGGCCACGCGATGCACTTCGCGCTGGTCAACCGCATCATGACCGACCCGACGTTGTATGAGATCCTGACCTTCGATCAGTTGGCGGAGCATTCCACGCACGCTCTTGTATCCTAACGTTTGGGATTCATCCCTAATTTACTGAGCCTGGCGCGGCTTATCGCGGCCCCGTATCTGTTCTGGCTGCTGTGGAAGCACGACTTCGGCGCAGCACTGGTGGTGATGTTTCTGGCCGGGCTGACCGACGCCTTCGACGGTTATCTGGCTCGGCGCATGCAGGTTTCCAGCCGCACCGGCGAGGTGCTGGATCCCATTGCCGACAAAGTGCTGCTGACCGGAGCGTTTGCCGGGTTGTGGCTGGCCGGCTCGATTCCCGGTTGGCTGACGGCGATGGTACTGGGCCGCGACGCGCTGATTCTGATCGGCGCGGTGTTGGCGCTGCTGCTCTCGAAGGCTCCCCGAAGGTTTCCGCCGTCGCTGTGGGGCAAGCTCTCGACCATCGCTCAGATGGGGTTCGTGGTCATCGTGACCGCGTCGATCGAGGTGCTGATTCCGCTGGCGGTGTGGATCACGGCGGCCCTCACGGTGGTGAGTTTCCTCCACTATGCATGGCGTTATACTAAGGTATGATTCGCAGGCTCCTTGGCCTCACGCTAGCGGCCCTCGCATTGCTCGCCGCGGATTACAGCTCGGAGGAGAACAAGTTCCGGGCCGAGCGGGAAAAGTCGCTGGTCACGGAGAACGGGTGGACTACCGTGGTCGGTCTCTCCTGGTTGAAGGAGGGCGACAACCGCGCCGGCTCCGATCCGAAGGCCGAGGTTCCATTGCCGGCTTCGGTTCCCGCGCAGCTTGGCGTCTTCACGCTGCACAGCGGAAAGGTTCACTTCCAGCCGGCGGCCGGGATTCGGCTGCCCGCCACGGACCTTGCGCCGGACACCTCGGGTAAGTCCCAGGTTCTGGTACTTGGGACCGTCAAGCTGACGCTGATCCAGCGCGGCGACAAATTCGGAGTCCGCGTAAAGGACAGTCAGGCGCCGACGCGTACCAAGTTCACGCATCTGAGCTGGTACCCCCTCGATGCAGCGTGGCGGATCACCGCCAACTACGTTCCCTACGAGAAGCCTCACGTGCTCAACTTCGACACCGTGATCTCCGGCCTGCAAGAGCAAGATAACGCGCCGGGTTACGTGAGCTTCCCGCGCGAGGGCAAGGAATATCGGCTGGACCCAGCCGAAGACGGCTCCATCGTATTTCGCGATCAGACTGCCGGCAAGGAGACATACGGAGCGGGCCGATTCCTGGATATCGCGCTTCCCAAGAATTTGAAAGCCCCGGGAACAGTGGTTCTGGACTTTAATGAAGCCTATAATCCACCCTGTGTTTTCACAGCCTACGCCACTTGTCCGCTACCCCCGCCGCAGAACCGATTAAGTCTTTCCGTTCGCGCAGGGGAATTAATGTATAATGGCCATCACTAGGGGCCCTCGGCGATTTCCCTGCCGGGGAACCTTGATCTATCAACGGTTTGTCGGAGCTTCGGGTGATGGCCAGCGGCAATAATGAGCGGGATGATCTCAACCTAACCGTTGACGAGGACTATGAGCACCTCATCGAGGATTATAGTCACTTAGCTCCACCTTCGGAAGGCGAACTGCTCCAGGGCCACGTGGTTAAAGTGGGCGCCCAGGAGCTGATCGTCGATTTCGGCTATAAGCTCGAAGGCTTTGTGCCGATCGAGCAGGTCACCCAGGCCGACGGCACCGTTCCGTTCAAACGCGGCGATCCCATCGATGTGATGGTCGACCGCCACGGCCAGCAGCCGGAAGGCTACGTGCTGCTGTCGCATTCGCGGGCCAGCCGCTTGCGGGTCTGGGACAACCTGGAACAGGCCATGAACGACCATCTACTGGTCAACGGCCGCGTGATGGAGCGCACCAAGGGCGGCCTGATGGTGGATGTGGGCGTGCCGGCGTTCATGCCGGGCTCGCAGGTGGATGTGCGGCCGTCGCACGATCTGGATCAATTCCTGGGCCAGGACATTCCGGTCAAGGTGATCAAGATCAACCGGCGCCGCGGCAACGTAGTGGTGTCGCGCAAGCTGGCCCTCGAAGAGGATCTGAAGGTGCGCAAGGAGCGCGTGCTGGAGCACCTGGCCGAGGGAGCCGTGGTGACGGGAACCATCAAGAATCTAACCGAGTACGGCGCTTTTGTCGACCTGGGCGGCATCGATGGATTGCTGCATGTCAGCGACATGTCGCATGGCCGCGTCACGCATCCTTCCGAGGTGGTCCGGGTGGGCGAAGAGATCACCGTCAAGGTGCTCAAATTCGACCGCTCCAAGGAAGAGCGGCAACACGCGTTGGGTCGAGGCGACACA
>CAWISY010000158.1:0-4151 GCA_963838455.1 Bryobacterales bacterium
GAAACGCTGAACGTGCATGTGGGCCAGCTTCTGCCCTTCTCCAAGGGAGACGTCGAGCAGCGGCTGGATGAAATCCCGGGAGTGGTCGAATCACATCTGGAAGCGGTGTGCTGCCAGGGCGGAAAGGTGGCCCTGTATGTCGGCATTGAGGAGCGCGGCGCCACCCATTTCGACCTGCATGAAGTTCCCGATGGGGACGAGACGCTGCCCCAAGAGGTCGACCTGACCTACAAGAGATTTGTGGACGCGGCCGACAGCGCCTCGCGCCAGGGGCTCACCGGCGAGGATTTGACCAAAGGATACGCCCGTTCCGAAGATCCCTTCGTGCGCGCGATTCAGGACATGTTTCCGTCGCTGGTGAAGCAGTATCTTACCCAGATCCGCGCCGTGCTGCGCAGTTCCGGCGACGAGGCGCAGCGCGCCACTGCCGCTTACGTCATCGGCTACGCGCCGGAGCCTCAGACCGTGATCAACGATCTGCAATACGCCTTGCGCGACTCCGACCCGGGCGTGCGCGTGAACGCCGCGCGCAGCCTGATCGCGTTCGCCGTGGCCGGGATCAAGGTCGAGCCAACCTGGTTTATCGAGATGCTGAATTCGCTTTCCTGGACCGACCGCACCTGGGCCCTGAAGGCGCTCGGCACGTTGACGGATGCGAACTACAAGGCGTTCGATCAGACTGCCGTATTCGAGCAGATCCGCATGCGCGCGCTGCCGTCGCTGATAGAGATGGCGCGCTGGAAGACGCTCGAGCACGCGCTGCCGGCTTACCTGCTGCTGGCGCGCGTGGCGGGGATTCCTGAGCAGCAGGCCAACGAGGCGTGGTCTCGCGGAGACCGCGAGTCGATCATCGCGCGGGCCGCCAAGGCTGCCCCGGCCATCCCGCCCAGCAGCAAGTAGAGGCGCGTCACTCCACTAAACCTGCGTCAATCCACGTGCCGCCGGAACTCGCACTGGCAGCAGTCGCTGCAGCGCTTGCATTTCTCGCAGCGATGATTGGGGCAAGCGTCCTTGGTGCAGTACACGCAGATTTCGGTGGCGGGCTCGCCGCAGATGCTGCAGGCGAAGGTGGTGGTGCTTTCGGTCATCTCATTCCTTACTCATTTAACATCGTTTAACGATCGATTCAATTAAAGCCCGATTCATTGCGGATTGGCCGGCGCGGGATTGGGAACCGGCCGCTTGGCCGGAGCCGCCTTCGCTGGAGCCGCCTTCGCTGGAGAAGGCTTCGCGGGAGCGGGTCTGGGCGGAGTCGCAACCGAACGGGTCACAATGCCGCGGCAACGCTGGGCTTCCTCATCCACCACCGCGAATTCCTGCTCCTTTTGCGCGGCCAGGTCGGAGATGTGCTGCTGCAGCAGATCGCGGTTGGAGGTGTTCTCGCCCAACACCGCCACCATCAGATCACCGATCGCCGGATTCTGATAGTGCCGCACCCCCTCCGTCAGCGACGACAAATCCGAAGCCAGCCGCTGCCAGCGGAAGTAGGTATCGAGAGCCAGCGTCAATCGCTCCGGATCGCTTTCAAAGAGCTGGGCCGATTGCGCGACATAGTCCAGCTCCTTGCGCACGTTCTGCCATTGCGTGACGTAGACTTGCGGCGCACCCTGCGACACCCACTGCTGCGGCGTCAACTTTTCCAGGATCGGCTTCAGCCGCTCGGCTTGATCGGAGAACGCGGCGACCACTTTGGACGCATCCCAGACCGGCGTGACGCTCGGCTCCTGGGCGGCGGTTTGTGTAGAGGAAGATGTAGAGGAAGACTGGGCGCTGGCAATCACGGGCAGTGTGAGGAACGCAAAAAGGGTTCGCATACGCCTATGGCTAGTTTGGCACACTCACGAGGTTCCACAGAAGGTTCCGTTAGGAAGCCGCCGGCGATGCGCCTGAAACAGAAAACGGCGGCAGGAGTTTGATCTCCCGCCGCCGAGGTTTACTTGAGATAGCTTGGCGAACCAAGTCTTAGTTCAAGTGAGTCTTAGTTCAAGTGGATGCTGAGGTTCAGAGTCGCAACAGCGCCGGTTGCTCCGTTGCTCGGACCCGAATCCGTTCCGGCTACCGTGACGCTATAGGTTCCAGCGACGCAGCCGCTGGAGGGGACGGTGAGCACTCCGCTCGGGATGGTCATGGCGCATTTCGCGGAGTCGGGCTGAATCAGCGTGTAGGCGACGCTTCCGCCACCCAGATTGCCGATCGTGGTCAGCGTCTGAGCGCTGCTCAGGTTGGCGATGCCCGTGAGGGTCGTCACGCCGTTGGTTGCGGTCAACATCATTCCGACAGGCACGTCGAAATAGACGTTGCGTGTGTTGGAGGCGTTATCGGTGATCGTCACTTCAGCGTGGTACATTCCCGCCTGGGCCGAGGCCGTGGTCGAAACGACACCGCTGGAAGAGATCGAAAGAACCGCCGACGGCGTGATCGAGTAAGCGTACGGAGCCGTTCCGTTGGCGGCGGTCACTGTGGTGACGGTAGCGTTCGCCGTGCCGTAGGCGCTGGCGGTTACGGCCGTAGCGCTGGCGGTCACCGGTGAGGTATCGCCGGGATCTGTGACGGTGAGCGTGAAGGTATTGCTACCCGTCAAGCCGTTCGCGTCGGTCGCCGTAACCGTGATGGTATACACGCCAGTCGCCGTCGGCGCGGTCACAAACGAAAGCGTGGGGCTGGTAACCGTGAAGGCCAGGCCGCCGGTCGCGGGCGAGGTCGCAGAACCGTCGACTGTGAACGTGTAAGGAGCCGTTCCGCCGCTCGCGGTCATCGTGGAGGTCCACGATCCACCCATGGTAGAAACGCTGAGAGTGCCGGGAGTGGACACCGACAACTGCGGCGGCGTCACCCAGATCGTCGCTCCCGGATTCAGGCCGAGGTTGCTGCCCGGCTGCTGGCTCTCGACGCTGTTTGACGTGATCACGATCGGAAGCTGCACGGGGCTCGCGATGGAGGTCAGGTGCGTGCCGGCCGCGTCCACGAAGTAGGCGGGCGAAGAGGGGCCCGTCGCAGCGGGGAGCGTTGCGTTGGCCTGGAACAACCCGGCGACAGAATCCGCTACCCAGCCGGCATAGCCGACGGTAGCGATTTGTCCACCGACCGTGATGCTGCTCGGAGCACCGGTCCCGAAGCACGGCGGAAGATCGCCGCCCAGGAGGGCGGTCTGGATCAACGCTCCGTCAACCGACGAGGTGCCGGCCGCCGTCTCAAAATTAGCCGGAGTGATGCAAGTCATGCTGGAGTAGGTCACCGGGGTGGTGCCCGTCACAGACGTGGGCGTGCCGAGGCCGGTGCTATAGATCTGGATCGCATTGCCCATCGTCGCCGGCTCGCCGCCACCCGCGACGGAGTAGTCCGGATTCAGAATGGCGCCTTGGCCATACGGGTCGATCGTGAAGATCCCAGGATCCGTCAGGGTGGATGTCGTCGCGATGGTGTTGCTGGTCAATCCGCCGAAGCTCACAAGCACGTCGACTGCGGCGGGCGCGGCTGGGAAGTTGTTCGCAGGCACGACCAGGTTGATCTGGGTGTTGCTCGCGAACAGGAGAGGCGCAGCCACGAACGTGCTGGCGGCAGCGCCGTGCAGTCCGAACTTGACCGTGAGGTTGCGTTGGCCGCCGTCCGGCGAAAGGCTGGTCGAGTAGGTGAGGGTCGAGGGGTTCAACTGTCCAAAGAGGATGCCGTTGGCCCCGCAGCCCGTGCCGTTCGAAGTGCAGAAATTGGATCCCCAGAGGGTGAGGATGTCGTAGGGCGCCACGTTCGGCGTGGCCGCGCTGGTCAACGTCGAAGCGCTAATGATCTTTGTGATGGTCGGTCCAGCGCCGACCGGGATCGCGAAGGTACCCGTCGGGGTGGCGCAGGATCCGCCGGCCGGATTGCAGACGCCGAAGGTCACTAAAGTTCCGGTCCACGGCAGAAGCGGGTCGGCGGAAGCCGGCGCCTGAATCGTCAACACGACGGTCGAAGAGTTACTCACGGTAGTGGAAAGGATGTTGGCATCGGGGACGATCTGATTGCTCGCATTTACGATGCCGACCGTCGTCCGCTGGGTGGGATCTGTGCCGGGAACCAATCCAGAGCCGTATAGCGTCAGCGTGAATATCTCGCCTACGCTCGCGGTGGGCAGGTTGGACGGCGTGGACGAGTTGAGCACGGCCGTGGACGTT
>CAWISY010000159.1:0-24307 GCA_963838455.1 Bryobacterales bacterium
TAGCAGCGCGTGGTGAAACGCCGTGCCGAGTGTGACCTCGGGAACGTTCTGATCGTCTTCAGATCATGGCGATGGGACGACGAAAGAAGCGGGTGCGGCAAGAGGGGTTGTGGACGCCGACGGCGGCGCTGCCGGTGAGCGCGAGCCATCCGTTTTACCAGCGGCTGAATCAGATCCTGGACGAGAAGAAGTTCGACGAGTACGTCGAAGCGATCTGCGAGGATTTCTACGCCGGCGAAGTGGGCCGGCCGGGTTTGTCGCCGGGGATTTATTTCCGGCTGCTGATGGTGGGCTACTTCGAAGGGATCGATTCGGAGCGCGGAATCGCATGGCGCGCCAGCGATAGTCTGTCGATCCGGTCGTTCGTGCGGATCGCGCTGGATGAAAGCGTGCCGGACCACTCGACCATCTCGCGAACCCGGCGTTTGATGGACGTGGAAACGCATCAGGCGGTGTTCCAGTGGGTGCTGCAGGTGCTGGCCGAAAAGAAGCTGCTGAAGGGGACCACGATCGGCGTGGACGCGACGACGCTGGAAGCCAACGCGGCGCTGCGGTCGATTGTGCGGCGCGACACCGGAGAGCAGTACGAAGAGTTCCTCACGCGGCTGGCCAAGGAAAGCGGCATCGAAACGCCCACGCGGGAGCAGTTGGCCAAGCTGGATCGCAAGCGGCCCAAGAAGGGATCCAACGACGACTGGACGCATCCGCACGATCCCGGACGCGCGCATCACCAAGATGAAGGATGGGCGCACGCATCTGGCTCACAAGGCCGAGCACGCGGTGGACATGGAGACCGGAGCGATTGTCGCGGTCACGCTGCACGGGGCCGATGAAGGCGACACGACGACGATTCAGGAGACGGTGGCCGAAGCCGGCGAGCGCATCACATCCGTGGTCGCGGATACCGACAACGACGAAGTTGCCAAGCAGGTCAGCGCGGAAGGGCCGCGCGAGGTGGTCACCGACAAGGGCTATCACAGCCGCGCGGTGGTGAGCGAACTGACCGAGTGGGGCGTGCGCACGTATTGCTCGGAGCCGAATCGCGGACGGCAGCGGTGGAGCGAGCAGGAGCGGGAACAAGCAAGCGGTGTATGCGAATCGGCGGCGCATTCGCGGAGAGCGAGGCCGGCGGTTGTTACGGCAACGCGGCGAGAAGCTGGAGCGATGGAATCAACACTTGTATGATCGTGGCGGGATGCGCCGCGTGCATTTGCGCGGCCGGGAAAATATTCTCAAGCGACTGGTGGGTGCACTCGGGCGCGGCGAACTTGGGGCTGTTGATGCGCAAACTGTTCGGAAAAGGCACGCCGCGCGGCCTTCGCCATGGATGGATGATTTCAGTCATTTTTTCAGTTGCCTTTGAAGCTGTGCAAACTATTTTGGTCTTTGCTATGGCTGTGATTTGATAGAAAAACTCGGCGGTTACGATAGTACTGGCTAGACCTAGGCTCAAGCAATATTCGTAGTAGCTGTAGAAAACAGTACTGTAGTTCATTTGTACTGCTAGTTTTGCGTACTGTACGGCTTCGGGCGCCTGCAGTAAACGGCAGAACGGACAGTTCTGCAGTTTGAAATTACAGGTCTGTAAAATCAAATCTCGGGGTACTGCCTTGTCTAGTGCGGACATGTGAACTGAGGAATACCGAAAAGGAGTACTGTAGGACTCACAGTACTGTAGTATTGTATGTAGTACTGTCGATATCTGTAGCTCAGACTCGATCTTGTATCGTGGCCTACCACGCCGTCCTGAAAAGCTCGACCATTACTTCTAATCCTACCAACTCTTGCTGGGCGGCAAACGTGCTCGCGTTCGTCCTGCAAAGGGACCCGTTGGGGGACACGGACCTTTCACTCGGTTCCGAGGAGTCCGAAGAGGCTGCCGTTAATGCCGCACATCAGGGACGAATAACTCCCCGCCTTCCCCGCAATCGGCGTTTACCAGGAGTAGAATCGACTTCGGCTCCGCCGCCAGATCCCCGGACGCCGGCCGGCTACGGTGCTCTCGATCCGACGGAACCGGGGTCACCGCCGCTCGTTCCGCGGAAGTAATATGTATCAAGTAAGGCTCTCGATTTACGAAAGGAGTGAGACATGGCCAGTCCTCTCAAGTTCGCGGTGCTCATTATCGCGGCGTTGCTATGCGCATGCCCGCGGTGGCCCAGCAGGGCGCTGACGCCATCCCTCGCCTGCCCAACGGCAAACCGGATCTGGGCGGCGTGTGGGACCACCCCCGCACCGCGGATCTGACGCGAGCCACAAATGAATGTGGCAGTTTCACGAAGGGCTGCAAGCATGTTCCGCCGCCTTCCATTTCCTTTACGAGCTTCGGGTTGGCCAAGTGGAACGACAAGGCGAGCCATGTGGATTGGACCGCCCGGTGCCTGCCCTGGGGCTACACGCGCTCCTGGGGTACCGAGTATCCGGTCGAAATCGTTCAGACTCCCCAGCGGCTGGCCATCATGTTCGAGTCCAACAACGTGTACAAAGTCATCCCAACCGACGGCACTCCCATGCCGACGTCCATCGAACCATCCTGGTGGGGAGTTTCCCGCGGCCACTGGGAAGGCGACGCGATGATCGTCGAAACCAAGGGATTTAACGCCATGACTTACCTGGATACCGCGGAGCACCCCCATGGGGAGCAACTGCAAGTGGTGGAGCGCTTCCAAATGATCGACAAGAATCGCATGACGCGCGAAGTAACCGTCACCGATCCCGAATACTACGAGAAGCCATTCCAATACACAGGAACGCTTGCGCGCATGAAGGCCGGCAGCGAACTCATGGAGTTTGTGTGCATGGAAAACAACAAGTGGCTGGAACGGCATCCCGGCGTGGTCGCTCACTAGCCAATCCGCGCTCGGCAGGCATGTTCGACAACAAGGAGCTGACCATGAGAATGCGCAGATGGACGCTATGGGGGGTTCTGGTATCGCTCGCGGCCTTGCCCGGAGTGGCAACCGCGCAGGTGGACGACGCACCCAGCCTCGCGGGCGTCATCGACATTCACGCCCACGTCGGGCCGGAGACGGCGCTGTTGAATTACAAGCGCGCATACGATGCAATCGAAGCGGCCCAGATCGCGCGCATTTATGGCATGCGGGGAATCGTGTTGAAGGAACACAATACGGAGACCGCTTCCTGGGCCTACCTGGTGTCTCAGATGGTCCCGGACGTCGAGGTCTTCGGCGGCATCGTCCTGAACAAAGCGGTGGGCGGCATCAATCCGGTGGCCGTGGAGTCTATGGCGTTGACGCGCGGCCGCCTGGGTCGTATGGTATACATGCCGACGAACGACGCGGCGGTCCGCAATCCACGCTCGCCCACCGCAGTCGAGGTCTCGCGCAACGGACAATTGCTGCCGGAAGTCCTGGAAGTCCTCAAGATCGTCGCCAAATATGATCTCTGCTTGTCCACCGGACACATCAGTGCGGAGGAGGCGCTAATGGTGATCCGAGCGGCAAAGGAGGCCGGCGTCAAAAAGATCTATGTGCAGCACCCGAACCACCAGGGGATCGTGATGTCCATGGCGCAGATGAAAGAGGCGGTCGTATGGGCGCGCTGATCGAGATCGTCCTGAGCGGGGAGGGCCTCACCGGTGGAGGACCAATAAGGTCATCAATGCTGAGAATCCCGTCATGGACTACGGACCGCAGAAACTTGCCGACATGCGAGCGCTCGGTCCGGCAAACATAGTGATCAGCACCGATCTCGGCCAACCTGGCAGGGTGAACTACGCCCAAGCCTTTCAAATGGGTATGGCCGTCCTCGCAAAATCGGGTTTCAGCCAGGCCGAAATCGACATGATGACCAAGCAAAATCCTGCCCGCCTCCTCGGCCTTAAGTGAATCGGACGTCCGGTAACCGGTCATGATTCCCCAACCCGCGACGCAGTGCGGTCCAACGCGCCACCTATTTCCGTGAGCGGCGTTTCCCGGGAGTAATCTCCCAGAACGGGACTTCAGGCCCGCGTCGCCCAAATCCTAGCTTTGTACGAGTGGCGCGTGATCCGCCCAGAGCGTCTCCGCAGTCGCGAGCGAAACTGCACCGCGTCCCGGGTCTCTTCTACCATCGCCCGCACGCACGAAAATTGTTATGCTGGCTCAAACCACATGCTTGGAACAGCGATCTCCACGGCGTTGGCACCACGAACGGATCGTAACGCTTACGTAGTCTGGATGGGTATTATCTGGGCCGCAATCCTGGGCGGGTTTGCGCTTGATTTCCGCCGGTACATGGGCGAGATTCCCCCGCCACCCATCATTCTGCACGTCCATGGCGCCATTTATGCTATCTGGCTGGTTCTCGTTTCCGTACAGATTTTTCTGGTTCAAAGCGGTGACATCCGGCTTCACATGCGGCTCGGCTGGGCGACCGCCATTGTTTCTGCAGCGATGGTTCCGCTGGGCCTTGTTGCGGCTATGGTCGATCAGGCGCGGCAGATCGGCCATCCGGACTATGCGCCGCAATTTCTTGCGCTCGAATTCGAGGAAATGTTCGCATTTTCGACGTTTATCATCGCCGGCCTGCTCAGCCGAAGAAATCTGGCGGAGCACAAGCGGTGGATGATCCTTTCCGCAGTTGCCATCTCAGACGCCGGGTTCGGACGGATATGGCAGATGGGAATCAAACACACCTTGCCGGGCCCGTTCGGCTGGTGGCTTCAGTACTTCTGGGGCATTACCCTGCATGTTGATTGCCATGCTGGCCTGGGATTGGTTCAGGCACAAGCGCGTCATGGGCCCGGTTGTTTGGGGGGCGGCCGTACTGTGGGGCGGCCAGGTCGCGACAACGGTCCTCAACTTCACTCCTGCTTGGAAGTCACTGATGATCGGGTTGGTAAGGGCGTGGGGATACACTGGCTGAGCACACGCGAATCCAACGTTCCGTCAAGTCTGGCAGGCCAGTGTAGGTGCGAGTTGCGGGCCCTCGCGCGGATGGTCGCCCACTCGTAGAGAGCTTCCAACAGCGGCGCAAGAACATAGATCCCGTGAAGTCGCCGTCCCGTCACCCCAGCGGGCGCGACCGGGCCGGACGTGATCGGCGTTTCACGGAAGTGCCCGTCAGGTGAGGCCACGGTTGGCCCCGCCCACTTGCACGGCTAGCGCGTTACACAGCCATGTGGAAAGGACTTGAGGCCGCGCGGACGCGAGACACCGTCCCTCGCAGTGTGATGGCGCGGTTTATGACACCCCTGTTCGATCTCGGCAGGGCTGGCCCAGTGCGCCGGTGGGCCTCGCTTTATTGGCTGCCTTTGGCCTTCAGGTCGGCTTCAAATCTTTTACGGCCGCCGCGATCCGGGCCTCCCGCCTCTGGTCGCGGATAATGTTCTGCCACTTGGTGTTCATGCCGGAGCCGTTCTCGCCCGCCCAATCCGTCTGCGTCAGAAGAGCGTCAACCGCATGGCAACCGACCGGGATCTTGGTAGCATAGCGATGGATCATCGAGCGTTGCGTCACCACTCGTTCACGAGCAGCCCTGAAAAGGAACAATCTGCCATTCAGCAATGAAGAGATTTCAACCCGGGGGCGATCGCCGTTTAGGAAAGCAGGATCGGCGGCAGCTTCACGTGCTGTACGAAGACGATGCCGTTGTAGTCCTCAATAAGCGGGCCAAACTGCTCGCGGTGCCCGCGGATGACTCCGATACCCCATCTGCGCTTTCTATTCTTTCAGCAGAACTGAAATCAAAGAGGCAACGGGCCTTTGTCGTACATCGCATCGATCGTGACACGTCTGGGATTCTGCTCTTCGCAAAAACCTGGCCAGATCGAGAAGCACTCGTGCAACAGTTTATCCGACACACCCCGGTGCGGGAATATCTCGCGGCAGTTCGTGGTCATCTCCGCTTTAAAGAAGGGACTCTCGTTCACTACTTTCGGCAAGAAGGAATGTTTCAAAAAGTGACCACAGAAGGCGATCCAAAATCGGCTCGCGCTGAACTTCGCTATTCCGTGGAACATCGCCTTAGGGGCGCATCGCTCGTCCGAGTCTCGCTGGTGACCGGATTACAAAATCAAATCCGTGTTCAGCTTTCAGCGATCGGCCACCCGGTCATCGGCGACAGAAAGTACAATCCATCAGAAAAGCTGGAACGGCGAATTACTCGCGTCGCTCTCCACGCGGCGCGTCTTCAGTTCATTCATCCACGTTCGGGAGAGAGCGTCTGCGTTGACTGCGAACCTCCTCCGGACTTTCAGTCTCTTCTTCAGGCATTAGGGTTCCCAATCCGCAGGGGTCGATGAAGCTCCCGCCATGCAATTTCGCAGCTGCGGAGCCATTCCCGAACAGGACACGACTCCGCCTCCGGTTCCGGCGTCATAGGCATCAAGGAATTGATCCGAAATTCTTTGACTGGTGGTCCAGAAACGGCGTTCTGGGACACACTCCTGTGAAGTCCGCTTCACGTCATCTGGGGTAAACCCGACTGGCCCCCCGAGTCCGTTCGCCTTCTGGAGATGGAGCAGTACGGTTCCGGGCGGATGACGCGCGATACGAAGAATGTTCGGGTGCAACCGGCTGCACCGTCGCCTTAGACGATTCCACCAGAGCCAAACGAAGGCCTACTGACTGATTTGGGCATTTCTGGGCAAGACGAATCGCGAGGTAGTCATAAAGTCTTGGTGGGATTGAACCCCACGAAGTAGCCTCCCGTCGGAAGTCTTACGAAACCCATCCCGCCACGTAACAGCAATTCCTCCCCAAGGTTTTTCAACGGCTGGTACTGCTGCACACCTTGCCAGGAATCGATTCTTTCAAAAAGAGAGCGAAGGATGCCCCAGTAACGGCTCCAAAGCTCATTCAACCATGTGGTCTCTCCCAGGGTGGCTGCCAACGTTGGGGCCTCGCCTTCCAAAGTCCCTCCTAGCCCGTCGATATGGCCGATTAGGTATGAAGCACGAACAAAGAACGTTTCAAAGATCGCCCTTAGCTCATTTATCGTACGCTCGACGTCTTGATGTTGCGAGAACCCCTGTTTTGCTGTGTCGCTTCGGGCGAGTAAAGCATCCAAGCTACTCAATGACTTCGCTGTCACTTCCGCGGGGGATATCGACCTCGAAACGATGGCCGCAGACCGAGGAGCCTTTATCCGTCGAGGCGGAATTACAGGAGCAGAAGCTCGACTGACCAGGCGAGGTTCCCGCGGAATCCTTCGCATTCGAGATGACGTCCCCGAGAAAGGCCGTGAGAGATTCGATATTGCGCATGAATTGGGGCACTGGGAGCTTCACAAGGGCCAGACTCAACTCGAGTTCTGTACGGACAGCGACATTCAAGGGTGTATAGGCAGCCCCATGGAATTGGAGGCCAGCGCGTTCGCAGCTCACTTGCTCCTTCCGCCTCGCCTGATTGGGGCTCGCTGTAACGCGGCAGCGCCGAATCTTCAGTTGGTCAAGGAACTGGCAGAGGAGTTCACCACCACACTGACGACCACGGTAGGGCGTGTAGTGGAGGAATCCAGGACTCATTGTGTGGCGGTGTTTTCGGAGAATGGCGAGGTGCGTAGATGGCGTAAGCGGCCGGAGAACGACCCCAATGTTTGGCTGGCCAGCAGGCAAGAGATTCACTCCGCCTCGATCGCGGCCCTGTGTGCCGATGGCTCCGAAGGTCCAGACCAGATGGTTGAGGTGCCAGTGCAGGCCTGGTTTCCAGCGATAGAGAATCCAGCCTTTAGGGTGTTTGAACAATCGATGAAGCTCGGCCGTTATCCGACCGTACTGACACTTCTCCAAATCGCCTATTTATAAAGTGAAAATGGTCGCGAAGCTTCCAAGTACGTGTGCAGTCTTACGACCATACGGCTCGGAAACAGGGTTTTGGCGACCGTCCGACCGGCAGCCGCCCGCCGCGCGTTGTCACTCGTTGTCACTCTTGGTCTGTAAGTTGTTGAGGAATTGGTAGCGCTAACGGGAATCGAACCCGTATTTAAGCCTTGAGAGGGCTCCGTCCTAACCGTTAGACGATAGCGCCAGGTTCATTCGCATTATACCTGGAGCGATCACGGTTGTGCGACCGGATGCATGGTCAGCAGCAGATTTTGCTCCGTGCCCGCGCTCACCGTCACGTTCATCCCGGCCGAGCGGCAGCGGTCCAGGCCGTTGGGATCGTAGACATCGCACGGCGTCTCATCCAGCCACGCCACCAGGATATACGCCCCCGGAGCCACGCCATGAAAGATAAACCGCCCGTTGGCGTCGGCCGAAACGAAGCGGTAATCCTGCAAGCGGCGCTGCGGAGGATCGGGAATCAGCATCACCGTCGAGCCGCCCCACAGCACATCGTCCGCGCCCGCCACCGCGCCGGAGACTCTGCCGCCGCGCGAATCGAGGACCACCTCGAAGGGCGTGGCTGAGGCCACGTTGCCCGGCAGGCCGATCGCCTTCACGTCCGCGCCGCCCACGCGCACCGCGGATAAATAATAATCGTCCGGCAGATTATCGGCGTACACGTCGTACGTCTCGTCGCGCTCCATCAGGCAGGCGAACTCCAGCGCGCCGGAGTCCTGCGACCGCACCGGCGACGCCGTGCACACCTGCGCATCCATCGTGCGCGGCTCCAGCGTAATGCGTGGCGAGGCGTTGGGCGCGAACACGCCGGAACCCTCCGTCGCGATGACACCGCCCCACGACGCTGCCGGATTCGCGATCAGATCGATGCCATCGACATCGTCCGTGCCCACCACCAGCAACTGGTGCCCGGTCAGAACCGAGCTTCCCGACTCCGCCGCGGCCCGCACGAACACGCCGTAGGATCCCGGAGAAACCGAAGGGATCTCGAAGTTGCCGTCGCGGTCGAAATTCACGGTTGCGTTGGCAGGCAGGGTTCCGGTGCCGGCCGCATCCACGCGCTCCAGCGTAACGTTAGCGCTATGCATCACCGTGCCGGTCACCCCATCGATCACGCGGCCGCGCAGTTTCAGCTTGCGCGCCTGGCGCACGTATAGATCGATGCCGGCCAGCTCCTGCCCGTAGCTCACGCGAATCGGCACAGCCTGGCTCATCAGCTCGGTGCTGGGATAGAAGGTCAGCATGTAGCCGACCGCGGGCAGCTCGCGGCCCTGCGCATCGCGCATCGGCTGTTCACGATAGTTCGCACTCACCGGCGGCTCATACGAGGCCGCGATCAGGTACGCTCCCGGAGCCAGACCATAAACCCGGTATTCGCCGCGGTCATTGGCGACGGCGGTCGCGGCCAGGCTGTACGCACTGCGTCCGCGAATGTGATCGGTGCGGTACATCTGGATACGCACGCCGACGCCGAACTCGCCGTCGGAATAGCGCACCCGCCCGGAGATCACCGCCCACGGACGCAGGCGGAAAGTCAGGTCCGCGATCCTCTGCCCTGATTCCAGGCGGAACGCCGGCGGCATGCGCAGCCCTCCGGTAAGCGGCTGGGAGTTGGTCAGGAAACCATCGCGTGCGGCCGAAAGGCTGTAAGTGCCTTTGGGGATGTCGCTCAGCAGGAAATGTCCTTCATCATCGGCCTCGGCTCCAGTGGCCGAGCGGCCGGTCTCGATCGGATTCAGCACCACGCGCGCCCGGCGCAGCGGCTGGCCCGTAGAATCGTCGATGACGAATCCTTCCAGTTGGGCCGGCTGATCCGCAGCGGGAGCAGGCGCGGGAGGAGCCGGATTCAGCGCACCCGGCGGATTCACCGGATTGGTGGGATCAATCGAAGTGGCAGCAGGCGAAGTTGGCGCAGGCGAGGACGAGGCCGGTGCAGACGGAGCCGATGGAGACGGCGCCGGTTGCTGAGCCGCGAGCGCGCACGCCAGCAGCCCGGCAGCAAAGCGGGGTATGGCAGGAACTCTTAGCGCTGGAACCTTTAGCGGGATCACCTTAAAGTCTCAGACGCTCGCCGCGGGTCAAGCGTGGAGTCAGCAAGCGTGGAGTCAATAAGTCTCCAGCGCGGAAGGCTTCTCTTTGCCGGAAGGCTTGGCTTGGCGCGACTTCAGCCGCAGGTGATAGACCAGCGCGCCGGTGGCGATGGTCACCGCGGCCGCCAGGGAAACATACGGCTTCAGCTCCACCCCGCGCACGATCATCCACACGCCCACGGCCACAAACAGCAGCGGGAATAACGGATAGGCGAAGCTGACCACGCGCAGCTTCTTCCAACCCGCGCGCCGCCGCAGCAGGAACAGAGCCACCACGCTCAGCACCGCGAAAAAGTTCAGCGTGAATCCGATGTAGATCACCAATTGCGGAAACGGCGTCACCGTCATCAGCATGGCGCACAGGCACTGCGCGACAATCGCAGCCACCGGAGTGTGCCACTTGGGATGAACCCCGGCGGCGATGGCCAGAAACGCGCCGTTTTTCGCCATGGCGTAATAGACCCGCGGCCCGATGGTCACCATGGCGTTCACCGTGGCCATCAGAGAAAGCGCCATCAGCGCGCTGAAAATTCCGGCGATCCTGGGCCCGAACAAACGCGATGCGGCCAGAGCCCCCACCGCCAGTTGCCCCTTCAAATCGTTCAGCGGCGCCGCGTAAATGAACACCAGGTTCAATCCGATGTACAGCACCGCCACCAGAACCGCGCCTATTGCCAGAGCGATGGGGAGCGTCCGCTGGGGATGATGCAGCTCCTCCGCCACGTACGTGGCTGCGTTCCAGCCGCTGTAGGCCACGTAGATCCAGAACAAGCTGATCGCGAATTGTTCCGCGACAGGTGTCGCCGTATCGCGCACCGCGGGGCGCGAAAAATTCGCCATTTCCCCGTGGCCGGCCAGGAACCCGAGCCCGATGAAGCTGACAATCACCGCCACTTTCACTGCCGTCAGGATGTTCTGCACCCGCGCGGCGCGCTGCACTCCCAGCACATTGAGAATCGTGAACACCACCACCAGCGCGCAGGCCACCCACTGCGCTCCCCCCAGCCGGAAGGTCCAGTCGCCATGGCCGGCGAAAGCCGGAGCGTGATCCGGAAGAGTGCTTGGAAAGAAGTAACCGACATAGCCCGAGAACGCCAGCGCCGCCGCGGCGATCGGCGCGGAAAATCCGGCAAAGAAGGAAACCCAGCCGGTCATGAACCCCCAGGTGGGACCGAAGGCTTCGGTCAAATAGACGTATTCGCCGCCGGAGCTGGGAAGGTTCACGCCCAGCTCGGAGTAACACATGGCCCCGACCAAAGCGCACGCCGCGCCCACCACCCAGATCCACAGCACCAGCGACGGCGAGCCCAGGTCACCGGCCAGAAACCCGGTGGTGGTGAAGATGCCGGTGCCGATCATGTTCGACACCACTAAAGCGGTCGCGCTGACCACCCCGAGCTGCCGGAGGAGTGCGGGTCTGGCTTCCATTTTCCCGAGCGGCGCAATAACGTCCATGAACCATGTTACTGATTTTCCAGCCCTGAACCGCGCGCCCAGCCGACCCGTTCCCGGGAGCAATCCGTTGGAAGAAGTCGCGCGCTGGTGCGTCACCTGAAGCTCGTTCACCACTTGCCGCACGTTCGGAATGCCGGCAGCGACGCTGTGGGTTTGCGATCGCTGCACTTCCGAGTGCACTTGTCCGCTCAGCCGATGGCGTCATCCAGATCGGAGCCGACAGCGCCCGCCTGGCCTTCCGCTCCAGGCGGCAGGTCTCAGCGAGTCCGTTAGCATGCGCCCAACCGCTCCCCTGGTCGCGGCTCAGCTTTGCCTCCGGAGGGACCGGATGGGACAACCTGTGACGTCGCTCTGCGTTTTTCTTTCAGAGGCGCGACCGGGGCGCCCGCTGGGCCCAGCAGAGGTTCGGTATTCGTGGCAGGAAACCGCTCCCCTGAAGAACGGCCCGCGATTCGCCGCATATTCGCCATCTCGCGATCGTTCTTCATCACTATCGGTGGGCCGCAGGCCCATGAGGACTCCCTCCGGTCGCGGCTCTGTCTAGTCACAGATCAGCATCGAGGGCGTTCCGAGCCGCGACCACAGGAAGCGGCACTTAATGTTCCGGCACAGACAGGCCAGTAGAGGCAACCTCCGGGGCCTTCCGGGCGCATCCTTGCCATGGTCACAAACGGTGCAACAGCGACGTTCTCCCGCCCTGGCGCGATGCCAAGCTTGCAAGGGCGCGTAAATGTGACGTTGCGTCAGAACGAAAATCTTCCGATCAGAGTGCCCGTCCGGGGCTGGAGATAAAACGCCGCGGCCTGTGACGGCAGCGCGTAGCCGGTGTTGGGAGCCAGATACGTATTGATGATTCCGAAGCCCGCGGTATAGATGCCCGCGCCGTTCTTCGACGGGGCGTTCTGCGGATTGGTAGTGATCGGCGCCGGCAGCAGGGTGCGGTTAAAGATATTGACGAATTCTCCGCGAATCTGGAAATTCATTCGTTCTTTAATCCGGAAATTGCGGCCGAAATTGGCGTTTTCCTCGGGCGTGCGCGGCCCCCGAAAATCCTTGTAGAAATTCCCTGCGGCCATGCACGCGGCGTTGGTCGGGCAGGCTTGCCAGGCCGCCGGATTCAGCACCTGCTGGTAGTACGGATTGTAGCTGTGAATGTTGTTGATGTTCACCAGATACAGCGGCTGGCCGGCCACGCGGGTGTCCTCACTGGTCAGGAAGTTGGCCGTGGGGCTGGTGGGAGGCGCCAGGAATGCGCCGCTCTGATAATTCGCGTAGCCGCCAATCTGCCAATCCTTAATCACCGCGTTGGCCCATTTCGGAAAGAAGTGGGCGCGCGGCACGGTGTAAATGAACTGGAAATTGATGTCTCGGGGCGGAATCTGCTGCAGCGCCCACACGCCGCTGGCCGGATTGAAGAAGTCCTGGCGTGAGGCGCGCGTGAATCCTTGCGCCCAGGTGAACGTCCCTCCCGCCTGCAAATTGTGCGACAGGCGCTTGGTCGCCTTCATCTGCAGCGAGTCATATTTCGAATCACCGGTCGGCGACCCGGCCGGCTCCAGCCCGCCGAACTGGGGGAACGGATAGAGCGCGCTTTGCAGCGTGGAACTGGTGGGGAATCCACTGTAGGGAAGAATGCCGGTGATCCCGCGCGAGGCCAGGGTCTGAGATACCACCGCGCTGCTGATCGGGTCGGCCAGCAGCACGCGATCCGAGTTGTTGTTGTAGGTGGAGCTGGCGCAGACTCCGCCTCCGGTGGAGCAAGGCCCGGTGCCCGGGTAAGGATACAGCCCGTATCGCGCATACTGCTGCGCGGAGAGTTCGCTCAAGAAAGCCAGCGGTCCGCCGGCTTGCTGCACCCAGGCTGCGCGATTCGCCACATAGGAGGCTTCTATGATGAAGTTCGGCGTAATCTGGCGCTGGATTCCGATGCTGAATTGGTTGATGCGCGGCGGACGGTTCTGGTTGGCGTCGGGAACCGTGGGCGCCGGCGACGTCGATCCGGGATTCGGATAGACGTAGGGATTCGTCACCGGCCACGCCGGCTGTACCACCGCACCCGGCGTTTCGATATTCACGAACTGGTTCGCCGTTGGGATGTAGGTGGGGCTGTTGGCGGTCACGTTATATACGCCGCTGGTGCCCACTACGCCGCCGGCCGTCCCGAACACTGGGTCATACACCACTCCCCAGCCCGCGCGGACCACCGTCTTCGGGTCGATCTGGTACGCGACTCCCAACCTCGGGCCGATCGCATAGGGATACGAAGGTTGATAGAACGTGCAGCCGCAGGTGCTGGCGTACCGCACCGAGCCCGGATGGCCGCCCGCGCTGGTGTTCGGCAGCGTTTCGTCCAATTGGCCCAGGCGTCCGTCGGTCTCATGCGGCGTGGTGGCCAGATCCCAGCGCAGCCCGTAATCCAGTGTCAGCTTGCGCGTGACTTTCCACGAATCCTGAATGTAGGTGGCCCATTGCCCGTAGCCGACGCGATAGGCTTCGATCGGCGTCTGCGTGATGCCGGTGTACTCGCCCAGCAGGAAGCTCGCGTAGCCGAATCCGGTGCTGAACCCGTTGAGGCTGTTGGCGGGAGTAAACGGATCCGCGGTGGGACCTGTGCCCGTCGCAAAAGTCACGCCCGAATACGGGTGATGGAAAATTCCCTGGAAATACGCCTCCGCGCCGAGTTTGAAGGTATGCGCGCCGTGAACCCAAGTGAGGTTGGTATTGACGCTGGGCTTGGATTCGCGGGTCAGGGATTGAATCTGCGCTAACGTGCCGATGTTCTGCATGCCGCCGTAGGTGGTGCAGGCGGCGGCGCTTCCCGGAGCCGTGCAGCTATTCAAGCCGGTGAAGCTGGGGAACTGCCGGTCCTGGATGAAGCCGCTCAAGCCCAGCGACGCCGGATTGAAGTCCAAGTACGCCGCGTGATCGCTAAAGGTGTTGTAGTAATAGCCGAGGCCGACGTGAAGCAGAAGCGTCGGAGTGATGGTGCGGTCGTAGTTCAGGCGGTAAATCCAGGTGGGAACGAAGGTGCCGCGATACTGCCCGATCTCCAGCGGCAACCCGTCGGCGTTCCCGTTCGGGGTGGAGACCTGGCTTTGCGTGTTGGTCTCCTGATAATAGAACGTGACCTTGTCCTTGGCGTCCACGTTATGGTCGATTTTGAAAGAAGGCACAATCGAATAGCGATGGCTCGGGATGCTCCCCGGGTAATTCCCGGTAAGATTGGAGTTCTGCGCCGTCGCACCCAGGGACTGGAACAGCGCCTGCAGCTTGACCGCGACGGGATCGAACATAGTCGTCGGAATGGTGTTGTTCACGAACGGCGTGGCGAAACCCTGGCCGGCCAGCGGTCCGGAGGTGGCTTGCTGGCGCGAGAGCGGATTGAAGATTTCGTTGGCCAGCAGCGGCGCGCCGTTGGGGTCCAACTGGCTGCCGCCCAGAGCCGTTTTGGGAATGCCATAGGTATTGCACAGGCTGCAATTCCCGTTCGGCGAGATCGCCGAAAAATTGCCCTGCGTATACGCCGCCGCTGGAACCGTATCGGTAAAGGACAGCACCGTGGTCTCCAAATACTGCTCGTAATTGAAGAAGAAGAAAGTTTTGTTGTGGCCGTTGTAGATCTTCGGAATATACACTGGCCCGCCCAAGGTCCCTCCGAAATTGCTGCGCCGGTTACGCGGCCGGTATTTGCCGCCGTCACCGCCCAGAATGCTGCCGGGGCCTCCGCTTGACGTGAATGGATCGCCGGCATTCAGATCCTCGTTGACCAGGTACTCGTAGCCGCTGCCATGGTATTGGTTGGTGCCCGACTTCATGGTGAAGTTGATCAGCACCGCACCCACCGTGCCGTACTCGGGCGCATAGTTGCTGGTCTGGAAGGCGATCTCTTGAATCGCATCAGTGCTGGGTTGCGCCATGTTGGTATAAATCGCGCCCAGGTCATGCGGGGTAGCGTCCATGCCTTCAATGCGCATGGATTCCGGGGTGGTGGTGCCGCCCAGTCCGTTCAGCGTGAACTGATTGCCCGCTGAGTAACTGCTGACACCCGGCAGCGCCAGCAGAGCGCTGAACGGATTCCGGATGCCCTGCGTCCCGGCGTTGGCCGTGCCGATGCCCAGCAAAGGCAGCTCGTCTAACTGGGTGATGTTGACGTTGTGGGCCAGTTCGCCGGTTTCGGTGGTCAGCAGGGAAGCTTCCGCGCTCACCGTCACCGATTCCGCCGCTGTGCCCACCTGTAGCGTGATGTCCTCACGCAGAGTTTGCGTCGCCGCCAGCGCCAGGTTGGAGTGGCTGTAGGTCTTGAAACCCTGCACCGCTGCCGAAACCGTGTAAACGCCCACCGGCAGGTCCGTAATCGTATAGTCGCCGGCGCGGCTGGTGGCAGCCGAGTACACCACACCCGTCGCCGCATTCCGCGCCTCCACCTTTGCGGAGGGAACGACTGCCCCGCCCTGATCCACCACAATGCCAGTAATGGTACCGTTGCCCACCTGGCCGAACGCGCTCAATCCAGCAAGCAAAGTCAACGACGCAAGAATAGTTCGTGTCTTCATGGACCCTCCCCCTCAACGAAGCGAAACGTAGCTATCAACAGAAGCGAACGACTCCGGGCAGTCTACTGTAAGTGGTTTACTCGCGTCAAGGGGGGTTACAGGAGCGTTACTGCCACTGGAGGCGGTCGCCGGGCAGCAGCGGCAGACGCAGCGCGGCGGGATCGTTCGCGTCGATCTCCACCGGCGCGGGCCGCCCGGAATAAAGGCGCATCAGCTCGACCTTCTTAGGACGGATCACGACGCGCGCCAACACACTGCCCCACGGGACCCGTTGCGGAGCGCCGTTCACCAGGATCTCCATCTGCACCGAGACCGAGCAGAGCTGCGGAAACACCGCGCAGTGCCCGCCCGCCCTGCCGCACACCGCATCCGGATCCCGCTCCAGTCGCGCCGTGAGCACCCCCAGCTCCGCTTCCGAGGCCGCGCCCAGCAGCACTGCGCCGCTCTCTTGTCCTTTCCCGTTACTGAAAACGATCTGGTAGAAAAAGCGGTGAAACCGGTAGCGCGCCAGCGCTTCCTGCAGGAGGCCCTCCACCGGGGACTGATCGGCGGGAGGCCGCGCCACCTTCGATTCCACGTGCACCAGGCGCAGCGCTCCCTTGGCCGCCACACCATACTCCGCCGCTTCGGTCCCGATAAACTCGTCCACCGTGTGCCGGGGCGAGCCTTCACGGAAATACGCGTTCTCGACGCGCAATCCCATTTGCCGGCGCAGGTCGATCCAGCCGAGGCCGTTAGGTGTGTAGCGCCCCGGCACCTCCGGGAACGGCGTGTCCTTCAAATCCGGAGACCGGAGCAGGTAGCTGGGGTTGCCGGGCAACACCTGAAACGGCCGGCGGCGGCCCGCACAGGACGCGACCTCAAGGAGCAGGGCACAGACGCTTGCGAAGTGGACGACCCGGCAGTAGAGCACTGGCCCTTTTGGACGCTGCACGCCGATGGATTGTTCCCAGCATCCACCCGCTCCCCTCGGTCGCGGCTCAGCCCTGCCTCCGGTGGGACCGGATGGGACAACCTGTGACGTTGCTCGGCGTTTTTCTTTCAGAGACGCGACCGGGGCGCCCGCTTGGGCCCAGCGGAGGTTCGGTCATTCGTCGCAGGAAACCGCTCCCTACTGGCAGAGCCGCGCGCGCAGCAAGCGGTAACGGATATGCCTTTTCAGCGGCCGGCTAGTTGTTCGGAGCGCCAACCGCCGACGGTGGCGGAGCCTCGCCGGGACGCAGCAGCGAAGGAGCCTTCTTTTTCTCCGCAGCCTTCTTCTGTTCCGCGGCCTTATCCGCGGCAGCTTCCTCCGGAGTCTCATTGGCCAGGCGTTCTTCTTTGGCGCGCTGCTCGCGCTCAGCCAGCTCCTGGCCCCGCTCCTGCGGCGATTTCTTGGCGTCCGCGTAGGAATCGGTGGTCGCGGCAATCGCGTCCATCAATACGAACTCGAAGCGCGCCAGATCCTTGGGCTGCGAATCCTCGACCTTCTGCAACTCCTCCAGATTTTCCTTGTCGTCGCGGGCCAGCGCCGCGAATGCCGTGCTGATATCGATCCTGCGCCGCATCGCGTCGTCGGTCACGTCGGCGATGGCGTCGATAATCTTGCTGTAATCCTCCAGCAGATCGTGCACCAGGGCGCTGCGCCCGGCCTTGTCTTTGGCCATCAGTTGCGTCACCTGATCCAGGCGCTGCCGGGCGAAATGCAGATACAACGCTACGCGCTCATTCGGCTCCTGCTTGGCCCGCACCTGGTTGGCTTCATCGGTGGTCAGGTAGTCGCGCTTGTTGGTCTGCCCGGCGGCGAAAAACGCCGCGAAAAAACTCAAAATACACGCAGCCAGCACCGCAGTTCGCATGGGACTTACCTCGTTGTCAATTCTTCTTCCGGGACATGATGCCCTTGAGCAGGTTGTCGTGGACGGCTGAAATCCGGGCCCGGACGTTGTCGAGCGTGCCGTGATCCACGCCGCTCATCGACGGCGCCAGGCTCTCCAGGCGGCGCAGTAGCTCGCTGGTGCGCAGCTCCGCCCGCTTGAAGAATTTGGGATCCTTGCGCGGGTCCTTACCGGTATTGGTGAGGGCGTCATAGGCGACCTCCACCGAATCGCACATCTCCCGCAGCGCGCCTTCCGTCTTGTCGACGTTGCCGGCGTTGTAGTCGTCGCGAGCCTCATCCAGGGCTGCGTTGGCGTGTTCCAGAGCAAGCTCACTGCGCTTCTCCAGATTGGGCTCGCTCTTGACGGTGGTCAGGTCGAACGCCAGCGACAAAGCCAAAACCAAATACATCATGGCCGCCTACCTCTTCCCCAGCTCCTTTTCGAGTAACAACACCCGCTGGCGAGCCTGGAACTCCTGAGTCGGGAACGCTCCCTTGCTCTGCGCCAGAAATCCATTGTAATTGTCGAGCGCTTCCTTTGCTTGATTCAAATGATCGTAGGCCAGGCCGCGGAAGAACAGGTTGGAGGGAGTCTCCGCGCCCAAGGCGCGCACCCGGTCGAAGGCCGCCAGCGCCTCCTGATAGTGGCCGGAGACCAGCAACACTCCCGCCAGCTCATTCCACGCTTCCACCAGCTTCGGCTGCCGCGCGGCCGCCTCCTGGAATTGCGCCGCCGCTTCCGGAAACTTCCTTTGATCGCGCAACAGCCGGCCGTAGAACATGCGCAGATCGATGTCACCGGGAGCCTCGGCCAGCGCCGCGGCCGCTAACGGCTCGGCTTTGGCGAGCTGCTTCTCCTTCGAATACGCCTGCGCCAGCTCCAAACGATTGGCCGCGGTGGGCGATTGCGCGACGGCAAATTCCAGCGGCGCGATTGCGTCCGCGCTCTTGCCCGAGTCGAGCAGCAGTGCGCCCAGGTGCTCCTGCGCGGCCGGATTCGCCGGAAACTCACGCAGAATCGCCATCGCTTCGGCGCCGTGGTGCGAGTCCTCCTCGATTGAGGCCAGCTCCAGCAGCAGATCCTTATAAGACGGGTCTTTATTAGACTCACCCAACGCGGCTGCCTTGCGGTAATGCGTCTCGGCTTCGGCGAAATTGTGCTCCTGCGCCAGGGACCGCCCCAATCCCGATTCCGCCGCGGCCGCCGATTCCGCTTTTACCGCTTCCCTTGGTAACATCAGCGTGGCGCGGAATGCCGCCTCCGCATCCGCAAACTGCTTGAGCCGGAACAGCGAATTGCCCAGGTTCAACTGCGCTTCGTACACACCCGGGTGCAGTTCGAGAACCCTCTTATATTCCGGAACCGCTTCCGCATCCCGGCCGGCCAGGGTGTAGGCAAAGCCGAGGTTGAAGTGCGCGGAGTAGTCGTTCGGCTCCGCCGCAACCGCTTGACGGAAGGCCTCAATCGCGCGGGGATAATCCTTAGAATCCAATGCTGCCTTACCTGCTGCCCACGCAGCGGAAGCCGCTGGAGGGCTTCCGGTTTGGGCGAGCCCGGTTAGCGTCAGCAGCGCGGTTTGCACCACAAAAATGATGAGGTACGGCGGCCGCATTCTGTTTCTGATTCTAGCGCGCCGGGCGCTGGGAAAATCTGGTACAGTTTGCCTAGTGAATCGAATCTCCCGCGCGGTGTTAGCTGTGGGCGGCGCAGCCGCTCTGGCCGGGACTCTGTTCGCCTTTCAGTTGCCCTTCCGCGAATATCCGGGCATCGAATACAACGATTTTCCGCTTCCCGCCGACGCCTACGACAAAGCCGATTTCACGTTCGCGCGGCTGATGTACCCGCAGATGCCGGGCTCCCGCGGCTTCAACGCCGGCCGCTCCCGCAACGGCGGAGCCGACTGGAAACATGGCAACTCCATGTGGACCCAGGATTACCCGCGCGCCGACCGTCATTTTCTGCTGGCGCTACGCCGCCTGACGCGCATCGACGCACGCAGCGTGGAGCAGCCTGTCGACCTGGACGACGGCGACGACGTCTACAACTGGCCGTGGCTGTATGCCGTGCAGCCCGGCACCTGGCTCTTGACCGATGCGCAGGCCGCCAAAATGCGCGACTACCTGCTGCGCGGCGGATTCTTCATGTGCGACGATTTCTGGGGCGACTCCGGCTGGGAGGTCTTCGAAAACAGCATGAAGAAGGTGTTCCCCGATCGCGAGATCGTGGACATCCCCAACCCCGCCGCCATTTTCCACACCGTCTACGATCTGAATGACCGCTACCAGGTGCCCGGCGCCCGCTACCTCCAAACCGGAGTCACGGAGAAATGTTCCGGGTGCCCGCCGGCCTGGCGCGGCATCTACGACGACAACGGCCGCATCATGGCCGCCATGACCTTCGACTCCGACCTGGGCGACTCCTGGGAGTGGGCCGATGACCCCAATTACGACGAGAAATTCTCCGCCCTGGGCATCCGCATCGGCCTCAACTATATCGTCTACTCGATGACCCACTAGCTGAACAAGGGTTCGGCGCAACCGCTCCCAGCCCAGGGGGCGCCCCGTCGCGGCTCTGCAAGTGGTTGCACCCACGACCGATGCATTTCTGAGCCGCGCGCGCCAGCAAGCGGTTTTTGCACTTTTTCCTCACCCACTAGTCCCGAGTCAGGCCCGGACTCTACGCCCGGTACGAGCTCGCGCCAAGTACTCACTCTTAAGGTTTTTTCTAGGGGTTCTTCAGGCCCCCCGGTAAGTCTTGCGCCTGATTCAAGTGCCGCTGCGCAGATGTTAACTTTGCATGCAGCGGTAGTTCCCGTGCCCCGCGCGTATTTCTCTTGCGCTGGCTTACGGCGCGGGGAGCCCTGAGCGAATTTTCGGAGACAGTCAGAAACAGGCTTGTTAGAGAAAAGCTATGGAGGTGGTTCGAATCATGGCGAGAACTCTGTTGATCTTGTGTGCGGCGGCGGCTCTTTCGGCCCCGGCTGCGCTTTCCGCGAAAGACCGCGCCTGGCAGACCGGCCAGTTGCTGGACAAAAACCTCAACCCGTACTTTCGCACCGTGGCCAACGATGCGGCAGGGGTCTCCAGCTCCAACTCGGCGTCTTTCGGCTCGGGCGATAACGGTGCGCTGGCGGTCAAATCCCATCAATCTGAGGGCGATATTTCCTACGATAACTATGTGATCGCCGGCCCGGACACGGTCTACCTGGTCGAGTTCGCCCACTTCAAGACTTTCCCTGCCGCCAATGTCTCCATGGCAAAGCCCGTTAGCTTTGCCATCGAGAAGAACAAGCTGATCATCCTGGATCTGGATCATCGCGAGTTCGAGACCACCATCCTGAAGCAGACCAACAAGAAGGGAACCGCGGTGGCTTCGACTGCTGCTCCGGCGCCGCCGGCCGCTGATCCGGTCAAGCCGGCTGCCCCGGCGAAGAAGGTGGAGCCGAAGAAGGAAGAAGCCAAGAAGGAACCGGCCAAACCCGACAAGCCCAAGCCGCAATCCTCGAAGCCCGATAACGTCTTCGCCACCGCAGCCCTGAGCAGCCAGGATGCGGCCCCGCAGCAGCCCAAACCGGCTCCGCAGCCGTCAGCCCAACAGCAGAACGCCCAGCAGCAAACCCAAGCCGCCCCGCAGCAACCACAAAATACGGCGAAGCCGGTGGTGGTAGCCGCAGTCGCCAAGCCGCCCGCACCGAAGCCCGCTCCCCCACCCGCGGCCAAACCCCAGCCTAAAGTCGAAGCCGCCGTCACTAAGCCCGCGCCCAGGCCGGAAGGACCAGTGGCGCGCGCCTCCACCAAGGATCGAGCCTGGCAAAGCGGCCACCTGTTGAGCGTCGCCAACAACAACTTCTTCTTCAATGTCACCTACTCGAGCGACACCGAAGGGTCCGCCTGGCCCTTTTCCCAAGGCAGCGACGGCCGCTACACCGTCACCGGCCAGATCGCCACTGACAGCGGCAGCCCTTACACCTACGACAACTACGTGATCGAATCGGAGTTCGTGGCTTACCTGGTGCAGCGCATGCGTCCCAAGACCTCGCCGGCGGTGCGGCTCCCCGGGGCCAAGGCTCTGAAGTTCGCGGTGGAAAAAAACAAGCTGTGGGTGCTGGACGAGCAGGGCATCGAGTACGAGACCAAGGTCGTCAAGCTGATCCAGAAAGACTCGATCGTCGACCCGTCGGCGCGCGCGGCGGCGAGGTAGGCCGTGCCTAAGGCGAAACCGCCGCGCCCACCGTTGTAGTTGTGGTCGTAGTTGAACCGGCACCGCCGGTATAAATGGTGAACTGCTCGCTCGAGACTCCGCCGATCTGGAGCCAGAAAGCGTACGGACCGAAACCGCTCTGTATCTGAGAGGGGATCAAAAAATTAACCTGCGTTACCCCTGCGACCATCCCCGCTGCGTCTCCTGCATAGACGACTTCGGTCGAGAGGGGCCCTTCTGGCAATGAGAATGGTGGGCCCAGGATACCAATCAAGGCTGGGGACGCGAAAGCCACCACCGGCAGAGTGGGCACTCCGATTTGTCCGGCCGTCCGGACTGTTCCGTCGGGCACAGGATAAGTCGATAACCCCGCGCCGCTCACCCACACGGAAATAATCGACCCCAAAGCCGCCGGATTCGTGGCCGAATTTACGGTGCCGTCCTGATTCAGCGCCGCCGCCACCTGCAGCAACGGATCCCCGCTCAGCAAAACGCCGGGTTGAGAAGGACTCACCGGCAGCACCGGACCTGTCAGATTACCGGAAGGGGTCACGACCTGTATCGCTGTTGCGGGGGTATTGATGACCTCGCTCGGCACAATCGCGTTGATCTGCGTCGGACCAGCATAGAGAAGCGGCGCGGGCGTTCCATTAAACAGCACCTGCACGTCCTGAATGGAGTCTCCGACAACGCTCCGTGTCACGCTGCCGCCAGCCGGAGTAGCCGGCCCGATGCCTAGCCCATAGAGTGTTACCAATTCGTAGGGCGCTAGCGCGGTCGCCGGAGCGAACCCCGCTGAGTTCGTGATCCCCACCAGCGATGGCCCTGCGCCCACGGTCGCCGTGAGCAGGGCGCCCGAAGACCCGAGAGCCACTACGCCCGCACCGGTCGAAGCAATCGCCAATCCCGCGAAGCCCTGCGGCGCGGTGAACAGCGCCGCGAGCGACGATCCATCCGCCGACAAACCCGCCAGGTAAGCTCCCCCCAGAAGAGGCGTCCCCGCGGGCGCCGGTAACTGCTCCGGGGGCGACACTCCGGTCACCCAAATGATCCCTTGCGCGTCAACCGTCACACCGCTCACCGCGCCATAATCCAATTGCCCGACTTGTCCCGATCCGCCGAAATACGTCCCGAAGAGGAGTTGCCCCGCGGAAGGGTCCAATTTGAGGATGAATCCAGCATCAGTCAAACTCGTACCGGATAACGTCGTCTGTAACGCGCCCGCCGTCACCGGCAAGGTGCTGCTGGTTATGCCGACGGCGAGGATGTTCCCCGCCCCATCCATCGCCAGCCCCGCGATCCCAATCTGGAAGCAAGGCGGCCCTGTTTCGCTCACCGGCAAGTAGGTCCCAGCTAGAAGCTTCGTACCATCCGGGCTGAACTTGGCGATAAATCCTGCAAGGTTCACGAACCCTGTCGCATCTTCACCACAATTCCCGCAGCTTGAGATGAACGCTCCTGCAGGGAAAGGAAGCTGGCTCGCATTAGTGTATCCGGCGATCACAACGTTACCCGCCGCGTCTACAGCGACGGCCGCCCCACTTGTGTCACCCAGAGCCGGGCATTGTCCCGACGCGGGATCGCACGGTACCGCGTTGCTTCCAAAATACGTCGAAAACACGATGGTTTTTCCGTCTGCGGCAAACTCAGTCACGAACGCGTAGGTCGGACTCAAACGATAAATATTATTCACCGGGAGTTGCGTTTGGAAGGCGCCAGCGGTCACCGGGAAGTTTGCGTCATCAGTTTGCCCAGTCACATAGATGTTGCCGCTCTTGTCTAGCACCATCGCCCCCGCCATAGTGAAGTCATGAACTCCGAGCGTGGTGGCTGACACAACTGTCTTCAGTTGTGGATCGAGTTTGACGACGAAAGCGGCCGGCAGATCCAACGTCAGCGTTTCGAGTCCGCTCGTAAACTCCGCAGACGCGCTGGACCCTGCGATCACAAGATCGCCGCTGGGGTCGACGGCTGCGCCTGCGACTGTGTTCGAGAAAAACCCACCGACTGTTGCGAATTCGAAATTCCCTAGAGCATTCCCGCTGGCGTCGAACTTATCGGCGCGAATCTGCTGCTGGCCAAACCCATTGGTGACGTAGCCGACGGTGAAGACGTTGCCGGAACCGTCGATGGCAAATGTCACCAACTCTTGGCTCCGGACGGAATATTTCCATCCGGAGGTTGGTGTGATAGGGCTGCGCCGCAAATACCGTTAGCGAAAACAGCCCGAATAGGAGAGAAACGTTCGCTGTCATCTCTTGAAACAGCGTAACAGTTTTGCGTAATTGTTTAGAGGGGACTTACGCCGTCCGCATCGACTCCGTTTTATCGCTGCCCGAAATCGCCGCCTGCGCGCCGGCCAAC
>CAWISY010000160.1:0-4863 GCA_963838455.1 Bryobacterales bacterium
TGCCTGCGGAAAAGGAGCTGGCGAGGAACATTGTTGTGGTGGCCGGCGCGGGCAACGGAATCGGCAAGGCGGTCGCGCAAAGGCTCGCCAAGGAGGGCGCGCACGTGGTCTGCTCGGACCTTCATCTGGACGCCGCACAGTCGACCGAAGCCGAGTTGACGCGCACGCACGGAGCGGGAATCGGAGTCGCCGGCAGTGGCATCTCCGCATGCGGCCCCGCGGCGGCTTTGGCGTGCGATGTGACCGACCGTGCCAGCGTCCGTCGCATGCTGGAGCAGGCAGTGCTCGCGTATGGTGGCCTCGATAACATCGTGATCACCGCGGGTGTGTTTCCGCCGCCGGATCGCGAGGGCCGAAACTCGGAGGAGCAATGGAGCCGGGCCTTCGACGTCAACGTAATCGGCGCGCACACAGTGGTGGATGAGGCGCGGGCGATCTTCGCGCGGCAGGGACTGCGGGGTAGCGTGGTGCTGACCACCAGCGTGAATGCGGTGGTGGCGAAGAAGGGCTCGCTCGCCTACGATGCTTCGAAGGCCGCGGCAAATCATCTGACGCGCGGCCTGGCCGTGGAGCTGGCTCCGCTGGTGCGCGTGAACGCCGTGGCGCCCGCTACGGTGGTGGAAGGGTCAACCATGTTTCCTCGCGATCGCGTGATTGCGTCGCTGGTCAAATACGGCATCCTCTTCGACGAAGTGGAGTCAACCGATGCGTTGCGCGCAAGGCTAGCCTCGTTCTACGCCAACCGGACTCTGACCAAGGCGCCGGTGACGCCGGCGGATCAGGCCGAAGCCGTGTTCTTCCTGATCTCGGAGCGGTCCTCGAAGACCACCGGGCAGATTCTGACCGTCGACGGCGGTCTGGTAGATGCCTTCCTAAGGTGACGCCCCGCGCATATCTAGCGATTGATCTCGGCGCGGAAAGCGGCCGAGCCGTGCTGGGGCGCCTGCAAAACGGCCTCCTGACCGTGGAGGAAATCCATCGCTTCCCGAATGAGCCCGTGCGTGAAGGCGATTCGCTCCGCTGGAACGTGCGCGGGCTCTGGGCCGAGATCCAGGAAGCTCTCCGGCGCGCGAGCGGAAGCAACCTCAAGGGAATTGGCGTAGATGCCTGGGGCGTCGATTACGCGCTCTTGGACCAACGCGGCGAACTGCTCGAAAATCCGTATCATTACCGCGATATCCGCACCAACGGCATCATGGACGAGGTCTTCGAGATCGTGCCTCGCGAAGAAATCTACGCGGCCACCGGCATCCAGTTCATGCCGATCAACACGCTGTTCCAGCTCTGCGCCCACCGGCGCGACGATCCGGGGAGGCTTCAAGAAGCCCATGCCCTAACCATCCCCGACCTCTTTCATTACTGGCTGACCGGGAAAAAGACATGCGAGTACACCAATGCGACCACCACGCAACTGGTGAACCCTGTCACGCGGTCCTGGGATGGCGATCTGATGAAGCGCCTCAATCTGCCACGGGGATTGTTCGCGGAATTGGTCGAGCCTGGCGCGGTGCTGGGCCAGTACTCCGGTACGCCCGTCATCGCGCCCGCGTCGCACGATACGGCTTCGGCGGTCGCCGCGATTCGAGCTCAGAGCGGCGCGCACAGCGGCACAGCGTTCATCAGCTCCGGCACCTGGTCGCTGGTAGGCACGGAACTGGGCGCTCCGGTCATTAACGCGGAAACGCTGGCGATGAACTTCACCAACGAAGGCGGCGCGAGCGGGTCAACAATGTTGCTTAAGAACGTCATGGGACTGTGGATGCTGCAGGCCTGCCGCAAAGCGTGGACAGCCGACGGCCCTTCCTACAACTACGCCGAGCTCATGGATGCCGCGGCCGCCGCCGCGCCCTTCCAGCACTTGGTGAATCCCGACCATGCAGGTTTTCTCAATCCTCCCGACATGCCTTCGGCCATCGCCGATTTCTGTCGCGCCACGGAACAACCGCCGCCTGCCGATCCAGCGCACTTTGTCCGCTGCATCCTGGAAAGCCTCGCGCTCAAGTCTGCGCTGGTGATCCGGCAGATCGAGCTGGCGACGCAGCAGCGCATCGAGCGCATTCGCGTGATCGGCGGAGGCTCAAAGAATCGCCTGCTGAATCAGTTCACCGCGGACGCGTCGGGCAAACCGGTCATCGCCGGCCCCGCTGAGGCGACCGCGCTGGGCAACATCGCCGTGCAGATGACCGCGGCAGGTGACGCCGCTTCGCTCAATGACGCCCGCGACTTGATCGAGCGTTCCTTCCCGCTGGAGTCATTCGAGCCTCGCGACACGCGCGCTTGGGCGAGTCACTTCACCGTGATGACGACCGAGCCGATGTGGCGCTCCCATTCAAGCTGAAGCTTCAACTTGCCCGCGCCCTGGTCGGTCATCGTGTACTTCAATTGCTCGATAACGGAGGGCGGCTTGCTCATCGTCATTCTGACGCGCCCCAGGTCCTTCGATCCGTTATAGGTCAAGCCCCACTGCCCGGTTTCTTTGTTGAGGATCAGCTCCCAGGCGTCCGGATCTTTGACCCAGCAGTACAGCGTGTAGTCGCCCTTGGGGACATTGAGGCCGCCGATGTCGAGATTGGCATCGGTGTGAAACGCCGTGGCGGAGTTGGCTCCGGCGCGCCAAGCCGGATACGTCGGGTCGTTCGAGAGCAAACCTCCCGGCCCGAAAATCTTACGCCCGCGCACCGAAGGCGCGGAGTAATTGATGCGGATGGTTTTCCCGCCCACGCTGATTTGAGCGGTTTCGGCAGGACTCTGTGCGAAAGAGACGGCGGCGAATAAAAGGACAGACAGGGTCGCGAGTTTCATCACCACCATCTTACTTATTGCGCTGTGAACAAATTCCCGCGCCCCAGCAGCCATTGCGGATCGAAGCGGCGCTTGACCGCGCGCATGGCCTCGATATGCTCCGGCGCATATTGAATCTCCAGCAGGTGCGCCTTGCGCTTGCCGAGCCCATGCTCTGCTCCCACCGTGCCGCCCAATTCCACCACCGGCTTGGCCAGCTCATCCAGCACCGCCTTGGCCCGCGCGTGCTCCTGCTGGTTCGCGGGAAACGTGTTGATGTGCAGATGCGCATCGCCGATGTGACCGTACATCACGTAGGGAATGCCCAGATCCCGATCGAGCGTGGTGCGATAAATGCGAACAATTTCGCGGCATTTGTCGCGCGGGACGGCGTAATCTGTTCCCAGCTTGGTAAACCCTCCGCGATGAATGCGCGCCTGCACGCCCTCGGCCAGGCCGTGGCGGAAGCGGCGGAAGCGCTCGCGATCAGACTGGGACGTTCCGAACCAGGAAATCTCTTCGAGCGCACCGGTCATGTCGAGGTCGATTTCACCCTCCTGCTCCACCATGACCGCCGCGCCATGAGGCACATCCATGATTTCGAGCGAGCCTCGATCCAGGTATTCCAGCATGCGCAGTCCGGGCACCGGCCGCCAGCGTTCGACCGCATCGATGGCTGCTTCTTCGCTCGGGAAAAAGACCACTCCGCCCATGATCTCCTTGGGCGCGGGCAGCAATTGCAACTCGGCCTGGGTCACCACCCCGAGCGTCCCTTCGCTGCCGATAAATAGGTCGGCAAAATCCATCCCCGGCGCGAGCCGGTAACCGGCGGAGTGCTTGGTCGACCGTGGCAGCGGAATCTGCGGGACGTCGAAATCGACTTTCTGGCCGCGCCGGTATTCCCGCACGGTCCCATCCATGAGCGCGACCCGCAGCGCGAGCACATGATTCCGCGTCGAGCCATACCGAAAACTGCGCGAGCCGCTGGCGTTCGCCGCAATGTTACCGCCGATCGAAGAAGTGTTCTCCGTGGGATCGGGCGCGTAGAATTGCCCCGATGACATCGCTGCCGCCTGCACCTCGCGCAGCAAGACTCCGGTGCCCACGATGGCCTTTCCGGGTTCGACATCGAGCCTGCGGAAATTCGCCATCGACACACCCCATCCGCCCTGTGGCGAAGCCCCTCCCGCCAGCCCCGTCATCGCCCCCATAACGGTGACCGGAACGCCTTCTTTCGATGCCCGCGCCAGAATCGCCACCAGTTCCTCTTCGCCGCGCGGGGAAAAAACCTGATCCGCATGGCCTGGGTAACTGGAAGCGTCGGAGATGTCCACGATTTTCAGTCTAACAGCGGGTGTCTGGCGGGCCGCCTCAGAGGTCTCAGGAACGCGCTGGGCGGCCGGTAAATCGCCGGACCGCCCCAGTCGAACACAGTTACGCCCAGATCGTTCGCAGTTCGAATCAGGAATGGGCGCACCTCTTCTGCACGCGACCATGTGATCCCGAGCACCGCAGCCCGATGGCCGAAGTCATTCCACAGAGGCCCGTCGCTCCAGACACCATCCTGGTCCACTCGATCATCTGGCAGCGTACAAATGCATGGGTACCGCGCCGTCAGTCTGTCATGCAGCTCGCGAAAGACGGCAGGAGGCTCGCCGGCTTCCCGAATCATTGAATCAAGCTCATCCCAGGCAGCCGTGTCGGCCATTGGTACGGGATCGACGACAATCGCAACCATGTAACTCACGCGGCTAACTCCGGCCCACCGCCCCGGCTTAGACTCACACCTCTAAAATCACCGGCATGATCAGCGGCCGCCGCGAGGTCTGCTTGGTAAGATACCGCTTCAAATCCGCGCGAATCTTTTCCTGAATCACGCCCAGGTCGCCGCGCTCCTCGATGCTCGAATTATCCAGCGTCTTCATCACCACCTGGCGGGCGTTCTGCAGCACCTCGGAGCTTTCCTCCATGGACATAAACCCGCGGCTCACGATCTCCGGCAGACCCTCGCACTGGCCGGTCTGCTTGTCGATGGCGATGATGGGCAGCACAAAGCCGTCCTCGGACAGATGGCGGCGGGCC